>JAFLEB010000078.1 GCA_017302075.1 Lysobacterales bacterium
GGCACGGCAGGCTGGCGCCGACCGTGGCGCGGCCGACGCGGCCCTGCGCGATTTCACGGCCCGCTACCCCGGCGGCTGGAGTTTCCAGATCGCCCAGCTGCATGCCGCGCGTGGCGAACCCGACGCGATGTTCGCCGCGCTGGAGCAGGCGCGCGCGGCGCGCGACCCCGGCATGCAGTCCTTGCTGTACGACGCCCTGCTGCTGCGATACCGGGACGATCCGCGCTATGCCGCGCTCGCGCGCTCGGTCGGGCTGCCGTGGCCGCCGCAGGGCGCTAGCGCCGTCGCGGCGCCTTGAACGGCGGCAGCGGCTTCAGGATGCGGTAGCGTTCCCTGGCCGGCTTGCCGGCCAGCGGCGGCAGGGCGAGTGCCGGCGCGTCGATGGCGGTGTCGGGCAGGCGGTCCAGCAGGTCGCGCAGCAGGGTCAGGCGGCCGCGCTTCTGGTCGTTGAAGTCGACCAGCGTCCATGGCGCATGCGCGGTGTGGGTCGCCTCCAGCATCGCCTCGCGCGCATCGGTGTAGGCGCGGTAGCGCTCGCGCGCCTGCAGGTCGATGGGCGAGAGCTTCCAGCCCTTCAGCGGGTCTTCCAGGCGCTCCGCGAAGCGATCTTCCTGCACCGCCTGGTCGCAGCCGAGCCAGTACTTGAACAGCAGGATGCCGTCGTCGACCAGCTGGCGCTCGAACACCGGCGCGTCGCGCAGGAATGCGGCGACCTGCGCATCGCTGGCGAACCCCATGACCTTCTCGACGCCGGCGCGGTTGTACCAGCTGCGGTCGAACAGCACGATCTCGCCGGCGGCGGGCAGGTGCGCCGTGTAGCGCTGGAAGTACCACTGGGTGGCTTCGCGCTCGGTCGGCTTGGGCAGCGCCGCGACCCGGCACTGGCGCGGGTTGAGGTGGCGGCGGATGGCATCGATCGCACCGCCCTTGCCGGCGGTGTCGCGACCCTCGAACACCACCACCAGCCGCCGCCCGTTGTGCTGCAGCCAGCGCGCCGCGTTCGCCAGCTCGACCTGCATCGGTTCCAGCAGGGCCTCGTACTGCTTGCGCTTGAGCTTGCTCACCGTGCGGCCTTGCGCGCCGGCTTCATGCTGCGCGCGACCTCGAGCAGCGCGCCCTGCTGGCGGGTATTGAGGCTGCGGTAGGCGGCGAGCAGGTCGTGCTCGCCCTTGGTGCGCGCCGGGTCCAGGGTGCTGGCCAGTTCCGACAGCAGCGCGCCCGCGGGAACCCCGAACATCCGGGCGAGGGCGTCGACCTGGTCGCGGCCGGGCATCTTCTCGCCCTTCAGCCAGGCGTTGACGGTGCCGATGCCGGCGCGCGGGATGGCGGTCGCGATGTCGGCGACGGTCAGGCCGGAGGCCTTGCTGAGCAGGCGCAGCGTGGTATCGATGGCCATCGTCACTCCTTCAGGCGGGGGCGCAGGTTGGCGAGGTTGCAGGGCTTGGTGCGGGCGTCCAGCTGGGCGCGGATGATCCGTTCCCAGGCGGTCCGGCAGGCGGAGGTCGAACCGGGCAGGGCGAACAGGAAGGTCGCGTTGGCCATCCCCGCGAATGCGCGGGACTGCAGCGTGCTGCTGCCGATCTCGTCGTAGCTGAGCACGCGGAACATCTCACCGAAGCCGGGCATCGGCTTGTCCAGCAGCGGCAGCAGCGCCTCCGGGGTGGAGTCGCGCCCGGTGAAGCCGGTGCCGCCGGTGACCAGGATGCCGTCGACCGCGTCGTCGGCGATCCAGCGCGAGACCAGCGCCCGCATCGCGTACTTGTCGTCGCGGACGATGGCGCGCTCGTGCAGCGCATGGCCGGCGTCGGCGAGGGCGGCGCAGAGGTAGTCGCCGGAGGTGTCGTTGGCGGGCGTGCGGGTGTCCGAGACGGTCAGCACGCAGAGCGAGAGGGCGTGGAAGTCGGGGGCGGCGGTCATCGGCCGAGTGTAGGCCGGCCCCGCCCGCGCTGCATCAGTGATGCTGCTTCGAGAACGACAGCGAGTACCACTGGGTCTCGTCCTCGTGCCAGCCGGCGGCGCGGTACAGCGCGCGCGCCGCGGCATTGTCGCGGCCGGTTTCCAGCGACAGGCCGGCGGCGCCGTCCTCGCGGGCGAATGCGGCCGCGGCCTCCAGCAGCGCGCGGGCCACCCCGCCGCGGCGGGCCGCCGGATCGACGAACAGGTCGTTGAGGATCCAGGTCCTGGCCGTGCGCACCGAGGAGAACATCGGGTAGAGCTGGACGAAGCCCACCGCATCCGCGCCGCGCTTCGCCACCAGCACCACCGACTCGCCCACGCGCAGGCGGCTGCGCAGCCAGTCGCGGGCGCGGGGCACGTCCGTCGCCTGCCCGTAGAACTGGCGATACGCGTCGAACAGCAGGGCCAGTGCATCGAGGTCGGCGGGGCCGGCGCGGGAGATCGAAAGCTCGGTCATGTCAGTGCTCCTGCGCCAGTCGCGCCAGTTCCTCGGCCTGCCGTTCCTGGCGCAGCCGCGCCACCAGCGCGTCGAGGTCGCCTTCCAGGATGTTCGGCAGGTCGTACAGGGTCAGGCCTTCGACGCGATGGTCGGTGATCCGGCCCTGCGGGTAGTTGTAGGTGCGGATGCGCTGGCTGCGGTCGCCGCTGCCCACCTGCAGCTTGCGGTCGGCGGCGGTCGCGGCGGCGCGCTTCTCCAGCTCGGCCTCGACCAGCATCGCCTGCAGGCGCTTTATCGCCTTGTCGCGGTTGGCGTGCTGGCTGCGCTCGGTCTGCGATTCGACGACCACGCCGCTGGGGACGTGGGTGATGCGGATCGCCGACTCGGTCTTGTTCACGTGCTGGCCGCCCGCGCCCGAGGAGCGGAAGGTGTCGACCTTGAGGTCGGCCGGGTTGATCGCGACCTCGACCTCGTCGCTGGCCTCCAGCGCGATGATCGCGACCGTCGCCGCCGAGGTGTGGATGCGCCCCTGCGACTCGGTGGCGGGCACGCGCTGCACGCGGTGGGTGCCGGATTCGTACTTGAGCCGGGCATAGGCGCCGTCGCCCTCGATGCGCGCCACGATTTCCTTGTAGCCGCCGTGCTCGCCCGGGTTGGCGGATTCCACCTCGACCCGCCAGCCCCGGCGTTCGGCGTAGCGCGCGTACATGCGGAACAGGTCGCCGGCGAAGATCGCCGCTTCGTCGCCGCCGGTGCCGGCGCGCACTTCCAGGTACAGGCCGCCGTCATCGCGGGCGTCCTTGGGCACCAGTTGCGCGAGCAGTTCGCCTTCCAGGTGTTGCAGGCGGTCGGTGGCGGCGTCGATCTCGTCGTCGGCCAGTTCGCGCAGTTCCGGGTCGTCGCGCATCGCCTGCGCGGCGGCGAGGTCGGCCCGCGCCCTGGCTTCCGCCGCCAGCGCATCGGCCACCGGCTGCAGGCTGGCGAATTCGCGGGACAGGCCGCGGAACCGGGCCTGGTCGCCGGCGACCGCGGGGTCGGCGAGCAGGCGCTCCACTTCCTCGCGCCGCTCCAGCAGCGCTTCCAGCTTGCGGCGCAGGCCCGGGGTCATGCGTCGCCGGCGTCCCGGGCGGCAGCGGGGAACAGCTTTTCGGCAGCGCGGCCCAGTTCGCCATCGCCGCTGAGCGCGGCTTCGCGCAGGGCGACGGTGGGGGCATGCAGCAGGCGGTTGGTCAGGGTGTGCGCGAGCAGTTCCAGCGCCTGCTCCGGCGGCATCCCCGCGGCCAGTTGCTGGCGCGCCTTGGCCAGGGCCTCGGCGCGCGCGGCCTCGCCATGCGCGCGCAGGCGCACGACCGGCTGCTGCCGGCCCTGCGCCTGCAGTTGCTCGACGAAGCGGGCGGTCTGCAGCTCGACGATGGCCTCGGCCTGCTCGGCGGCCTCGCGGCGGCTGCGGCGGTTGTCCTCGATCGCCCGTTCCAGATCGTCGACCGTGTACAGGAACACGTCGCGCAGGCCGGACACGTCATGCGCGATGTCGCGCGGCACCGCGAGGTCGAGCAGCAGCATCGGCCGATGCCGGCGCAGGCGCAGCGCGTGCTCCACCTGCGGGCGATGCAGCACGGGCTCGCGGCTGGCGGTCGCCGCGATCACGATGTCGGCCTCGGCGAGGTGCTTGTCCAGCTCCGCCAGCGGCAGTGCGTAGCCGCCGTGGCGGCTGGCCAGCTCCTGCGCATGCGCCAGCGTGCGGTTGGCGATCAGCAGCCGCCGGGTGCGCGCCTCGACCAGGTGGCGCGCCGCCAGTTCGATGGTCTCGCCGGCGCCGATCAGGAGCACGGTCGATTCGTCGAGGCGGGCGAAGTTGTCCTGTGCCAGGCGCACCGCGGTCGATGCCACCGACACAGGGTTGGCGCCGATCCGGGTGTCGGTGCGGGCCCGCTTGGCGGTGGCGAAGGCGTGCTGGAACAACCGGTCCAGCTGGCCGCCGAGGGCGCCGGCCTCGCGCGAGACCGCCCACGCCTGCTTCACCTGGCCGAGGATCTGCGGCTCGCCGAGCACCAGCGAATCCAGCCCGGTCGCGACCCGGAACAGGTGGCGGACCGCGTCCGCGTCGCGGTGTCGATAGAGATAGGCATGCAGGTCATGGCCCGCGTCCGGGTGGCTGGCCAGCCAGTCGGCCAGCAACTGGCCGTCGCCGTCGGCGTGCGCGTAGAGCTCGGTGCGGTTGCAGGTGGACAGCAGCACGGCCTCGTGCACCTGCGGGAGCGCGCGCAAGGACTGTAGCGCGCCGGCCAGCGCGTCCGGGCCGAACGCCACCTGTTCGCGCAGGGCAACCGGCGCGGTCTGGTGGTTGATGCCGAGGACGTGCAGGCTCATGCAGCGGGTCATTCCATTCAGGTGCCTGCGCTAAGCTGCGGGCACGAACGACTATTGTACCGGCCCGCCCCCATGCCCATGCCGCGTCGACCGATGGCCCGCCTGTTGCTGGCCGCGTCCCTGTTGTTGCCCGCGTGGTCGGTGCCCGCGCGGCAAGCCGATCCGCCGTCCGCGCCCGCGGACCCGTTGGCCGCCAGCCTCGCCGGCGAATTCGCCCTGCAGGATGGCCAGCTGGAGGAGGCCGCGCGTGGCTACCTGGCCGCGGCGCGCGCCGCGAATGACCCGGTGCTGGCCGAACGCGCCACGCGGATCGCCTTGCTGGCCGGCGACGATGTCCTGTTGCGCGAGGCGTATGAGGCGTGGACCGCGATGGCGCCCGCGGGCGGCGACATGCAGCGGACGGTGGCGGCCACGCTCGCGCTGCGGTCGGGCGAGCGGCGGGCCTCGCGCAAGGCGGTGCACGCGCTGCTGGCCCACGAATCGGAAGGCTGGAAGAACGTGCTCGCGGCGATGATGGCCGCGGTCGGCAAGCAGCCCGCGCTGGTGGTGGGCCTGCTGGAGGAGGTCGTCGACGATGGCGACCTGCCGGACAGCCTGGAGCCCTGGCTCGGTTTCGGCGGCTTCGCCCAGCGGTTGGGCCAGCCGAAGCTGGTGGAGCGGATCGTGGCGCAGGTGGTGGCCAAGTTCCCCGGCGAGCCGCGGGTCGTGCTGTTGCGCGCGCAACTGCTGCGCGAGGACGGCAAGCTCGGCGAGGCCCGCAGCGTGCTGGCGGGCCTGGCCGCGCAGCCGACCCTGCCGCCCCCGCTGCGGCTGTCGATCGCCGCCGAATACGACGCCCTCGGCGACCCCGCGGAAGCCGCCCGCCTGCTCGCGCAGGGGCCGCAGGACGATGCGCGCTATGGGCAGCGCGCCTTCCTGCTCGACAAGGCCAAGGACCCGGCCGGGCTGGCCGCGCTCTACGAGGAACTGAAGGCCGGCGCCACCCATCCCTCGCCGACCCGGCGCCTGCTGCTTGGGCAGGTCGCCGAATACCTCGACCGCAACGAGGAAGCGCTGGCCTGGTACCAGAACGTCCCGGGTGGCGAGGCCCAGGCGGTCGCCAACCTGCGACGCGCCAGCGTGCTGCACGCGCTGGGGCGCAAGCCGGCCGCGTTCGAGGTGTTGCGCGCGCTGCAATCCGACGTCACCGGCGAGGACGAGGCCCAGCGGGATGCGTACCTGCTCGAGGCCGAGTTGCGGTTGAAGGATGGCGATGCCGCCGGCGAGCTGGACGCCTACGGGCGCGGCCTGGCCGCGTTCGCGGACGACAAGGCGCTGCTGTATTCGCGCGCCCTCTTGTGGGAGCGGCGCGACGACATCGCCAAGGCGGAAGCCGACTTCCGCCGCATCCTGGTGATCGATGCCGACGACGTCGATGCGCTGAACGCGCTCGGTTACACCCTCGCCGACCGCACCGACCGCTACCAGGAAGCGCTGCAGCTGATCGACCGCGCGCGCGTGGCCCAGCCCGGGAGCGCGGCGATCATCGACAGCTACGGCTGGGTGCTGTTCCGCCTCGGGCGCGCCCGCGAGGCGCTGGACCACCTGCGCCAGGCCTATGCGCTGCAGGCCGACCCGGACATCGCCAGCCACCTCGCCCAGGTGCTGTGGACCCTGGGCCGCAAGGAGGAGGCACGGCACTATTTCGACGAGGCGCGGCGGCTGGACCCGGACAACCGCTCGCTGCAGCGCGCGCTGCGGGAGACCGGCGCGTGAGGGCGGGGCTTGCCGCGCTCGCGGCCGCCTGCCTGGCCGGTTGCGCCAGCCTGCCGGCCCCGCCGCCGCTAGCCTACGGCTCCGCGGAGGGAGAGGCTGCCCAGCACAGCCGCGCGGCCGCGCTTGGCCTGCAGGCGCATGGCTGCGACGCGCCGGCCTGGGTCATGACCGGGCGCTTCGCGCTGTCGAACGGGCGCGAGGGCGGCAGCGGCAACATCGAATGGACCCAGGGCGGCGGCGAGTTGCGGCTGCTGCTGTCGGCCCCGATCACTCGCCAGGGCTGGCTGCTGGAGCGCAATCGCGCCGGCATCACCCTCAGCGGCGGTCCGCAGGGCCCCCTGCAGGGGGACGACGCGGCCCGCCTGCTGCGCGACGCGACCGGCTGGGATGTGCCGCTGGATGCGCTGGGCTGCTGGATGCGCGGCATCGAGGGGGATCCGGCGCGGTTCGGCCCGCCGCGCACCGGTGTCGGCGCCGACCTGCTGCCGCGACGGATCGAACAGGGCGGCTGGGTACTGGAGTACGACGACTGGCGCATCGATCCCTTCAGCCGCCTGCCGATGCCGCACCGGATCAACGCCAGCCGCGGCGAGGACCGGGTGCGCGTGCTGGTCGAGCGCTGGGGGCTGGAATGACCCGCGCACGGCCATGAGCGCCGGCATCGATGCGACGGGTTGGAGCCGCTGGCCGGCGCCGGCCAAGCTGAACCTGTTCCTGCGCATCACCGCCCGACGCGCGGACGGCTACCACGCCCTGCAGACCGTGTTCCGCCTGCTGGACTGGGGCGACGAGGTGCGGTTGCGGCCGCGTGCGGATGGTCTGGTCCGGCGGATCGGCCCCGGCGCGGACGGTGTCGCCGAAGCCGACGACCTGCTCGTGCGTGCCGCGAAATTGCTACAAATTGAAGCCAAATGCACGCAAGGTGTCGATATCGGCATCGAAAAGCGCATTCCGATGGGCGGCGGCCTGGGTGGGGGCTCGTCGGATGCCGCCACTGTCCTGGTGGCGCTGGATCGGCTGTGGGGACTTGGGCTGCCGTGCGACCGCCTCGAATCCCTGGGGCTGGCGTTGGGCGCGGATGTCCCGGTGTTCGTCCGCGGGCGCAACGCCTGGGCGGAAGGGGTGGGGGAGCGGCTGACGCCGATCGAGCTGCCGCCGGCGTGGTACGTGCTGGCCCATCCCGGGGTGCATGCCGCGACCGCGGCGCTGTTCCAAGCGCCTGATTTGACGCGGAATGCCGTGCCCGCGACAATAGGCGGCTTCCTTTCCGGAACCGTGCTCGACAATGCGTTCGAGCCGGTGTTGCGCCGCCGCGAACCCGCCGTCGAGGCCCTGTTCGCCGTGCTGGCCGGCATCGGCACGCCGCGCTTGACGGGTTCGGGCAG
The DNA here is from genome assembly GCA_017302075.1 of Lysobacterales bacterium. Classification (GTDB taxonomy): domain Bacteria; phylum Pseudomonadota; class Gammaproteobacteria; order Xanthomonadales; family Xanthomonadaceae; genus Thermomonas; species Thermomonas mangrovi. The sequence goes on from JAFLEB010000078.1 coordinate 7,906, forward strand.
CGCCTGCTTCGTCGAATTCGCCGACCGCGAGTCCGCCGAACGGGCGCTCGCTTCGCTGCCGCCCGGCACCAATGCCTGGCTGGCGCGCGGCGCGGATCGGTCGCCACTGCTGGATGCGGTGGAGCGCTACAACGAAGGGGCGTCGCCAAGCGGTTAAGGCACCAGGTTTTGATCCTGGCATGCGTAGGTTCGAATCCTTCCGCCCCTGCCAATTCACCCGTCAGGTGCGCCCGGTCCATGCGTACCTCCCCGCCGCGCAAGCCATCGCGCGGTCCATCGCACCGCCACGGTCAGAGCGCAGCGGGTACCCGAAGCCATGCAAGACGATCGCAATCTCCTGGTGTTCTCCGGCAACGCCAACCGGCCGCTTGCCGATGCCGTGTGCCGCGAGCTGGGCATCCGCCCGGGCAAGGCGCTGGTGAGCCGGTTCTCGGACGGCGAGGTGCAGGTCGAGATCGAGGAGAACGTGCGCCGGCAGGAGGTGTTCATCATCCAGCCGACCAACGCGCCGACCGCCGAGAACTTCATGGAGCTGCTGGTCCTGGTGGACGCGCTCAAGCGCGCCTCGGCGGCCAGCGTGACCGCGGTGGTGCCGTACTTCGGCTATGCCCGCCAGGATCGTCGCCCGCGCTCGTCGCGGGTGCCGATCACCGCCAAGGTCGCCGCCAAGATGTTCGGCGCGGTGGGCACCGACCGGGTCTTGACGGTGGACCTGCACGCCGACCAGATCCAGGGCTTTTTCGACATCCCGGTCGACAACGTGTACGCCTCGCCGCTGCTGCTGGCGGACATCTGGCGCGCGCACGGCACCGACAACTTGATCGTGGTCTCGCCGGACGTCGGCGGCGTGGTGCGCGCGCGGGCGATCGCCAAGCGCCTGGACGACGCCGACCTCGCGATCATCGACAAGCGCCGGCCGAAGGCCAACGTCGCGACGGTGATGAACATCATCGGCGACGTCGAGGGCAAGACCTGCGTGCTGGTCGACGACATCGTCGATACCGCCGGCACCCTGTGCGCCGCCGCCAATGCGCTGAAGGAGCGCGGCGCGCGCAAGGTCGCGGCCTACTGCACCCATCCGGTGCTGTCGGGCGCGGCGCTGGACAACATCGCCAGGTCGCAGCTGGACGAGCTGGTGGTGACCGACACCATCAAGCTCTCGGACGCCGCCCGCGCCTGCGGCAAGATCCGCCAGCTCAGCGTCGCCGAGCTGCTCGCCGAGACCATCCGCCGGGTGGCGTTCGGCGAATCCGTCAGTTCGCTGTACGTCGACTGACACCGATCCGCGACGCCGGCCCCGCGCCGTCGCCGCACCCACGCTCGCCTGGTCGCGGGTGAGCGTCCACTGCCGCCGCGAGGCGGCTCCAATGCAACGAGAGTGAAACAACATGGCAACGCATGAAATCAACGTCGAACGCCGCGCAGTCGAGGGCAAGGGTGCGAGCCGCCGCCTCCGTACCGCCGGCAAGATCCCGGCCATCGTCTACGGTGGCGGCCTGGACCCGGTCGCCATCCAACTCGACCACGAGAAGGTCTGGCTGGCCAGCCAGAACGAGTGGTTCTACTCCTCCATCCTGGACCTGAGCCTCGCTGGCGACGTCCAGCAGGTCCTGCTGCGCGACATCCAGCGCCATCCGTTCAAGCAGCTGATCATGCACCTGGACTTCCAGCGCGTCAGCGCCGACCAGGCCCTGCGCGCCAGCGTGCCGCTGCACTTCCTCAACGAGGACAAGTCGCCGGCCGGCAAGACCGCGGGCGTGCTGGTCCTGCACGAGCTGAACGAAGTGGAAGTGAGCTGCCTGCCGAAGGACCTGCCGGAGTTCATCGAGGTCGACCTCGGCGCGCTGAGCGTCGGCGACATCATCCACCTGTCCGAGCTGAAGCTGCCGGCCGGCGTGGAGATCCCGGAGCTGAAGCTGGGCAAGGAGCACGACGTCGCCGTCGTGATCGCCAAGCATGCGAAGGAAGAGGAGGTCGACGCCGCCGCGCCGGACGCCGCCGAAGTGCCGGCGACCAAGGCCGCCAAGAAGGACGACAAGTAATCCTTCGATCCATCTCGGCGCGAGGCTGCGTCGCACCGGCTTGCCGTACAGGATGTACTGTCTTCGCCGGCGCTCCTTGCCTCGCACGAGCTGAATTCGAAGGATGTCGCTCTCGATGGCTGGCTTGCGCCTCATCGTCGGGCTGGGCAATCCCGGTCCCGAACACACCCGAACCCGGCACAACGCCGGGTTCTGGTTTGTGGACGCCCTGGCCGAGCGTGAGCGCGCCCGCTTCGGGCTGGAAAGCAAGCTGTTCGGCGAGACCGCCAAGGTCGAGATCGCCGGGCAACCGGTCTGGTTGTTGAAGCCGGCCACCTTCATGAACCTCTCCGGCAAGTCGATCGCGGCGGCGCTGCGCTACTGGAAGATCGAGCCCGAGGAGATGCTGGTGGCGCACGACGAGCTGGACCTGTCGCCGGGCGTGGCCCGGTTCAAGTTCGACGGCGGCCACGGCGGCCAGAACGGCCTGCGCGACACCATGCGCCTGCTGGGGCATGGCAAGTTCCACCGCCTGCGGGTCGGCATCGGCCATCCCGGGCACAAGGACAAGGTCACCCCCTGGGTCCTGGGGCGGCCCGGCAAGGACGACGAGGCGTCGATCCTGCGCGCCATCGACGACGCGCTCGACGCGCTGCCGATCGCCGTCGCCGGCAATTTCATGGATGCGATGACGCGGCTGCACACGCCGCGCCCGCACTGATTTCTCTCGCATGCGCCCCGGCGCGTGCGGTAACGGAGCGAAACGCGACAATGGGCATCAAATGCGGCATCGTCGGCCTGCCGAACGTCGGCAAGTCGACCCTCTTCAACGCGCTGACCAAGGCCGGCATCGCCGCCGCCAACTTCCCGTTCTGCACCATCGAGCCGAACGTCGGCGTGGTGCCGGTGCCGGACCCGCGCCTGGTCGCCCTGAGCGACATCGTCAAGCCGCAGAAGGTGGTGCCCACCGCGGTGGAGTTCGTCGACATCGCCGGCCTGGTGGCCGGCGCGGCCAGCGGCGAAGGCCTGGGCAACAAGTTCCTGGCCCATATCCGCGAGGTCGACGCGATCTGCCACGTGGTCCGCTGCTTCGAGCACCCCGACGTGATCCACGTGGCGAACAAGGTCGACCCGATCGCCGACATCGAGACCATCGACACCGAGCTGGCGCTGGCCGACCTGGAGTCGGTGGACAAGGCGATCGCCCGCTACGAGCGGGTGGCCAAGGGCGGCGACAAGGACGCGAAGGCCCGGATCGAGGTCCTGCAGAAGCTGAGGGTGGCGCTGGACCAGGGCAAGTCGGCGCGCTCGGTCGCGCTGGACGAGGACGAGAAGGCCGCGGTGCGCGAGCTGTTCCTGCTGACCCTCAAGCCGGTGATGTACGTCGCCAACGTGCTCGAGGACGGCTTCGAGGGCAATCCTCACCTCGACGCGGTGCGCGCGCACGCGGTGGCCGAAGGCGCCGAAGTGGTGCCGGTGTCCGCGGCGATCGAGGAAGAGCTCAGCCAGCTCGACGATGCCGACCGCGACGCCTTCCTGGCCGACCTCGGGCTCGACGAGCCGGGCCTGAACCGGCTGATCCGCGCGGCCTACAAGCTGCTCGGCCTGCAGACCTACTTCACCGCCGGGGTCAAGGAAGTCCGGGCGTGGACGGTCAGGGCCGGGGCCACCGCGCCGCAGGCCGCGGCGGTGATCCACACCGATTTCGAGAAGGGCTTCATCCGCGCCGAGACCATCGGCTTCGACGACTTCGTGAAGTACCGCGGCGAATCGGGCGCTCGCGACGCCGGCCGCCTGCGCCTGGAGGGCAAGGAATACCGGGTGCAGGAGGGCGATGTCCTGCATTTCCGCTTCAACGTCTGACCGGGAGCGCGGAGCTCGCGCGCTTGCTGATTTGTCGAGCCGGGAAATTTCCGCGCGAGACCGTTGACAGCCCGGAACCCGGCGGTCAAAATTGCGGGCTCTTTGGAGGGCTTCATCGCCCGCCATCGAGGAAAATCGGAGGGATACCCAAGCGGCCAACGGGGGCAGACTGTAAATCTGCTGGCTTACGCCTTCGGTGGTTCGAATCCACCTCCCTCCACCAGCTCCACCCGGATTTCGCGGTACCCGGCGGCCTTACCAGCCACCGGCGCAACACAGGCAGGGCTCCCGGCGCGGGAGTAGTTCAATGGTAGAACTGTAGCCTTCCAAGCTACTAGCGCGGGTTCGATTCCCGTCTCCCGCTCCACCATTGCATCGCGACGTCAGGCCCGCCTCGCACAATCTGCTCACGTAGCTCAGTCGGTAGAGCACCTCCTTGGTAAGGAGGAGGTCGATGGTTCGATTCCATTCGTGAGCACCATCTCCAAGCAACTTCACGCCTGCTCCAGTCGGGCACTCCGAGAGACGCAACCATGGCAAAGGGTAAGTTCGAGCGCACCAAGCCCCACGTGAACGTGGGCACGATTGGTCACGTGGACCACGGCAAGACGACGCTGACGGCGGCGCTGACGAAGGTGGGCGCGGAGCGTTTTGGTGGC
>JAFLEB010000079.1 GCA_017302075.1 Lysobacterales bacterium
AGGACGCCGCCACGTCGACCCCGCCCGCCGCGGCCCCGGTCGTGCTGGCGGACGTGGTCGAAACCACGCCGAACTACATCGTCGGGATCAGCTTTCCGAAGTCGGCGGCGAAGTATCCCGAGCTGGCGCGCGCGCTGCAGGCCTATGCCGATGCCGCCCGCGGCGAGTTGATGCAGGCGGTGCAGGGCCTGGGCGGGCAGAAACCCACGGCGCCCTACGACCTCAGCCTGCAGTTCACCGGCCTGGTCGACACGCCGGGCATCGTGGTGGTCGCCGCCGACGGCAGCAGCTACACCGGCGGCGCGCACGGCAATCCGCTGGTCGAGCGCTTCACCTGGCTGCCGGACCGCAACGAGCTGCTCACCGCCGAGAAGCTGGTGGTGGCGCCGGACGGCTGGCAGGTGGTCGCCGATGCCGCCCGCGAGCAGTTGATGACCGGGCTCGCCCAGCGCCTCGACGCCGATGCGGTGGAAGGCCCGGACCGCGCCGCGATGTTGGAGAACGGCAGCAAGATGATCGCCGACGGCACCGCGCCCAAGGCCGCGAACTTCGCCCGCTTCGAGCCGGTGGTGGATGCCGACGGTCGCATCCGCGCGCTGCGCTTCGTGTTCCCGCCGTACCAGGTCGGGCCGTATTCCGATGGCACGCGCACCGCGGACGTCCCCGCGGCGGTGCTGTTGCCGGTGCTTGCCCCGGAGTACCGCCGGCTGTTCCGCGGCGGCTGAAGCCGCCCGCGTCTCAGGATCCGAGACGGCGGGCGCGCAGCATGCCGGCGTGAATGCCCAACTGCGCATCGACTTCCTGACGCCCGTTCAGGCCGGCCCGGCCAGCGCGGCCGATAATCCGGCCATGGCCGTGCATCCCGCGCTCCAGGCGTTCCATCCGGCGGTCGCAGGTTGGTTCGCGCGCCGCTTCCCGGCCCCCACCGAGGCCCAGCAAGCCGCATGGCCGGCGATCGTCGGCGGCCGCGACGTGCTGGTCGCCGCGCCCACCGGTTCGGGCAAGACGCTCACCGCCTTCCTCGCGGGCATCGATGCGCTGGTGCGCGAAGGACTGGCGAGCGGGCTGCCGGACGCCACCCTGGTGCTGTACGTGTCGCCGTTGAAGGCGCTGTCGAACGACATCCACGTCAACCTCGAGCTGCCCTTGCAGGGCATCCGCGAGGAGCTGGCCGCGCTGCAGCTGCCCGATGTCGACATCCGCACCGCGGTGCGCACCGGCGATACCCCGCAGAACGAACGCGCGCTGCAACGGCGGCGGCCGCCGCACCTGCTCGCGACCACCCCGGAATCGCTGTACGTGCTGCTCGGCTCTGCCTCCGGACGGGCAATGCTGGCCGGCGTGCGCACGGTGATCGTGGACGAAATCCACGCGCTGGTGCCGAACAAGCGCGGCAGCCACCTGATGCTGTCGCTGGAGCGCCTGCAGGCCCTGTGCGCGCACCGCATCAACCGCATCGGCCTGTCCGCGACGCAGGAACCGATCGTCGCCGCCGCGCGCTACCTGGTCGGCAGCGGACGCGTGGATGCCGCCGGCACGCCGGATTGCGCGATCGTCGACATCGGCCATGGCAAGCGCCGCGACCTCGCGCTGGAGCTGCCGCCGACGCCGCTGGCGGCGGTCGCCAGCAACGAGCAGTGGGAGCAGGTCTACGACCGCCTGCAGGCGCTGGCGGCGACCCATCGCACCACGCTGGTGTTCGTCAACACGCGACGGATGGCCGAGCGCGCCGCACGCCACCTGTCGGAACGGCTGGGCAAGGAACACGTGGCCGCGCACCACGGTTCCCTCTCGCGCGAGCTGCGGCTGGACGCGGAGCAACGCCTCAAGCGCGGCGAGCTGACCGTCCTGGTGGCGACCGCATCGCTGGAACTGGGCATCGACATCGGCGATGTCGACCTGGTCTGCCAGCTCGGCAGCCCGCGCAGCATCGCCGCCTTCCTGCAGCGGGTGGGGCGCGCCGGCCACCACGTCGGCGGGGTGCCGAAGGGGCGCCTGTTCCCCTCCACCCGCGACGACCTGCTCGAATGCGCCGCGATGCTGGATGCGATCCGCCGCGGCGAGCTCGACCAGCTGCGGATGCCGGAGGCGCCGCTGGACGTGCTGGCGCAGAGCCTCGTCGCCGAGGTCGCCAACCGCGACTGCGACGAGGACGCGCTGTTCGCGCTGGTGCGCCGGGCCTGGCCGTACCGCGCCCTCCCGCGCGCCGACTTCGATGCGGTGCTGGGCATGCTGGCCGAGGGCTATGCGAGCCGCTTCGGGACGCGCGGTGCGTGGGTGCACCGGGATGCGGTGAACCGCCAGCTGCGCGGGCGCAAGGGCGCGCGCCAGGTGGCGACCCAATGCGGCGGCACCATCCCCGACGTCGGCGACTACACCGTGTTGCTGGAGCCGCAGGCGGTGTCGATCGGCACCGTCAACGAAGATTTCGCGATCGAGAGCCTGGCGGGCGACATCTTCCAGCTCGGCAATGCCAGCTATCGCATCCGCAAGATCGAGCCCGGCAGGTTGCGGGTCGAGGATGCGCAGGGCGCGCCGCCGTCGATCCCGTTCTGGTTGGGCGAGGCGCCCGGGCGCAGCGACGCGTTGTCGCATGCGGTCTCGCGCCTGCGCGAGGAACTGCAGCAGCGGCTGGCGCAGGGCGTGGAGATTGCCGGTGCCTGGCTGCGTGACGAGGTGGGCCTGTGCGATGCCGCGTCCGGGCAGTTGCTCGCGTACTGCGCGGAGCAGGTGGCCGGGTTCGGGCTGCTGCCGACGCAGCGGCAACTGGCGATGGAGCGCTTCTTCGACGAGGCCGGCTCCACCCACCTCGTGATCCACGCGCCGTTCGGCAGCCGCATCAACAAGGCCTGGGGCCTGGCCTTGCGCAAGCGCTTCTGCCGCAGCTTCAACTTCGAGCTGCAGGCGGCGGCTACCGAGAACGCCATCGTGCTGTCGCTCTCCACCAGCCACAGCTTCCCGCTGGTCGATGTTGCCGGCTTCCTGCATTCGAACACCGCCCGCGACATCCTGGTGCAGGCGTTGCTGGATGCGCCGCTGTTCCCGACCCGGTTCCGCTGGAATGCGGTGACGGCGCTGGCGTTGCCGCGCTTTTCGTCGGGCAGGAAGGTGGCGCCGCAATTGCAGCGGATGAAGTCGGAGGACCTGCTGGCCACGGTGTTCCCGGACCAGGTGGCCTGCCTGGAGAACATCGTCGGCGACCGCGAAGTCCCGGACCATCCGCTGGTGCGGCAGACCCTCGACGACTGCCTGCAGGAGGCGATGGATGCCGAGGGCTGGCTGGCGGTGCTGCGCGGCATCGAGTCCGGCGCGATCGACATCGTCGCCCGCGACCTCACCGCGCCGAGCGTGTTCGCCGCGGAGGCGCTGAACGCCGCGCCCTACGCCTTCCTCGACGACGCGCCGCTGGAGGAGCGCCGCACCCAGGCGGTGCAGGGCCGCGGCCTCGGCGGTGCCGCGGCGCGCGACCTCGGCGTGCTGGATGCCGAGGCGATCGCCGGCGTGCGTGAGGACGCGTGGCCGGTGCCGCGCAACCCGGACGAGATGCACGAGGCGCTGATGCAGCTCGGCGTGGCGACGCAGGCGGAAGCTGCGCGCGATGGCTGGCTGGCGTGGTTGCAGGCGCTGGCCGCCGCCGGCCGCGCGACCCGCGTGGAGGTGGACGAAGGCCTGTGGGTGGCGACCGAACGGCTGCCGCAGGTCGAGGCGGTGCATGCCGGCGCGGCCCGCCATCCCGAGGTGAGGGTGCCGGCGGCGTTCGCGGTTGCGTGGTCGCGCGAGGAGGCGCTGCGCGAACTGGTGCGCGGCCGCCTGGGTGCAACCGGCCCGCTGCGAGCGGCCACGCTGGCGGCGTTGCTTGGCGTGGGCGAGGAAGATGTCGCGTTGTCCGCCGCCGCCCTGGAAGTCGAGGGCACCGCGATGCGCGGGTCGTTCGATCCGGCGCTGGTTGGCGAGCAGTGGTGCGAACGCCACCTGCTCGCGCGCATCCATCGCAATACCCTGGGCCGGCTGCGCCGCGAGATCGAACCGGTGTCGCCGGCGGATGCGATGCGCTTCCTGTGCGACTGGCAGCACGCCAGCGCGCGTTCGCGCCTGCGCGGTCCGGATGCGCTGGCTAGCGTGCTCGCGCAGCTGGAAGGCTGGGAAGCGCCGGCGGCGAGCTGGGAAGCCGAACTCCTGCCGACGCGCCTCGCCGATTACGCGATCGACTGGCTGGATGCGCAATGCAGCGCCGGGCGCATCGCCTGGACGCGCCTGCGCGCGCCCGCGGCGGACACCCGCAAGGGCGGGCGCGGGCCGGTGCGCGCGACTCCGCTGGTGCTGCTGCCGCGGCGTGAACTGGCGCGCTGGACGCGGCTCGCCGGCGGCGGGCGCGACGACGCGCCGCTGTCCTCGCGCGCGCTGAAGGTGCGCGATGCCATCCAAGCGCATGGCGCGCAATTCTTCGATGAGCTGGAAGCGCGCTGCCGCCTGTTGCAGCCGGAACTGGAGGATGCGCTGGCCGAACTGGTCGCGCGCGGCCAAGTCACCTGCGACAGCTTCGGCGGGTTGCGCGCGCTGCTGCTACCGCAGGCCAAGCGCCCGCCCGCCGGGAGCCGGCGCCTGCGCCGCGGCCAGTTCTCGGGCATCCGCGATGCCGGGCGCTGGGCGCTGGCGCGGCCGGCGTCGCCCGCAGGCATGCAGGACGGCACCGACGATGCGGCGCTCGAACACGTGGCGCGCGTCCTGCTGCGGCGCCATGGCCTGGTGTGCTGGCGCCTGCTCGAGCGCGAAGCCGACTGGTTGCCGCCCTGGCGCGACCTCGTGCGCGTGTACCGGCGCATGGAGGCCTCGGGCGAACTGCGCGGCGGCCGCTTCGTGGCGGGCCTCGCCGGCGAGCAGTACGCATTGCCGGAAGCGGTCGCGGCCCTGCGTGCCATCCGCAAGCGCCCGGTGGATGGCGAATGGATCGTGGTCGCCGCCAGCGATCCGCTGAACCTGGTCGGGACCCTGTTGCCCGGCGAGAAGCTGCCGCGGCAGTCCGGCGCGCGCCTGCTGCTGCGCGATGGCGTGGCAGTGGCGCGCAAGCTGGGCCAGCAGGTGGAACTGCTGGTGCCGCTGGCGCAGCAGGAGGCTGACGAGGCGCGGCAGCGGCTGTTGCGCGATCCGCGGCGGCTGCCGCAAGGCTGGGCGCCGGTGCCCGTGCCGGCGGACCTCAACCCGGCGACGTCGATCGCCTGACCTCGACCAGCGCCTCGCCATTGCAGGCCACCGCCGCCTCGCCGGCGGCGAGCCGGATCGGCGTCCCGCCGGTGAACGCGGAGAACGCGGGCAGCACGGTGCAGTCGCGCCGCAGCCAGAACGCCGGTGCACGCGCGAGCGCGGGCAGCTTCAGGACGGGGTGGAGGTGTCCGCACAGCACGTGCCGGTGCGGATCGCGGGCCGGCGCATGGCGCAGCAGGAAGGGACCCTCCTCGACGGCATCGCCCAGCAACGCCAGGTCGAGGCCGGCGCCGGCCAGCGCGCGGTCGTGGTTGCCGTCGATCACCGCGATCTCCAGCGCCGGGGTGGCCTCGCGAAAGCCCTGCCAGGCAAGACGCCAGGCGCGCAGGTCGGATCGTCCGTGGAGGACGTCGCCGAGGATCCACGCCGAGGTCGCACCGGTGGATCGGGCCAGTGTCGCCAGCCGCCCCAGGTCGAGCGCGGTGCCGCCGCTGGGCAACGCGATCCCCGCGGCGCGGAAGGTATCGGCCTTGCCCAAGTGCAGGTCGGCGACCAGCAGGCGCCGACGCGCCGGCCAGTACAGCGCGCGATCCGCCAGCAGCCGCATCGGTTCGCCGGCCAGCGCGAGCGCGAGTCCGTCATCCATGCCGGCGCTCCAGCGCGTCCGCGGCGCGGCGCATGCGCGTGCTCCAGTCCTCCGTGCTCAGGCTGCCGCGCATCGCTTCCGCCCACAGCGGGAAGGCGAGCGGCGTCAGCGCGGCCGGCGCCTGCATCGCCAACCGACGGTCGCCGAGGTCGCGCAGGGTCGTGCGCAGCGCCTGGACGTCCAGTTGCGCGTCCAGCACTTCGCGCCGGGCCTGGGCCAGCAGAAGGTGGCCCGGATCGAATCGGGCCAGCACGTCGAACAGCAGGCCGCTGGAGGCCTGCAGCTGGCGCATCGAGCGTGGCGCGCGACCGGGCAGCGAGGGCGGCAGCAGGCCAGCGACGCGGGCGATGTCGCGGAATTGCCTGCGCGCCAGTTCGGCCATGTTCAACGCCGCCTGCAGGTCCTCCAGCAGGTTGCCCGCGTCCAGCAACTGCCGGAGTTGCTCGGCGTCCAGCGCATGTGGGGCCTGCGCGGTGAGCGCGAGGCCGTAATCGTTCACCGCGAAGCCGAAGGTGTTCGGCTGCAGGCGTCCCCAGCGCAGGGCGAGCAGGGCGGCAAGCCCTTCATGCACGGCGCGGCCCGCGAACGGATACAGGAACAGGTGCCAGCCTTCGCGGGTGGCGAGTTGCTCGACCAGTAGCGTGCCCGGCGCGGGCAGGGCGGACATCCGGGCCTGGGTGTCCAGCAGCGGCGCCACCGCACGCAGCTCGGGGGTGTCGCGTGGTCCGGACAGCGCGGCCTCGACCGCCGCGCCCAGCATGCTCGACAGCGGCATCCGGCTGCCCTGCCAACGCGGGACGATGCCGTCCTGCCGCTTGGCGAGGCGCACGTAGGCGGTCATGTCCTTCAGCTGGACCAGCTCCAGGGTCTTGCCGGCGAACTGGAAGCGGTCGCGCGGCCGCAGCCTGCCGATGAAGCTTTCCTCCACCGCGCCGAGCCGCCCGCCCTTGGCGAACTGCACCGAGACATGGCCATCGCTGGCGATGGTGCCGATCGACAACCGGTGGCGGAACGCGACCTTGGGGTCGGTCACGCGGTACAGGCCGTCATCGCCGATCACCACGCGGTGGTAGTCGGGGTAATGCGCCAGCGCGGCGCCGCCCTGGACGATGAAGTCGAGCACCGCCTGCCAGTCGGCCGGGTCGAGGCCGGCGAAGGCATGCGTGCCGCGGACCTCGGCGAACAGCGCATCGCGATCGAAGCCGCCGCCCAGCGCGAGGGTGACGCAATGCTGGGCGAGCACGTCCAGCGACAGGCGCGGCGGCGTCCTCGCCTCCACGCGGCCCGCCTGCAAGGCCTTGCGCGCTGCGGCGTACTCGACCAGTTCCAGGGCATGGGTGGGGACGCAGAGGACGTGGCCGGCTTCGCCCGGGCGGTGGCGCGCGCGCCCGGCGCGCTGCAGCAGGCGCGACAGGCCCTTCGGGCTGCCCAGCTGGATGACCTGGTCGACGGCCGGGAAATCCACGCCCAGGTCGAGGCTGGAGGTCGCCACGACGCAACGCACGCTGCCGTCGCGCAGGCCCTGCTCGGCGGCCTGGCGCAGCGCGGGATCGATCGAGCCGTGGTGCAGCGCCAGCGTGGCGGGATCGTCCAGCCAAACCGACTGCAGGGCCTTGTGCCACAGCTCCGCCTGCGAGCGCGTGTTGGCGAACAGCAGGGTGCTGCGCACGCCGGCAAGCCGGGCGACCACCCGCTGCAACTGGGACAGGCCCAGGTGGCCGGCCCAGGGAAAGCGTTCGCCGGCGTCGGGCAGCAGGGTGTCGAGGGTCAGCGAACGTGGCCGGGCGGCATCCAGGATCGGCGCATCGGGTGCATGCGGCAGCAGCACGTCGCGCGCCTCGGCGAGGTTGCCCAGCGTCGCCGACAGGCCCCAGGTGCGCACCCGCGGAGACAGCGCGCGCACCCGGGCCAGGCACAGTTGCAGCAGCACCCCGCGCTTGCTGTCGAGCAATTCATGCCACTCGTCGACGACGATCGCGCGCAGGCCGTGGAGTTGCGGCGCGGTCTCGGGATAGGACAGGAGCAGGGCCAGCGACTCCGGCGTGGTGACCAGCACCTCGGCTTGCCCGTTGCGCGCCAGGCGTTTGTCGCGCGCCGAGGCATCGCCGGTGCGCATCGCCACCGTCCACGGCAGCCCCAGCGCGGCCAGCGGTTCGCGCAGGGCGCGCGCGGTGTCGCTGGCCAGCGCACGCAGGGGCGTGATCCACAGGACACGGGTGCGCGGTGCCGCCGGCTGGCCGCGCTTCGCCTTGGGCTGCGGGGGTTCGCGCAGGGCCTGCAGCAAGGGACCGCCGAACGCGGCCAGGGTCTTGCCGCTGCCGGTCGGCGTGACCAGCAGGCCGTCGCGGCCGGCGAGGTAATGCGACCAGGCCTTGCGCTGGAACGGGGCGGGCGTCCAGCCCTGGCGTGCGAACCACTCGGCGAGGGGCGCATCGATGCAGGCGCGCGGCGTGCCGGTCATCGCGCCAGCGCCTTCAAGGCGTCGAGGCGGTCCGCCTCCTGCATGGGCTTGTCGTGGCGCCAGCGCAGGATGCGCGGGAAGCGCACCGCGACGCCCGACTTGTGGCGCGACGAACGGTTGACGGCTTCGAAGCCGAGCTCGAACACCTGCTGGTGGGTGACCGCCCGCACCGGCCCGAAACGCTCGGTGGTGTGCGCGCGGATCCAGGCGTCGAGCTTGAGGATCTCGCGGTCGTCCAGCCCGGAATAGGCCTTGGCGACCGGCACCAGCGCGTCGCCATCCCACAGGCCGAAGGTGTAGTCGGTGTAGAGCGTGCTGCGCCGCCCGTGGCCGGCCTGCGCATACAGCAGCACCGCGTCGATGGTCAGCGGATCGATCTTCCACTTCCACCAGTCGCCGCGCTTGCGCCCGTGTTGGTACGGCGCGGCCCGGCGCTTGAGCATCAGTCCTTCGACGCCGCGTGCGCGGCTGCCCGCGCGCAACCCGGCGGCATCCGCCCAGGTGGCGGCCTCCACCCGCGGCGACACCGCGATGCGCGGATCGCGATGGCGCTCGAGCAGCGCTTCCAGCAGGGCGCGGCGCGCCTCCAGCGGATGCGCGCGGAGGTCGTCGCCATCGAGCTCGAGGAGGTCGTAGGCGAGCACGCGCACGGGCGTGTCGGCGAGCGTCTTCGCGCCGGGCTTGCGGCGCTGGATACGGGTCTGCAGCGCGGTGAACGGCAGCGGGGCATCGCCATCGCGCCAGCCCAGCAGCTCGCCATCGAGCACCGCATCCCGCGGCAGCGTGGCGAGCGCGGCTTCGATCTCCGGGAACCGGCCGTCGAGGCGTTCCTCGCCGCGCGACCACAGCGCGATGTCGCCGGCGCGGCGGATCAACTGCAGGCGGATGCCGTCCCACTTCCATTCGAGCAGCCAGTCCGCGATCGGGCCCAGCGCGTCCGGTTCGCCTTCCAGCGGCGACGCGAGGAAGAACGGGTAGGGCGACGCCGCATCGCCCGGCTGCGCCTCGCGCGAGGTGAGCCGCTGCAGGAACGCCGCGCTCGGGGTCCACTCGCCCAGCATGCGTTGCGCGATCAGCGCGATGTCGACACCCGAGGCTTCGGCCAGCGCCTGCTGCACCAGCCCGCGCGACACACCGACCCGCAACGCGCCGGTCAACAGCTTGTTGAACAGGAAGCGCTCGGCGAACGGCAGGCTGCGCCATGCCGCGACGACCACCTCGCGGCGCGATGCCGCGTCGGCATTCGCGACCGGCAGCAGGCGCTGCTCGATCCAGGCATGCAGGGGCAGGTCGGGCGCCGGCGTGGCGGGATCGTCCAGCAGCAGGGTGAGGGTCTCGGCGAGGTCGCCCACCGCGTCGTAGCTGTCGTCGACCAGCCACGACGGGGTCGCGCTCTCCTCCGCGATCCAGGCGCGCAGTTCGCCGCTGGACGCGATCCGCGCGCGGCTTCCGCCGATCTTGCCGCCGGACAGCAGCCAGAGCGCCCACGCGGCGTCCGCGGGCGGCGCGTCGCGGAAGTACGCGACCAGCGCGGCACGCTTGTCGCCGGTGCCGGTGCTGCGATCCAGGCGGGTGAACAGGTCGGCGAAGCGGCGCATCAGTCGTCGCCGCCGTAGTCGGTGCGGAACACGCCCGTGGCGATGCCGGCGTCGTTCAGGGCGCGGACCAGCGCATCGGTGGCGCCGTGGGTGGCGATCACGCGCCGCGCGCCGGTCTCGCGGACGGTGCGCAGCAGCGCCGGCCAATCGGCATGGTCGGAGACCACGAAGCCGCGGTCGTAGTTGCGTCGGCGCCGGTTGCCGCGGATCCGCATCCAGCCCGAGGCGAAGCCTTGCTGCGCCTTGCGGAAGCGGCGAATCCACGGGCTGCCGGCGGCGGAGGGCGGGGCCAGCACCAGTTCGCCGGCGAAATCGCCGCCACGCGCCTCGTCGGCCACCCGCCGCGTCCCAAGCATGGGGATGCCCGCATCGCGGTAGATCGTGGTGCCGGTGTCGATCGCGCCGTGCAGGAAGGCCGGGCGGTCGGTATGCGCGGCGAGCTCGGCGAGCAGGCGCTGCGCCTTGCCCAGCGCGTAGCAGTACAGGATCGCGGTTTCGCCGCGCGCGGCGCATTCCTCGCGCCAGGCCACGATACCGCGCGCCACCTCCGCAGTGTCCGGCCAGCGGTAGATCGGCAGGCCGAAGGTGGCCTCGGTGATGAACACGTCGCAGGGCACGACCTCGAGCGGCGCGCAGGTCGGGTCGTGCTGGCGCTTGTAGTCGCCGGACGCCACCCAGACCTCGCCATCGACCTCGATCCGCACCTGCGCGCTGCCCAGCACGTGGCCCGCGGGATGCAGCGACACCCGCGCATCGCCGAGCGCGAACGCGTCGCCGTAGGCGTGCGGGTGGTAGGCCTGCGCGCCCAGCCGCCATTGCAGGATTGGCAGCCCGGGCGCGGCCGCGTGGTAGTCGCCCATGCCAGTGCGCGCATGGTCGCCATGGCCGTGGGTGATGACCGCCCGCGGCACCGGACGCCATGGGTCGATATGGAAGTCGCCGGCGGGGCAATACAAGCCTTCCGGGCGCAGGACGATCAGGTCGGTCATCGGCGGATGCATATACGCGCGTGGCAAGGGGATGGATGCCGCGCCACGGGTTCGCAAGGCGGACAGGCTGAACGATTCAGCGTGACTGCCGTGGCAGGGCAGGTTCGTGGCCCCTGGTCTCACCCGTTGCGATGCGCGGACCGGACAATGCGGGGGTGGACATCCGCACCAAGCTGGCCATCCTGGCCGACGCCGCCAAGTACGACGCCTCCTGCGCGTCCAGCGGCGCCAACAAGCGCAATTCCAGCAAGACCGGCGGCATCGGCAGCACCGAGGGCATGGGCATCTGCCACAGCTACACGCCCGATGGCCGCTGCGTGTCGTTGCTGAAGATCCTGCTCACCAACTTCTGCGTGTTCGACTGCGCGTACTGCGTCAATCGCGTCTCGAGCAACGTGCCGCGCGCGCGCTTCGCGACCGAGGAGGTGGTGCGGCTCACCCTCGATTTCTACAAGCGCAATTACATCGAGGGGCTGTTCCTGTCCAGCGGGATCATCCGCAACGGCGACTACACGATGGAGCAGCTGGTGGAGGTCGCGCGCAGCCTGCGCGAAGACCATGCCTTCGCCGGCTACATCCACCTCAAGACCATCCCGGACGCATCGCCGGAGCTGCTGGCGGCCGCCGGGCGATTCGCCGACCGGCTGTCGATCAATGTGGAACTGCCGACCGAGGGCGGACTGAAGCGGTTCGCCCCGGAGAAGTCGCAGGCCGGCATCCGCAGCGCGATGGGCCAGCTGCGCTGGCGCATCGAGGAGGCGAAGGAGGCGCGCAAGCCGGCCAATGCCGGCATCGCCACGCCCATCCGCAAGGCGCGCCCGCCGCGCTTCGCGCCCGCCGGCCAGAGCACGCAAATGATCGTCGGCGCGGACGGGGCCAACGACCGCGACATCCTGCTCGCGTCGGATCGCCTGTACGGCGACTACCGCATGCGCCGGGTCTATTACTCGGCCTTCAGTCCGATCCCGGACGCGTCCAAGGCATTGCCGCCGGTCGCGCCGCCGCTGCAGCGCGAGCATCGGCTGTACCAGGCCGACTGGCTGTTGCGCTTCTACGCATTCCAGGTGGAGGAGATCGCGCCCGACGCGGCCAGCGGCATGCTGGACCTCGACATCGACCCCAAGCTGGCCTGGGCGCTGCGGCATCCGCAGGCGTTCCCGGTGGACCTCAACACCGCGCCCAAGGAAGCCTTGTTGCGGGTGCCGGGGCTGGGCGTGCGCAACGTCAAGCGCGTGCTGATGGCCCGTCGGCATGCACGCCTGCGGCTGGCCGACCTGGCCCGCCTG
>JAFLEB010000008.1 GCA_017302075.1 Lysobacterales bacterium
CTGGGTTCTTGACGGTGGTGCCCGGGTCGGTGGTGGCGGTGGTGGAGTAGGTCTTGCCGTCGTACAGCACGTGCAACTGGTAGGTCCAGGTGCCGTCGCTGCCGGCATCGGGATGGGTGTCGGTGACGGACAGCGAGTTGCCGTTCGAACCGACGGTCGGCGTGCCGAAGATGCCGGCCGCGGGCGCGTCGCCGACCCAGCGAAAGCCGGGGGGATCGGCATCCATGGCAACGAACGACCCCACCGCGATCGTGCCGGTCAGGTTCCAGCTGATCGTCTGCGGCGTGGATTTCTTCGCGACCTTGATGTGCCCATGGTCGTGGACCTTGAGCGCGGGCGGATCGACCGTGGTGTCCAGCGAGACATTGACGTTGTTGCTCATGACCTGCTCCTTGCGTCGGCGCGTCCAGGCGATGGCGCCGACGGTCCCGCGTCAGCGGTGGGCGCGCGCACGCGGAGGCCCGCGCGCGCGAGGTCGGCGGCCAGCGCCGGGTCGCGGTAGCCGCTGGCGGCGAGTGCGGTCGCGCTTGCCGTGGCATCGCCCAGCCGGCGCAACAGGAGCTGCGCGCGGACCTGCAGGGCCAGCAGGCGTGGGTCGCCGCGACTGTCGCGCTGCGCCTCGATCGCCGCCAGCGCCTCGCGTGCGAGCGCCATGCGGCGTTCGCCATCGACCAGGGCGGAGAGGTGAAGGCGGGCATCGAGGGTGGACAGCACGGTGCCACGATCCTGCGGGCTGGCGGCCAGTTGCGGATCGAGGATGGCGAGCGCGTCGTCCAGCAGGCCGGCGGCCATCGCTGCATCGCCCAGCGCGGCGGCCTGCACGGCTTGTTCGGTCAGCGCCTCGGCATGGTCGCGTTGCCAGCCGGGCTGGTCCTGGCCGGCGGCGAGCAGCGGCGCCAGCGTGGCCCTGGCCTCGTCGACGAGGCGGGCGGCAGTGGTGGCATCGCCGGCCAGGCGGGCGACGCGGGCGGACTGGATGGCATACAGCCCGAGGTCTTCGCGGTACTCCGAGCTTGAAGGCTCCATCGCATGCAGCTTGCGCGCCTCGGCGAGCGCCTGCGCCTGCAACGCGGCGGCATCGGCGAACTGACCGGCAAGCGCCAGGGTACGTCCCAGCGTGGCCCGTGCGATCAGCAGGAAGCGGCGTTGCGCGTTGTTGCGCGGGTCGCGCGCCACCAGCCGTGCCTTGACCGCCAGGTCCTCGCGATAGCCGGCGATCGCCGCGCGCAGGTCGCCACGCTGCAGGGCCATCTTGGCGAGGTTGTTGTGGGCGAGGCCAAGCATGTTCTGCCACTCGCTGTTCGCCGGGTCGCGCGCGGCGAGCCGGCGGGCGAGGACGAGCATGCGGTCGTAGTGCGCGGTCGCGTCGTCGATGCGGCCCAGGCTCTCCAGCACATGCCCGTTGTTGTTCTCGTTGGTGACCGCCTGGTAGAGCAGTTGCGGGTCGTCCGGGGCCTGCCGTTGCGCCGCGGACAGCACGCGCGCGGCTTCGTCGAAGCCGCGCCCCGCATTCGCCAGGTCGCCCTGGTACCAGTGCATCAGGGCGATGTAGGACAACACGTCGGCGTGCGCGAGCTGGCGCGCGACGTCGCGGGGCATCGCGCGCGCCATCGGGCCGGAGAGTTCGGATGCGGCGCGGTAGCTCTTCATCGCGCCGGCGTAGTCGCCCTGCTCGCTGCGGACCACGCCGATCTTGACCAGCGCCTTGGCGCGCTGTTCCAGCGCTTCGGCGGTGACGTCGGTCCGCGGCAGCGAGGCGAAGTAGTCCATCGCCTTGTCGTTGACCTTGGACAGGATGTCGAGGCGGCCCACCTCGGACAATTTGTCGTTGAGGTCGCCCAGCATGAAGTCGACCAGCGCTTCCGCCTGCTTCTGCCGGCGTTCCGCCGCCTTGCGCGCGATCACCGCCTGCACCGCGAGCACCGAGGTGACGAGCATGACCAGCACCGCCAGTCCGGTGACCGCGGCCATGCGCCGGTGGCGACGCTGCGCCTCGCGCTGGCGGAGGGTGTCGAGCGGCAGCCCGAACAGGCCGGCCAGCAGCTTGAGCAGGGCCAGCGAACGGCCGTCCTTGCCGCTGCGCGCGTCGGCCGCGACGGGGTTGGCGACGAGGTCGAGCGTACCGGTCGCCGGGTCGAGGTCGTGGCGCAGCGCGTGCGGGAAGCATTCGCGCGCATCGCCGGCATTCGGTTCGCCCCCCACGATGAAGGCATAGATGCGGTCGCCGCGGCCGAGCCGCTTGAAGGCGAGGATCTCGGCATCGACGTAGGGTGAGCGCGCGGCATCCGGCGAGCAGAGCACCACCAGGGCTTCGGAGTCGGCGAGCGCGGACTCGATCTGCGGGCCGAGGTGTCCGGCGCTGGGCAGGTCGTCGCGGTCGCGGAACACCGGGGCCATGCGCTCGGGCAGGGGGCCGTGCGCACCGCTGCCGCCCCGCAGGCGCGAGGGGAGGCGGTACGACTCCAGCCGCCGGTGCAACCACGCGGCCCAGCGCGCGTCGGCATGGCTGTAGCTGATGAAGGCGCGATAGTGCATCGCATCCCCTGTGGGCCGGCCGCCCCCGGGAAACCGCCGGCAATCGACAACACTACGCCTTTTGGCGCATCAAGCGGACAGCGGCCCCCCCTCCAGCGGACGCTCGCGGTGCAGCAGGATCCACTCGGCGTGTTCCTCCAGGCAGGCGCAGCCGAGCGCGCGCAGCAGGTGCCGGGCCTCGTCGTCGTCCGCGGCGAGGTCCAGCCGCCAGCGGCAGCTCTCGAACAGGCGGCGCATGAAGCGGAACTGCTTGATCAGCTCCTTGTCCGCGTTCTTGTAGGCCAGCGCCTCGCGGATGCCGGCCACCAGCGGCAACAGGCCCATCGCCATCACCAGCCCGGTGCGCCAGCCATCGCCCAGGCGCGGGCCGAGCACCAGCAATGCCAGTGCGCCCAGCAGGCCGCCGGCCAGTGCGAGCTCGCCGAGGCGGGTGGTGGTGCGGTACGCATGCTCGCGGCGCGCCACGCCGGCGCGGAAGTAGCGCAGCTGGCCGCCGGTCTCGCCGGGCGCGTCGCCGCCGGTGCCGACCCAGTGCGCGATGACCCAGTGCAGCCAGCCGGTGTCGGATTCGAAGCCGTCGTCGCGCAGCAGGTTGCTGCCGCGCATGGCGTGGCGGATCCAGCTCAGGTCCACGTCCTGCTTCTGCAGGAAGCTGTCGTAGCCCAGGCTGCTGTTGGGCGGGGTTTCGACGCCGGCCAGCCGCCAGTACACCTGCACCCGCAGGCCTTCGGCGAGGCCGCGGTAGTCGAGGAACTTGCGGTGCCATTCGCGACGCGCGGCGATCCAGCGCACCAGCGCACCCAGCGCGAACAGCAGCAGGAACAGGGCGACGAAGCCGCGATGGGCGTCGAGGTCGGAATACAGGATGAAGGCCAGGCCCATCGCCGCGGCCAGCGCATGGGTGGCGAGCATGCCGCCGCGCATGCGCCGGCGGAAATGCGCGGCCAGCCAGTCGGCGGTGCCGAACAGGGCGTCGGTCGCGCGGACGAAGTCCGGCGGTGGCGCGGGCATGTCGCTGCCGAGCAGCGACGCACGCTCGCCGGCGATCGCCTCGCGGTAGCGCGCCGCATCGCGATTGAAGGCCTGCAGTTGCGCGAACACGTGCCGGTACTGCGCGGGCGGTGGCCCATCGCCGCGGCTGTCGCCCTCCAGCGTGACCCAGCGCGGCGGCGGCACGCCCGTGGTCGGTGCAGCGGGTCCTGGATGCGGCATGCGGCGCGGGCAGTGCACGTGGTAGACGAGGTCGCTTTCGTCGTCGGCCAGCAGGTTGGGCGCGATGTCCTCCGCGCGGAAGCCGGGCATGGTATTGCGCAGGTGGTAGTCCACGACCTGCGCGGTGCCGCCGGTGGCATCGCTGGGGCGGCCGTCCCACAAGGCCAGCAGGACCTGGCAGTGCGAGGACACGAACATCCCCAGCTGCGCATACTGGCGATTGCGTGCCGCGCCGCGCTCCTGCAGGTCATCCACGCGGATGCGCGGGGCCAGCGGCAGCGTGCGCACCCGCGCCTGCGCCAGCAACACGCGGAATCTTGCAAGGGCGAGGGCGTCCTCGAAGTCATCCTCGTAGGCCGCCTGCGGCAGGGGCAGCGGCACCACCAGTTCGATGCCCAGCGCCAGGGCTTCCTCGGCCACCAGTTGGTCGCCGCCGCTGGCCAATGCGGATATCACCCGCAGCGGCAGATCGGGGTAGTCGCGCTGCAGCCCGGCGAGGAACGCGCGGACTTCCGCGCGCAGGCGCGGGGTTTCGGCGTCCACGAGGTCGCGGTGCGCGGTCACCCCGATGTTGAGGTGGATCCGCGCCGGCTCGCCGCCTGTCCCGCCTGCCGCCATCCAGCCCCCGGTTGGCGCCCCGCCGGCGCCATGCGACCCTGCCTTCCTGCAACGGAGTATGCCCATGTCGCCGGTCGCGCACGTCCTCGTGGTCCTCGTCGCCCTCCTGCACCTCGGCTTCCTGGTGCTGGAGATGTTCCTCTGGACCAGGCCGGCGGGCCTGAAGGTGTTCCGCAACACGCCGGAGAAGGCGGCGGTCACCCGCGTGCTCGCGGCCAACCAGGGGCTGTACAACGGGTTCCTGGCGGCGGGCCTGCTCTACGCCGTCGCCACGGGCTCGCGCGAGTTCGCGGTGTTCTTCCTCGCCTGCGTGGTGATGGCCGGCGCCTACGGCGCGTGGTCGGTCAACAAGCGGATCTTCGTGGTACAGGCGATGCCGGCGCTGGCCGCGCTGGCGGCCCTGGCCTGGGCCTGATCAGCGCGCCGACTTCGGCGACACCCACATCGCGATGGTCGCGCGGAACACCACGTCGCCGGCCGGATCCTCGACGACCACTTCGAACGGCAGTTCGTAGCCGGCCTCCGCGTCGCGCGGCGGGAACGCCGGCGTCGCGATGGCGCGCATGCGGCCGACCGCCTTCCTGAGGTAGGCGACCGTCATGCCCTTGGGGATCCACCGCATCGAGGGCGGGATGCTGACGTCGCACGCCAGGCCGCCCACGAACTCGGCGAGGTTGCACAGCGCGATGGCGTGCACGGTGCCGAGGTGGTTGGTGACCCGGCGGCGATGCGCCAGCGTGGCGATGCCGCGGCCGGGCTCGAGCGACTCGATCCGCGGCGCGATGCTGGCGAAGTAGGGCGCCTTCCAGCACACCAGCCGCGAGAACAGCCAGCGGCCCGCGGGCCACCGGCTGATGCGCTGGTATGCGGCGAGGACGTTCACGCCGCGGCGCGCGGCGCCGGGGCCTGGCCGTGCAGGGTCGCGTATCCCGCGGAGCGCAATTCGGCGGGATCGAAGTCGTCGACCATGATCGCGTCGAGGGTGATCGCGCGCAGCTCTTCCAGCTGCTTGCGTTCCTCGGCGGTGATCCAGCCTTCGCGCACGCCCTCGTCCAGCTGGGCGTCGAACTCGAGCGCCTCGATGTCGCTGTTCTTCAGCGCCTTGAGGAACTTGCGCTCGACCGGCTCCGCCATCACCACCTTCGGCAGGTAGCTGACGATGCGACCGGCCGGGTTGTACTCGCCGGGGGTGGTGAACACGCCGGTGGCCAGCCGCTCGCGCGCGTCGCACGGGGTCATCAGCAGCGAGGCGACCTTGTGGCCCAGGCGGTCGCTCGGCGCCTGTGCGCGGCGGCCCCACGGGAAGATCACCAGCCACAGCAGCCAGCCCACCGGGCGGATCGGGAAGTTGCGCAAGGCGCCGGACAGCGCGGTCTCGATCTTGTTGACCGCGTCGTGGAAGGCATAGGCCAGCAGCGGCTGGTCGCCGGCCGGCGCGCCCTGGTCCTGGTGGCGCTTGAGCATCGCGCTGGCGATGTACAGCTGGCTGAGGACGTCGCCGAGGCGGCCGGAGAGCGATTCCTTGAACTTCAGCTTGCCGCCGAGCAGCAGCATCGAGGTGTCCGCCATCACCGCCAGCGCGGCGGAATAGCGGTTGAGCTTGCGGAAGTAGCGGCGGGTGTCGTCGTCGCCGGGCGCGCTGCCGACCTTGCTGCCGGTCAGGCCGTACCACCAGCTGCGCACCGCGTTGCTGATCGCGTAGCCGATGTGGCCGAACAGGGCGGTGTCGAACTGGTCGATGCGCGCCTTCGGGTCCTCGAGCTGCGCGGCCTTCATCTCCTTCATCACCCACGGATGGCAGAGGATGGCGCCCTGGCCGAAGATCATCAGCGAGCGGGTCATGATGTTCGCGCCCTCGACCGTGATCGCGATCGGCGCGGCCTGGTACGAGCGCCCGGCGAAGTTGCGCGGGCCGAGGATGATGCCCTTGCCGCCGAGGATGTCCATGCAGTCCAGCGACACCTTGCGGCCCATCTCGGTGCAGTGGTACTTCGCGATGGTGGACGGCACCGCGGGGTTCTCGCCGCGCGCCACCGCCGCCGCGGTCGCCTCGGACAGCGCGCTGCAGGCGTAGGCGTTGCCGCCGATCCGCGCCAGCGCTTCCTCGACGCCCTCGAAGCGCCCGACCGACAGGCCGAACTGCTTGCGGATGCGCGCGTAGCTGCCGACCGCCACCGCGCCCATCTTCGAACCGCCGCTCGCGGTCGAGGGCAGGGTGATCGAGCGCCCGATCGACAGGCATTCCATCAGCATGCGCCAGCCCTGGCCCGCGTAGTCCTCGCCGCCGATCAGCTGCGACAACGGCACGAACACGTCCTTGCCGTGGATCGGGCCGTTCTGGAACGGCGAGTTGAGCGGGAAGTGGCGGCGGCCGAT
Source organism: Lysobacterales bacterium (assembly GCA_017302075.1). Lineage (GTDB taxonomy): Bacteria > Pseudomonadota > Gammaproteobacteria > Xanthomonadales > Xanthomonadaceae > Thermomonas > Thermomonas mangrovi. The sequence continues at coordinate 6,742 of JAFLEB010000008.1, forward strand.
CTCCAGCCCCGGGGTGTCGCGCGGGACCAGCGCCAGCGAGATGCCGATGTCGCGGGTGTCGCCCAGCAGCCCGTCCGGGTCGTACATGCGGAAGGCGACGCCGATCAGCGTGGCCACCGGCGCGAGGGTGATGTAGCGCTTGTTGAGGGTGAGGCGGATGCCCAGCACCTTGGCGCCGTTCCACTCGCCCTCGCAGACGATGCCGTAGTCGGGGATCGAGGTGGCGTCGGAGCCCGCGAACGGCCCCGTCAGTGCGAAGCACGGGACCTCGCGGCCATCGGCGAGGCGCGGCAGGTACTGCTGCTTCTGTCCCTCGGTGCCGTAGTGCATGAGCAGCTCGGCCGGCCCCAGCGAGTTCGGCACGCCGACCGTCGAGGACACCACCGACGAGATCGAGGCGAGCTTCTGGATGACCTTGTGGTTCATCAGCGCCGAGAAGCCCAGGCCGCCGTATTCCTTCGGGATGTTCAGGCCGAAGAACTTGTTGCGCTTGATGTACTCCCACAGTTCCGGCGGCAGGTCGGCGCGCACGTGGGTGATGTCCCAGTCGTCCGTCATCCTGCACAGGGTTTCGCAGGGGCCGTCGAGGAACGCCTGCTCCTCCGCGGTGAGCTGCGGCTTGGGCAGGTCGAGCAACTGGTTCCACGCCGGCTTGCCGGAGAACAGCTCGCCCTCGAAGCCGACCGTGCCGGATTCCAGCGCGGTGCGCTCGGTGTCGGACAGCGGCGGGAGGAGCTTGGTGTAGAAGTCGAGCAGCGGCGTGGTGATGAAGGGCTTGCGCAGCTGCGGCAGCACCAGCGGCACGGTGACGAGCGCGACGATGATCGCGGCGACCACGCTTGCCGTGGCATTCGCCCCGAGCAGCCAACCCGCGACGAGCAGCGAGGCGGTGATCGCCGCCCACACCGCCAGGCGCAGGCGGTGGTATGCAGCGAACCCGGCAGCAAGGAGCAGGGCGAGGAAGGGAAGGATCACGCTCATGGAAAGCTCCCGGAACCGCAGGTGGATTGGATCATGCCGCGTTGCGCCTGAAGAAGGCGTCATCTACCATACGGTGAAGTATGGCGCATTCGGCACGAGTGTGACCGCGCAAAAAAGAGCAAAAACTCAGCATACTGTCCCAACCGGTAACGTATGGAACGGATCCCGCGATGACCCAAAGCCCCCCGCGCAGCGGCCGCCTGAGCGCCGACGACTGGGCCAGCGAAGCGCTCGAGCAGATCGCGGAGCAGGGCGTCGCCTCCGTCGCGGTGGAGCCGCTGGCGCGCCGGCTCGGCGTCACCAAGGGCAGCTTCTACTGGCATTTCCCCTCCCGCGATGCGCTCCTGCAGGCCGCGCTGGAACGCTGGGAAACCGCGGAGCAGGAGCTGGTGTTCGGTTCGCTGGAGCAGGTGGCCGATCCCCGCGAGCGCCTGCGCGCGCTGTTCCGGCTGGTGGCGCACGAAGCAAAGTCACACATTATCTATAGCGAGCTGCTGAAGGCGCTCGACCACCCCACGGTCAGCCCGGTGATCGGCCGCGTGTCGCAGCGTCGCCTCGATTACCTTACCGCCAGCTTCCGCCAGGCCGGGCTGGCGCGCACCGAGGCGCAGCATCGGGCGCGGCTCGCCTACGCCGCCTATGTCGGCTTCCTGCAGCTCAGCCTGCAGCTGCACCAGCCGCGCCTGCCGCACGACGAGTTCGAGGCCTACGTCGAGCACGTCATGGACACCCTCATCCCGCAGAACTGACGCGCCACGCCGCGACGGCCGCGTTTCGTCCGTTCCTGCAATCGATTTCAACGCCTACGCAAGGATTCTCCCGATGAGCAGCACGCTGGATGCCTTGAACCGATGGGTCGACGACGTCGCCCGCCTCACGCGCCCCGCGCGCATCCACTGGTGCGACGGCAGCGATGCCGAGAATGCGGCGCTGGTGGCGCAGATGGAGGCCGACGGCACGCTGGTCCGGCTCAACGAGGCGACGCATCCGCGCAGCTGGCTGCATCGTTCGCACCCGGAGGACGTCGCGCGGGTCGAGCACCTGACCTTCGTGTGCACGCCCGAGCAGGACGATGCCGGCCCCAACAACCACTGGATGGCGCCGGCGGAAGCGCATGCCAGGATCGATGCCCTGTTCGACGGCTGCATGCAGGGCCGCACGCTGTACGTGATCCCGTATTGCATGGGGCCGATCGACTCGCCGCTGGCGCGTTGCGGCGTGGAGATCACCGATTCGCCCTACGTGGTCGCCAACATGCGGATCATGACCCGCATGGGCGCCGCCGCGCTCACCCGCATCGAGCGCGAAGGCAGCTTCGTGAAGGGCCTGCACTCGACCGGCGAACTGGATCCCGAGCGTCGCTACATCATGCATTTCCCGGATGAGCTGACGATCAAGTCGTACGGCTCTGGCTACGGCGGAAACGCGCTGCTCGGCAAGAAGTGCCATGCGCTGCGCATCGCATCCCACCAGGCACGGCGCGAAGGCTGGCTGGCGGAACACATGCTGATCCTCGGCGTGGAGAACCCCCAGGGCGAGACCCATTACATCGCCGCCGCCTTCCCCTCGGCCTGCGGCAAGACCAACCTGGCCATGCTCATCCCGCCGGACGGCTATCGCGAGGCCGGCTGGAAGGTGTGGACCATCGGCGACGACATCTGTTGGATGCGCCCCGGCGAGGATGGCCGCCTCTACGCCATCAACCCGGAGGCCGGCTTCTTTGGGGTGGCGCCGGGCACCTCGGCGAAGTCCAATCCGAATGCGCTGGCCAGCGTGCAGTCGGACACCGTCTTCACCAACGTCGGCCTGACCGCGGATGGACAGCCGTGGTGGGAGGGCATCGACAACGGCCAGGTGCCCGCCATCGATTGGCAGGGCCAGCCTTACGATCCCGCCGTGCGTCCCGCGGCGCATCCCAATTCGCGCTTCACCGTCAGCGCCACGCGCTGCCCATCGTATTCGCCGATGGCCGAGGATCCGCGTGGCGTCCCGATCAGCGCCATCGTCTTCGGCGGGCGCCGCGCTTCGCTGGTGCCGCTGGTGTTCCAGGCCCGCGACTGGACCCATGGCGTGCTGGTCGGCGCCTCGATGGGCTCCGAGACCACTGCGGCGGCGACCGGCGCGGTGGGGGTGATGCGCCGCGACCCGATGGCGATGAAGCCCTTCTGCGGCTACAACTTCGCCGACTACTTCGCGCACTGGCTCTCGTTCGACCGCCCGGGCGCGCGCCTGCCGGCGATCTTCCACGTGAACTGGTTCCGCAAGGGCGACGATGGCAAGTTCCTGTGGCCGGGGTTCGGCGACAACCTGCGGGTGCTGGAGTGGATCATCGGCCGGGTCGCGGGCAGCGCGCAGGCCACCGAGACCCCGATCGGCCACCTGCCGGCCCCGGGGGCCTTGAACCTCGACGGGCTCTCGCTGGATGCCGAGGCGATGCAGAAGCTGTTCGGCGTCGACCGCGACGGCTGGCGGGTCGAATTCGACGCGATCGCAGGCTACCTGGCCGACTACGGGCCGAGGATGCCGGCGGCGCTGGGGGGGCAGGCTCGGGAGATCGCAGCTCGCCTGTCCTCCTGACCATTGCTTTCAATCGAAACTGAATGCGGCTTTATTAGCCTGAATTGGGCCTGAGGGGCTTGTTAAGGATTTGTTGCGTGCTCTATAGTCGGCGAGTCGGGCCGGCTCAGGCCGGACGTACATGTACATCTTTGGTCACAACTGTCCCTATGGGGGTTACACACAATGGCTTCTAATTACATTGCCAAAGGCCTGAAGCGTAGCGCGCTGACCGTTGCTCTCGGTCTGTCGTTCGTGGGCGGCGTGCAGGCCCAGACGAACACCGCGGGTGCGGTGACCGGCCGCGCGACGTCGGGCGACACCATCACCATCAGCAACCCGGCGACGGGCTTCAGCCGCACGATCACGGTGGGTGCGGATGGCAGCTACCGTTTCTCGCAGTTGCCGACCGGCCAGTACCAGATCAGCCGGAATGGCGCGGCCCCCCGCAACGTGACCGTCAATGTCGGTAGCGCTGCGAACATCGATTTCGCGGGCGGCGACGCCACCACGCTGGACACCGTGACGGTGGTCGGCACGGGCGCGATCAACCCGATCGACGTGTCGTCGGTGGAGTCGACCACGATCCTGACCGCCGAGCAGATCGCGAAGATCCCGGTGGCGCGCGACACGACCTCGGTTGCGCTGCTGGCGCCGGGCACGGTGCGCGGCGACGCGGCGTTCGGCAACCTGGCTTCGTTCGGTGGTTCGTCGGTCGCTGAGAACCAGTACTACTTCAACGGCTTCAACATCACCAATACTTTCGCGAACTTGAACTTCGCGCAGGTGCCGTTCGAGGCGATTGCCGAGCAACAGGTGAAGACGGGTGGTTACGGTGCGGAATTCGGTCGTTCGACCGGTGGCGTGATCAACCAGATCTCCAAGCGCGGCACCAACGAGTTCCACGCGGGCGGCAACATCTTCTGGTCGCCGGACTCGCTGCGCGAAACCAACCCCGACCAGTACAGCAACGACGGCGACCTGCTGACCTGGAACAGGAGCGACACCCGGGATGAGCTGACTGCGGCAGTGTGGGCCAGCGGCGCGCTGGTCAAGGATCGGCTGTTCGCGTACGGCTTGGTGCAGTGGGCCAAGATCGACAACGATGCCTTCGGCGGGGCCGGCACGAACACGTCGACCCAGAACAGCAGCAAGCAGCCTAAGTGGCTGTTGAAGATGGACTGGAACATCAGCGACAACCACATCCTCGAATTCACCGCGCTGTCGGACAAGCGCAAGAACGAGACCGACTACTACTCGACCACCACGGATGCCGACGACGTCAGCAACCCGATGATGACGACGTATGGTGGCACCGACTACAACGAGTTCGGTGGCGAGGCCTACATCGCCAAGTACACCGGCTACCTGACCGACAACTTCACCCTGTCGGTGCTGGCCGGCCACAGCGAGTCCAAGCGCTCCAACTACAGCGTCACCGCTTCTGGCATCGTCAATGAGTACAACGGCGGCGTCGGCCAGCCTGTTGGCGGCTGCCCGGTGATCGTTGATGCGCGTCCCTCGGTCGTTGCCGGTACCTCCACCCCCCGCACTGGCTGCTCCCTGGCCAACTTCCTCGGCCGTCCGGACGCGAAGGACAGCCGTGACCAGTATCGCATCGACCTGGAATGGCAGCTGGGCGACCACCTGATCCGCGGCGGCGTCGACATCGACAACTTCGAGTCGGTCGCCGGCCAGTCCTACTCGGGCGGCGCGGTGTGGCGTTATGGCCGTTACCTGGGCACCGAGTCCATCGTGCGCAAGCGCGTGTTCCAGTCGGGTGCGACGGTGGCGGTCGACCAGCGTGCGTACTACCTCGAGGACAGCTGGAGCATCACCGACAACTTCGTCGCCTACCTCGGCTTGCGCTGGGATACCTTCGACAACAAGAACGGTGCCGGACAGACCTACGTCAAGATCGACAACCAGTTCGCCCCGCGCCTGGGCTTCAGCTGGGACGTGTTCGGCGACTCCACGTTCAAGGTCTTCGGTAACGCCGGCCGCTACGCGCTGCCGCTGACCGCGACCGTCGCCGTCCGTGGCGCGTCGGCCTCGCTGTTCTCCGAGCAGTTCTACACCTACACCGGCGTCGATCCGGTCACGGGCGCCCCGACCGGCCTGACCCTGATCAACAACCCGAACAACGGCCGCCCGATCCGCTACCTCAACAACGAGTTCGGCGTCGGCAAGGATCCTGCCAGCATCGCGTCGCAGAACCTGAAGCCGATGTACCAGGACGAGTACATCCTGGGCTTCCAGAAGCAGCTGACCGACAACTTCTCGCTGGGTGTCCGCGCGATCCACCGCGACCTGAAGCAGGCGATCGACGACCAGTGCGACTACCGTCCGCTGGTGCAGGCCGGCCTTGACCAGGGCTTCACTGCCGACGGCGGCATCTTCATCGAGCCGGCGGACAAGACCCAGCCGAGCGACATGGCGATCTACAACCCGGGCTTTGCGTTCTGCCACATGTACAACCCGGGCGAGGACGGCATCTTCAACGTCGATTTCAACGGCGATGGCGTGCTGGAGCAGGCGGTGATCCCGGCCGACGTGCTGGGCCCGAAGGCCAAGCGCAAGTACACGGCGCTGGAGATCTTCTGGGAAGGCAACTGGGACCGCTGGTTCCTGCAGGGTTCCTACACCTTCGCCAAGAGCATCGGCAACACCGAGGGCGGCGTGAAGTCGGACATCGGCCAGGCTGACACCGGAACCACGCAGGACTTCGACTATCCGGAGCTGATGATCGGTTCGTACGGCTACCTGCCGAACGACCGTCGCCACAGCCTGAAGATGTTCGGCAACTACGAGATCAACGACGAGTGGTCCGTGGGCGCGAGCGCGCTGATCCAGTCCGGCCGTCCGATCAACTGCTTCGGCTTCCTGGGCGGTGCCAACACCTCGCACTACGCGAACGGCTACTTCTCGTGCGATCCGGGTCCGGCGAACCTGCCGGGTGATGGCGCCGGCAACAACGGCACCACGATCGTGCCGCGCGGTACCGCGGGCCGCCTGCCGTGGACGCAGAACCTCGACCTGAACGTGGCCTACAAGCCGGCGTGGGCGAAGGGCCTGCAGTTCAAGGTCGACGTGTTCAATGTCCTGAACGCCGACAAGGAGGTCACCGTCGTCGAGCAGGGCGAAGACGCGGCGGGCAACCCGCAGCCGGCGATCTACAAGGTCCCGACCGGCTGGCAGGCGCCGCGCTCCGTGCGCTTCATGGTGCAGTACGACTTCTGATCCAGCACCAAGACGTTGTAACTTGGACGGCCGCCTTGTGCGGCCGTCCTTTTTTGTGGATCCGACCTTGACGCCCCTGCCGTTCCCGATAAGCCTCCCTGGTGGCCACGTCACGGGTGTCGTATATCCATGAGCGCGCGTGAACAGTGGATCCGTGCGGAAGCCGCGAGGACGCAGGGACGCATGGAGGACGCCCTTGCCGGCTACCGCGACCTGCTCGGCGCCGCGGAGATGGCGCCGTACGCCCATGCGCGCCTCTCCGAGCTGGCGCAGGCCGCTGGCGACCTCCAGCGCGGGAGCGCGCATGTGCTGGCGATCAATACCGGCAGGCTCCGCGAACCCTCTTTGCTCGCGCTCACCGCGCGGCAATGCCTCGCGCTCGGCGAGGCGCAGGCGGGGCTGGCCGCGGTCTCGGCCCTGCTAGAGGCCCCCTCGGCACCGGCCGCATTGCTGGCGGAGACCGCCAAGCTACTGTCGGATCATATGGAACCTGGCACGGCGCTCGCCGTGCTCGCGCGGGCGCGAGAGGCCGGGCTGCGCGAAAGCGCAGGTTCGGCGTACCTCGACGGCCTGAACCGGACCTACCTCGGTGCGCTGGATGCGGCGCGTGCCTCACTGGAGCGCGCGCTTGCGCTGGATGCGGGGTTCGCGCCTACCTATTGGAGCCTGGCCAAGCTGGCCATCGTCGAGGGCAGGGGGATGCGTGTGGACGCCCTCCGGCGACGCGTGGCGGCGCTGCCGGATGACCATCCCGATGCCCCGTTGCTGCTCTACAGCCTGTTCCATGAACTGGATGCAGACGATGACCGGGATGCCGCCTGGGCTGCACTGGAACGGGCCATGCGCGCGCGTCGTCGCCGGGTGCGATTCTCGGATGCGCAGGACGACGCGCTGTTCGCCCGACTGGCAGCGGGCAGCATGGCCCTGGCCGATGCCTCCCGACGCGATGACGGAGCGTGGGCGGAACCGAAGCCGCTGATGCTGGTGGGCATGCCCCGCACCGGCACCACCATCATCGAGCAGTCCATCTGCACGGGCTTCCGGGCCGCTAGCGCGGGCGAGCTCCGCGACTTCGTGCAGCAGATGCGTTGGGTCGCGAACCGGGCAGGGCCGCTGCATGCCGATATCGAGTTGCTGGATGCGATGGATGGCGATGGACTTGCGATGGTCGGCCAGCGCTACCGCACTCATGCCGCTTGGCGTGCCGGCAGCGAACCCGCCTTCATCGACAAGTGGCCGGAGAACTACCTGGTCCTTGGCCATGCGCTGGCCGCGATGGACGACTTGCGGGCGGTGGTGGTGTTCCGCGATCCCATGGATGCGTGCTGGTCGAACCTGAAGGAGTGGTTCGGCGGCTCGTATTACTACAGTTACGACATGGGCGAAGTGGCGCGGCGCCATGCGCGATTCGTGCGGCATGTCCGCATGCTCCGGGAGCTCCACGGCGGGCGCATCGTGGCCGTGGACTACGAGGCGTTCGTCGGTGACCACCGCGGCGAGACGGCGCGCATCGGCGCCTCGTTGGGCCTGCAAGCGCGCGAGCGCCCCGCGTCCGGCGACGCGGTGGTGGCCACCGCCAGCGCGGCGCAGGTACGCAAGGGCGTTTCCTCGCGGAGTGTCGGCGCGTGGAAGCGGTATGCCCGGCAACTCGAGCCGTTGCGCCAGGCCTTGCTGGACGCCGGCGTGGATGAGGACGCGTGCGCATGACCCAGCAACAGCCCGATCCGATGCGCAGGTTGCTGGCCGCCGCGGCGCCAGCGGCGGATACGCGCGACATGGAGGCCTTGCGCGGTTGGCTGGCCGGCATTGCTATCGAAGACGAAGCCAAGGCCGCGCGCCTGCTGGAAGTCTCCTACCAACTCTCGGCGGGCGGCGAGTACCGGGATGCGCGCACGGCCGCGATGCTGGCGGCCTCGCTGCGGCCCAGGACGGCCAAGACGCGCGTGGACCTGGCCGCCCGGCTGAGGACCTTCAACGAGGGACGCTTGCTGCAGGCACTGGTCGCGGGCGCCGGCGCGGCATCCTCAATGCCGATTCCGCTGCTCCTGGGGTTCGCCGCGCAGTGGTCCTACCTCAATCGCCAGCAGGCGGCGCTCGCCCTGCTCGACGAAGCATGGCGGGCCGATCCCGATTACCCGCCGACGATCGTGTCGCGCGGGCAGGTACTGACCTACCTTGGTCGCCTCGAGGAAGCCCGGGAGTGCTTCGAGCGCTGCATCAAGCGCGCGCCACGGCTTGCCCAGGCGCACTGGTTCCTGGCGCATGTCGGGAAGGCCGTGCCGGGCCGGGAGCACGTCGCGCGCCTGCGCGCCGCACTGCAGGCGCCCGGCATCGCCGCGGACGACATCGCGTCGTTCGCATTCGCGCTGCACAAAGAACTGGATGACCTCGGCGACCATGCCGGCGCCTGGGAGGCGTTGGACCATGCCTGCCGCGCGAAGCGGGGGACGCTGAAGTACGACCCGTCCGACAGCCAGCGTCTGTTCGAAGCGCTCGAGGCCTGGCGTCCGCCGGCCGAGCCGCCGCCCATGCCGGCGGCGGGCGCGAAGGCGCCGGTGTTCATCGTCGGCATGCACCGTTCCGGGACCACGCTGCTGGAGCAGTTGCTGGACGCCAGCCCGCAGGTGCGCGGCGTCGGCGAGCTCTATGACTTCACCAGCGCGATGCGTTTCGCCACCGACCACCATTGCCGCGGGGTCATCGACCGCACCATCGTCGAGCGCGCCGGCGACGTCGATTTCGACGAGGTCGGGCGACGCTACCTCGAGGGCATGGCCTGGCGCCTGGGCGACGAGGCGCTGTTCACCGACAAGTTGCCCTCCAACTTCCTCAACATCGGCTTCATCTGCCGGGCGCTGCCGCAGGTGCGGATCCTGCACATGGTCCGCGATCCGCTGGAGACCTGCTTCTCCAACCTGCGCGAACTGTTCTCCGATGCCAATCCGTATTCGTACGACCAGGCCGAACTGGCCGACTACTTCATCCGTTACCGCAGGCTGATGGCGCATTGGCATGCACTGTTCCCGGGGCGGATCCTCGACGTGGACTACGCCGAGCTGACCCGCGACCCAGAAACCGTGATGCGCCGGGTTGCGGCGTTCTGCGGCATCGACTACGTGCCGGGCATGCGCGACCCGCGCAGCAGCACGCGGGCGGTGGCCACGGCGAGCGCGGTGCAGGTCCGCGAGGGCGTGGTCCGCCGGGAAACGCCGAAATGGGCGCCCTACGTCCGCCAGCTCCAGCCCCTAGCCGATGCGCTGCGAGCCGGCGGCATCGCGCTACCGGGCATTTAAACCCCCGGGGGCGTGCCGGCATCACAGGGACTATGCTGCTGCAAGCCATGCCCCTGACGCCTGATGCGATCGACGCCCCGTCCGCGGACGCCTGCGAGGATGCGGCGCTGGTGCGCCGTGCCGCCGCCGCCGACATCGCCGCGTTCGAGCAGCTCTACCGACGCCACCACGCGCGGATGCAGGGGGTGATCGCCCGCCTGGTCGGGCAGGCCGGCGCACGTGCAGAGGACCTCGTGCAGGAAGCCTTCGTGCGGGCCTGGCAGGCGCTGCCGGCGTTCCGCTTCGAGAGCGCGGTCTCGACCTGGCTGCACCGGCTTGCGGTCAACACCGCGCTGATGGAGCTGCGGTCGCGCCGCGGGCGCCCGGGCATGGACGACGACGAGGATGCGCTGGAATCGTTGCCCACCGCCGACACCGCGGGCAACGCGATGCTCGGGCGCGACCTGGAGCGTGCGGTCGCGACCTTGCCGCCCCGCGCCCGGGCGGTGCTGGTCCTGCACGACGTGGAAGGCTGGAAGCACGAGGAGATCGCGGCCGAGCTGGGCATGGCCGTCGGCAGCTCCAAGGCGCAATTGCACCGCGCGCGGCACCTGCTGCGCGAGCGGATCGGAGGTTGGGCATGAACGAACGCACCCCCATGGGCGAGGCCGAGCTGCGCCTCGCGCTGCGCGGCCTGCGCCGCGACATCGAACCGCCGCGCGACCTGTGGCCGGACATCGCGGCCCGGATCGGGGCGCTGCCGCGCCGGGGCGCGTCGCGTCGTCGGCATCCGTGGCTGCTGTCGCTGGCGACGGCGGCTTCGCTGGCGGCTGCGCTGGGCCTGGCCTGGCAGCTGCGGGCGCCGCCCGCCACTGCGCCTGCGATGCCGGCCGTGGCGTCGGCACCGAGCCTGGTGGAACGCGAGGCCGACTCGCTGACCGTGCAATACCAGGCCGCCTTGCGCGAGCTCGACGCGCATCCGGTTCCCGCCAACTGGCAGCCCGGCATCGAGGCGCTGGACCGCAGCGCCGCCGAGATCCGCGAAGCCCTGCGCGCGCAACCCGACTCGCGCCTGTTGCTGGAGCGGCTGCGCGCCACCTATACCCGCCGGCTCGCGCTCGCGCGCCGCGCGCTTTACGCCTGAAGGAGCTGCACATGCACACCCTGCTCAAGTTGCCCGTCGCCATCGCGCTGGCCTGCGCGGCCCTCGCGCCGGCGTGGGCCGCCACCCCGATCGACCAGGTCCGCGCGCTCGATCCGCGCGGCCGGGTCGAGATCGACAACCTCAAGGGCCGCGTCGAGGTTCGCGCCTGGGACCGCCAGGAAGTGCGGGTCACCGGCAGCCTCGGCGACGGCGTCGAGAAGCTCGTCATCGACGGCGATCGCGACGAATTGCGAATCGAGGTGAAGTACCCGAACCGCTCGCGCAACACCGAGCCGACCATGCTGGTCGTGCAGGTGCCGCTGCAGGCGGAACTGGAGATCGAGACGGTGTCGGCGGACATCGATGTGCACGGCTTGGCCCCGCGCGAGCTGTCGCTGCAATCGGTGAGCGGCGACATCGTGGCTAATGGCGCGCCGCGCCGCGCGTCGGTGGAATCGGTCAGCGGCGACGTCAACCTGACGTTCAACAGCAGCGAGGTCGAGGCGAGCACGGTGAGCGGCGACCTGGTCGTCGCCGGCCGGCTGACCGGCGAGGCCAGCGTCGAGACCGTCTCCGGCGACCTGCGCTTCGACAGCCGCGGCGAGCGCCTGCGCAAGTTCAGCGCCGGCAGCGTGTCGGGCAACATCGCCGCGCGGCTGGCCTTGGCCGAGGCCGGCGAGATCCGGATGGAAAGCGTGAGCGGCGACCTGGGCCTGGACCTACCGAAGGACCTGTCGGCCGAAGTGAGTGGCGAGAGCTTCAGCGGCGACCTGTCGGCGCCGGGCGCGAAGATCCAGCGCGAGGACTTCGGCCCCGGCTCGAGCTTCCACCAGCGCTATGGCGACGGCAAGGGCGAAATCCGCCTCGAGACCTTCTCCGGCGACGCCCGCCTGCGATTGTTCTGAGGCACGCGCCAAAAGACGAAAGGCCGCATCCAGGATGCGGCCTTTTCGCTCGCGGCGGATGGGGCTTACAGGTCCTGCTGGTAGCGCACGTAGGGCACGGTGCCCTCGGCGTCCTTCCCGACGGTGGTGGAGAACGGGTTGCGGCCGCTGGTGACCACGTTGTCGGCGCCGACGGTGAGCTCGCCGCTCCACGGCGTGCGCCAGGTCAGGCCAAGGCCGAGGCCCTTGAACACTTCGCTCTCGCCGGGCACGTTGACGACCCGGCCGACGATGTTCGCGCCGAATGCGCCGAAGCCGCCGCCCACGCTCAGGCTGCGGGTATTCCACTCGTCCGCGAGCCGCGGCACGTCGGTGGCGGGAACGAGGCGCGCGCGCGCCACCGTGCCGCCCACGCTGACGAAGCCTTCGCGGCCGATGCCCTTTTCCGCGAACAGGGAGAAATCGTTGATGTCGACCTTGGCCGCGGACTGGTTCGGCGACAGCCAGGCCGGCATCGTCGTGCGACCGCTGCCGACCGCGACGCCGACCTTGCCGCCGTTGCGGCTGAGCGATGCCGCGGCGGTGCCGTGGCGGCTGGTGTTGGCGCCGGCGCCGGGCTTGTTGTCGCCATCGAGCGCGGCCAGCACGCAATTGCTGGCGAGCTGCCCGATCGCGCTGGAGATGCCGTTGCGGCGGTCGCACAGCAGGGCCAGCGAGTCGCCGCCCTGCAGGCCGTAGGTCGCCTCGAGCGTGGTGCTGCCGAAGCGCCAGCGTGCGCCAGCGCCGGTACCGGTGGTCGCCGGTTCCAGCAGCAGCACCGCTTCCAGCTTGCCGCTTTCCTTGTTCAACACCGGCACCACCTTGGCATCGCGCTTGGCGGCCTTGGCCTGCGCGTGCGCGCCACCGCTGGCGAAGGCCAGGGCGAGCAGGGCAGCGGCGAGGGGCGCGTAGCGGAGCGACATGCGGGTGGATGGACAGGCCAGCGGCGGCGAAGTTCCGGAGATTCGGACCCGTAGATTAGCGGGTTTATGATTCTTTAACAATGCCGATCCGGTCACCGAACCGGCATCGGGGCGGGGTCATTGCAGCCCGGCGGCGGCCGGCATCTCGCGGGCGGCGTCGTGGAACAACTCGGCGATGGCGGCAGCATCGAAGCGGTACTGCTGGCCGCAGAACTCGCAGCGGACCTGGGCCTCGCCGCCGCCTGCCTCGACCGCGGCATCGGCTTCCCCGCGGCCCAGCGAGACCAGCATTGCCGCGACCCGGTCGCGCGAGCAGGAGCACGCGAAGCGCAGCGGCTTGTCGCCCAGCCAAGCCGGGGATTCCTCGTGGAACAGGCGGTGCACGACGTCGGCAGCCGACAGCCCCAGCAGTTCCGGCTCGCGCAGGGTGTCGAACAGGATGCCGACGCGGTTCCAGCCGTCGTCGTCGCCGGCGTCGCCCGGGAGCTTCTGCAGCATCAGGCCGGCCGCCCGCTGGCCGTCGCAGGCCAGCAGCAGGCGGGTCGGCAGTTGCTCGGACTGGCGGAAATAGCCCTCGAAGGCCTCGGCGAGGGAACCCGCGTCCAGCCCGACGAGGCCTTGGTAACGCAGCGGATCCTGGCTGCCGCGGGCGGGGTTCTCGATGGTGATCGCCAGCACCGCGTCGGCGCCGAGCGCGGTGAGGTCGCGGGTGGGCGCGGGCAGCGCTTCGTCCAGCTGGGCGATCCCGCGCAGCGTGCCGGCGGCGGTGCATTCGGCGAACAGCGTCCGCAGCGCGCCGGCGCTGCGCAACTGCACCGACAGGCGACCCTCGACCTTGGCGTGCGCGGTGAACAGCGCGGCGGCGGCGGCGGCCTCGCCCAGCAGTTCGTCCACGGCCGGCGGGTTGTCGGCATGGGCGGTGAGGTCGCGCCAGGCCTGGTCCAGGCTGACCACGACGCCGCGGACGCCGGCATCGGGGAGGAGGAAGCGCGACAGCTGGTCGGGGGCGTGCGGCATAGGGGAGGTCATGGCGATACCGGAGGAGGCCCGCGCTGCGGATAATGCGCGGGCAGGCAAGGGGAGCGGGGAATGATGGTCGAAATGGGGATGCGCGGCGGCGCATGCAAGGCCGCGCGGTGGGGCCGATGAGCCGCGTCCGCCGCCTGCGCTGGCGGGGTTGGTGGTGGAAACTGCCGCTGCTGGCGATGGGATTGAGCGTGGGGCAGGTCCTGACGCTGCGCTTCGTCGACCCGCCGTTTTCCTCCTTCATGGCGATCCGGCAGTTGGAAGCGATCGCGGCCGGCGACCTGGGATACCGCATGGCGCACGACTGGCGCGACCTGCGCGACATCTCGCCGCAGCTGGCGCTGGCGGTGGTGGCCGCCGAAGACCAGAACTTCGCCCGCCACCACGGTTTCGACTTCGACGCGATCGAGCGTGCGCAGGCGCACAACGAGAAGATGGAGGCGCGTGCGCGCAAGCGCGGAACCGAGGTGAAGCGGTTGCGCGGGGCGAGCACGATCACCCAGCAGGTCGCCAAGAACGTGTTCCTGTGGCAGGGACGCGGGCCGGCGCGCTGGCTGCGCAAGGGCCTGGAGGTCTGGTATACCGCCTTGATCGAGGCGCTGTGGCCGAAGTGGCGGATCCTGGAGGTCTACCTCAACGTCGCCGAGTTCGATGACGGTGTCTACGGCGCGCAGGCCGCCGCGCGGCGCCATTTCCGCAAGGACGCCGCCCGCCTGACCGCCGCCGAGGCCGCCCGCCTCGCCGCGGTCCTGCCCAGCCCGCGCCGCTACGATGCCGGTCGCCCCGGGCCCTATGTGCAGCGGCGTGCGAACCAGATCCAGCGGCAGATGCGGCAGATGGGCGGCACCGGCTGGCTGCGCACGCTGGACTGAGCTGCCTGCTGCGCCGGCCCCTCGCACCGGCGTATGCTTCGGCGAGCCCCACGAAGGCAGGAGCGAGGCATGCGCACCGTACGCCAGTTGCTGGAAGCCAAGCCAGCGCAACTCCACGCGATCGCACCGACGGCGCCGGTGATCGAGGCGATCCGCGCGATGGCCGACCACGGGATCGGTGCCCTGTTGGTGATGGACGGACCGCGGCTGGCCGGCATCGTTTCGGAGCGCGATTACGCCCGCAAGGTCATCCTGCAGGGGCGCTCATCGCTCGACACGCCGGTCGCCGACATCATGACCGCGCGCGTGGTGAGTGTGTCCCCGGCCGACACCGCGGACCGCTGCATGCAGGTGATGACCGAGCACCGCATCCGCCACCTGCCGGTGCTGGAAGGCGATGCAGTGGTCGGCGTGCTGTCGATCGGCGACCTGGTCAAGGCGGTGATCGAGCACCAGCGGCAGGAGCTCGACCACCTGCAGCGCTACATCGCCTCCTGAGCGAGGCCCCGGCCGGCCCTGGCCGGCCCCTCAGATCGCGACGGCCTGCGCGTGCTCGCGCGTCGCCATGAACTCCACCGAGGGCGCGCGTTCCTGCGCCAGCTGCAGGTTGACCCGGCTCGGCGCGAGGTAGACCAGGTGGCCGGCGGCATCGACCGCCAGGTTCAGCGCGTTCTTCTCGCGGAACTCCTCCAGCTTCTTCGCATCGCCGCACCTGATCCAGCGTGCGGTCGCCACCTGCACCGGCTCGAAGCTCGCCTCCACGCCGTACTCGTCCTTCAGCCGGTAGGCGACGACGTCGAACTGCAGCATGCCCACCGCGCCCAGGACCAGGTCGTTGGACATCATCGGCCGGAAGAACTGGGTCGCGCCTTCCTCGCTGAGCTGGGCCAGGCCCTTCTGCAGCTGCTTGAGCTTGAGCGGATCGCGCAGGCGCGCGCGGCGGAACAGTTCCGGCGCGAAGTTGGGGATGCCGGTGAACGCCAGTGGCTCGCCTTCGGTGAAGGTGTCGCCGATCGAGATCGTCCCGTGGTTGTGGATGCCGATCACGTCGCCCGGGAACGCGGCCTCGGCGATCTCGCGGTCGCTGGCCATGAAGGTCAGCGCGTTCGCCAGCTTGACCTCCTTGCCGGTGCGCGGGTGGTAGGCCTTCATCCCGGCCTCGAACTTGCCCGAGCAGACGCGCATGAAGGCGACGCGGTCGCGGTGCATCGGATCCATGTTGGCCTGGATCTTGAACACGAAGCCGGTGAGCTTCGGTTCCGCGGCTTCGACCAGGCGGGTGGTGGTCGCGCGCGCCTGCGGCGAGGGCGCGTGCTCGACGAAGAAGTCCAGCAGCGGCTGCACGCCGAAGTTGTTGACGCCCGAGCCGAAGAACACCGGCGACTGCATGCCCTCGAGGTAGGCCTCGCGGTCGAACGGGTGGCTGGCGCCCTGCACCAGCTCGAGCTGGTCGCGCAACTCGGCGAGCATGTCCGCGCCGATCGCCGCGGCCACGCCGGGGTCGTCGATCGACGGGAAGATGGTCGAGTCCTGGCGGGTGAAGTTGCGGCCCGGCTCGTACAGGTGCACTTCGCCAGTGACCAGGTGGACGACGCCCTTCAGCCGCTGGCCCATCCCGATCGGCCACGTCACCGGCGCGCACTGGATGCCGAGCACCGACTCGATCTCGTCCAGTAGTTCGATCGGGTCCTTGCCCTCGCGGTCCAGCTTGTTCACGAAGGTCATGATCGGGGTGTCGCGCAGGCGGCACACCTCCATCAGCTTGATGGTGCGTTCCTCGACGCCCTTGGCGACGTCGATCACCATCAGCGCACTGTCCACCGCGGTGAGCACGCGGTAGGTGTCCTCGCCGAAGTCGGCGTGGCCGGGGGTGTCCAGCAGGTTGACCACGCGGCCTTCGTACGGGAACTGCATCACCGACGAGGTGACCGAGATCCCGCGTTCCTTCTCCAGCGCCATCCAGTCCGAGGTGGCGTGTCGGGCGGCCTTGCGCCCCTTGACCGAGCCGGCCATCTGGATCGCGCCCCCGAACAGCAGCAGCTTCTCGGTGAGGGTGGTCTTGCCCGCGTCGGGGTGGGAAATGATGGCGAAGGTGCGGCGGCGCGCGGCTTCGGAAGCGACGTCTGACATTGCGGAATTATACCGGTGCCGGCAGCATGGCCCCATCGTGCAGGGGGAGCTGCTGGTGCAGGACAACGACGCCACCCAGGCGCTGGACGAACAGGCGCAGGCCGCCGCCAGCCTGCCCGAGGCCATCGGGCCGTACCGCATCCTCGGCCTGCTGGGCGAGGGCGGCATGGGCCGGGTCTACCTGGCCCGCGAATCGCATCCGCCGCGCGACGTGGCGCTCAAGGTGGTCCGCGGCGTGTCGCGCGGGGCGCTGGAGCGATTCCATCGCGAGGTCGAGATCCTTGGCCAGCTCGAGCATCCCGGGATCGTGCGGCTGTACGCCGCCGGCGAGGACCTGGTGGGCGGGCTGCCGTCGCCGTGGTTCGCGCTGGAGCTGGTCCGCGGCCCCGACCTGCGCGAGCACCTGGCCAAGGCCAAGCCCGACCTGCGCACGCGCATCGGCCTGCTGGCGCAGCTGGCGCGCGCGGCGGAGTTCGCCCACCAGCGCGGCATCGTCCACCGCGACCTGAAGCCGTCCAACGTGCTGGTCGACGAGCGCGGCCAGCCGAAGATCCTGGACTTCGGCATCGCCCGCCTGCAGGGCGACGCGGCCGCCGACATGACCCAGGCCGGGCAGGTCATGGGCACCCTGCCGTACATGAGCCCGGAGCAGTTGTCCGGGCAGGCGCGCGATGCCGACGCGCGCAGCGACGTCTATGCGCTGGGCGCGATGGGCTACGAAATGCTGTCAGGCCGCCTGCCGCATCCGCGGCTCAGCACGTCGACCCTGTTCGAGGCGCTGGACATCATCCGCCGCGAGGACCCTGAGCCGCTGGAGCGGCTCAACCGCGCGGCGCGCGGCGACCTCAACCTGGTGGTGATGAAGGCGCTGGCCTCCGAGCCCGCGCAGCGCTACGCGAGCGCCGCCGCCTTCGCCGACGACCTCGAAGCCGTGCTCGCCTCGCGCCCGGTGCAGGCGCGTGCGCCCACCGCGGCCTACCGCGCCACCCGTTTCGTGCGCCGGCATCGCGCGCTCAGCGCCGCCGCCGCCATCGTGTTCCTGGCCCTGTCGACCGCGACCGTGGTCAGCACCCTCGCGGCGCAGCGCGCGCGCGCCGCATTGGCCGAGGCCGAAGCCCGCGCCAACGAACTGGCCGCGGTCAACGGCTTCGTCGAGACCATGTTGACCGAGGCGGACCCGGACGCCGGCGGCTCGGCCGACATGCCGATGCGCGAGGTGCTGGAACGCGCGGGCCAGACGCTCGACGACGAGCGCGGGTCCCCGCGCACGCGAGGCCAGGTCGCGCTGCTGTTGGCGCGTGCATGGAGCGGGCTGGGCGAGAGCGCGAAAGCGCAGGCGTTGCTGGATCGTGCACAGGGTTGGCTGGACGCGGGCTTCGGGACCCGCAGCGAGGAGGCCCTGCAGGTCGGCTTTGTCCGATTGGAGGATCTGGCCCGCACCAGTGAAGTGGACAAGGCATTGGCGCAGGCGGACGCCGTCGAGCAGGCATTGGCCGCGATCGATGCCGATTGGGCACGTGCGCTCGCGTTCAAGTCGCGGGTCCTGCGCGCGCAGGCGCTGGAGGAATCGGGAAAGGTGGACGAAGCCGTCGCCCTCGATCGGGCGCTGCTCGACGACCCGGCATTGCCCGGGTTGCCGGAATCGGCCGCCCTCACTGACGCCCTTCGCCATAACCTGGCGTACGCACTCAACAATTCCGGCGATTTCCAGGAAGCCGAGCGACTAATCCGGGAGACGCTGGCGTCGGAGTCGAAACGGATCGGCCCCGACCATCCGCAGACGCTTTACACCAAGAAGGTCCTGGGCCAGGCCTTGCAGCGGCAAGGCCGGCTCGAGGAGGCGGTCGTCCTCTATGCGGAAGTCTACGAGGAGCGGCGCAAGCGCTACGGCCAGGAGCATCCGCTGACCTTGGGCTCGGGTGGCCAGCTCGCCAGCGCCTACAACACGCTCGGGCGGCCGAAGGAGGCGGAGCCGCTGCTGCGCCAGGAGTTGGAGGCGATGCAGGCGCGTGGACAGGACAACCTGATCGAGGCCGGCGCGACGCGGGTGATGCTGGCGACCGCACTGGAAAAGCAGGGGCGCTACGACGAAGCGATCGCATTGGCCGACCAGACCATCGCGCTGGAGCAGGGGGCGAAGGCCACCCGCGACAGCGTGGCCGTTCGCAACGCAAAGGCCGTGGCGCAATTGCAGAAGGGGCAGGCCTCCGAGGCGAAGCGCACCTGGGACGAAGCCTTGCGCCTGGCGCCCGAGGCGATGGGCCTGGGACACCCGAACTATGCGGTCATCCTCGCCAATTCCGCGAAGGGCGCCCTGGCCTTGGGGGATCTGCAAGGGGCGCGCAGCAAGCTGGAGCAGGCACTGGTGGCGCTGAAGGGAAAGCAGGGGCCGGGGCACCCGCGGACGCGTGAAGCTGCTGCAACCCTGGCCGAGACTTACGATCGCTTGGGCTTGGTGGCGCAGGCTGAGGCGCTGCGCACCGAATTCCCGCCCGCGGCGCCATAACGACGATGGCGACGCCGGTGCTCGCGATGCTGCTCGGGGGCTGGGCGCTGGCCGCCACGATCGGGCTGGGCGTGTTGCTGGCACAGCGCCGCGCCGCCGTGCAGGCGCTGGCCGCCTGCGAGGCGCGGTTGCGGGTGGTCGAGGCGGAATCGCGCGACCAGGCCGTGCGCCAGGAGCGCGAGCGCATCTACGCGGACCTGCACGACGACCTCGGCGCGAAGCTGCTCGGGTTGGTGTACCAGGCCGAATCGCCGGTGCAGGCCGACCTCGCGCGGGCGATCCTGCAGGACCTGCGCGACGTGGTCACCCGCTCGCGCGGCACGCCGGGCACCTTGGGCGACGTCCTCGCCGACATCCGCAGCGAAGCCTCGCAACGCCTGTCGGCGGTCGGCATCGGCCTGGCCTGGGACGCGGACGACGCCTTGCCGGATCCGGTGCTGGACAGCGCGCGCGCCCTGCACCTGCATCGCATCGTGCGCGAGTCGCTGAGCAACACCATCCGCCATGCACAGGCCCGGCAGGTGCGGGTGCGGGTGCGCGCCGCGCGCGGCGAGCTGCTGCTGGAACTCACCGACGACGGCAGCGGCGTCGCCGGGCACGCGCGTGCGGGTGCGGGCATGCGCGGCATGCAGGACCGCGCCGGTGCGCTCGACGGGCAGATCGATTGGGTGGCGGGCACCGCGGGCGGCGCCAAGGTCCTGCTGCGGGTGCCGTTGGAGGACGCGCCGTGAGCGACGCGGCCGTGGCCTTCGCCAGCGCGCTGGTGGTCGACGACCTGCCGGGCGCGCGCGCCTGGCTGGCGGCCGCGGTGGAAGCGGCATTCCCGGGAATCGCCGTCACGCTCGCGGGCAGCGTGGCCGAGGGACTGGCGCGGATCGATCCGCCGCCGGCGCTCGCGCTGGTCGACCTGGGCCTGCCGGACGGCAGCGGCATCCAGCTGATCGAGGCGTTGCAGCAACGCGGCGCTGGCACGTTCTGCATCGTGGCCACCGTGTTCGACGATGACGCCCACCTGTTCCCGGCGCTGCGCGCGGGTGCGCAGGGCTACGTGTTGAAGGACCGGGACCGCGATGCGCTCGCCGCCATGCTGCGCGGGATCGTCGATGGGCAGCCACCGCTGTCGGCCTCGATCGCGCGGCGCTTGCTGCGGCATTTCCAGCCCGCGGTCCATGCCGGCGAGGCGCAGGTGCCGCTGACCCCGCGCGAGACCGAAGTGCTGCGGCTGACCGCCAAGGGCCTGACCGTGGGCGAGGTGGCCACGGTGCTGGCGTTGTCGCGCCACACGGTATCCGGCTACCTCAAGGACATCTATCGCAAGCTCAGCGTGGGAACGCGTGCGGAAGCCACGCTCGAAGCCGCGCGGCGCGGGCTGGTCGCGCCCTAGGAACCGTGCCTGGTCCACGGTCCCCGGGCGCGCCAGTGCCCTTCCGGGCCCGATGCCGACATCCCGCATCCTTGAGAGACGCTGCATCGTGTCGCAGCAGCGTGCGCACCGCGACCCCGCGATCAGGGGGGCAGGACCCCCGGCATGCGGAACGGCACCGAGACCAGGCGCAGGCCGCGATTCACCTGCACCACGAAATGCAGGTGCGGGCCGCTGCTGTAGCCCGTGTTGCCGGACACCGCGATCTGCTCGCCTGCGAGCACCTGCTGGCCGGGGCGCACCCGCGCGCCGTCGGGGGCGAGATGGGCGTACAACGCCATCGTCCCATCGTCGTGCAGGATGCGCACGAGGTTGGCGCGATCGAGCAAACGGGCGCGGTCCAGCCCCGATCCGCGGAACCCCGCCTCGACCTGCATCACGGTTCCCCCGCGTGCGGCCAGAACGGGCGTGCCGGGGGCGGCGGCGAAATCAAGCGCGTGGCGGTTCTCGTCGTCGTCATGGCTCGCGGAGCCTCCCCACCCTTGCTCGATCCGCAAGGAATCGGGCGGCACCGGCGGCAGGTAGGCCACGTCGCGTGGGCGGGCGCCGGGGTGGCCGGGCACGCCACGCAGGCTGAGGTGCAGTGCCCCGATCCCGATCGCGGGCACCTGCAACCGCGCGACCAGCGCACTGTCGCCCGCGCCGACGGTGGCACGGGCCGGCAGCGGCGGGTCGCTACGCGCATCGCGGCCGGTGTTGCCGGTCAGCAGCACTTCGATCGGTCCCGCGAGGCGATTGTCAGCCCACGCCAGGTACTCGCCATCGCCGGCCTCGATCCGCAGCGAGGCGAGGATCGCCGTTGCCGCTGCCGGTTCCGATCCCGTGCTTGCGGGCGAGGCCCCGAGCGATGCGGCAAGCAGCAGGATCCAAGCGCGGCGCATCGCGTCCCCGCTCAGCCTGCGGCCGTCCCGCGCCCATGCCCGCGCGTGCCGAGGCGGCGGATCGCGCGTCGCGCAGGGGCTTCCACCAGCCGGAAGCTGAGGGCGGCGGCCGCGATCGTGAGCGCCAGGAAGAGCAGCAGGCCAAGCTCCCCGCGGGCCATGCCGAACTTGCCGAGCGCCAGCAGGATCGGGAAGTGCAGCAGGTAGAGCGAATACGAAATCTTGCCGAGGTAGTCGCCGACGCGGCTCTCCAGCAGGCGGTTGCCCGCGGGGGCCATGAACACCACGCAGAAGAATGCCAGCGCCATCACCAGCAGGACCAGCGGGTTGAACCACATCACGTAGGTCCAGCCAGCCAGGCGTTCGAGGATGGCCGGGTACAGCAGCAGGACGAGGCCGAGGCCTGCGGCGGCATAGGCGGGGTGCTGCCAGCGCGCGGGCGGACGCCAGCGCAGGTAGAGCAGGCCAAGCAGCATGCCGGCGACGAAATAGGGCAGGCCGCGCAGGAGTGGCAGGTCGATCGGGAACCCGTTGATGGGCTGCTTGGGCCCCAGCGGCCAGTGTCCGCTCGCGAAGATGCCGAGCACCACAGCGCAAAAGAGCGGCAGGGCGAGCGGAAGCCGGGGACGCAGCCACCAGAGCAGGGCGAAGATCGCGTAGAAATGGATCTCGGCGGGAATGGTCCACAGCACCTGCACGCCGAACAGGAAGAGCAGGTGCGAGGCGACGGCCTTCCAGTCCGGGATCGCGTAGACCGAGGCCTGCAACCAGGCGACCGGCAGCTTGCCCAGCAGGTACGAAGCCAGCACCACCACCACGAACAGCGGCAGCACCCGCGCCGCGCGCGCCCATGCGTAGGTCGCCATCGCATCGCGCGTGGGGTGGCGATCCATGTACAGGATCGTCATCAGGAACGCGCTGAGCAGGAAGAACAGCATCACGCCCAGTTGCGGTGCCCGGGTGCCGAGGACGGCATCCCACAACTGCGCGCGGTTGCTGTAGTGCCCCACCAGCACGATCAGCGCGGCGAGCGCGCGCAGGGAGTTCAGGCGACGGATTTCCAAGTGGACGGGCCAGGCAATTGCGGAAGCCGGGGAGTATTGCCCAACAGCCCCGACATGACGATTCGGAATATGGATCGCTTCATCCGGATAAAGCGATTGACACATGGGCCGGGCGCGTCCAGACTGCGCCCATCCATCAAGACCGGCTGAGGGACAGGCCCAAGGACGCCGGGGCAACCTGATGGGGCGCGCTGCGCAGGCAGCCGCCCGGTCGCGGTGCCAAATCCTGCGGGGACCTGCGCGTTCCCGGAAGATGGGTGCGATGCCGCGTCAGCGGCGCGCGCTGCCGGCGTCGCCGGCCTTCCGGACCCCCGCGATGCCGATGGACCCCTTCCATCGGAGCCGTGCCGTGAGCCTCGCCGAACGCAACGCCCCCAAGCGCGCCACCCCTCCCCCGGCCGGGACCTTGCGGCCGGACGCGGCCACGGCCGGCCCCGATGCCTGCACCGACGACCGCGCGCAGGTGCTGCGCGGCAGCGTCGACGCCGTCCTCGCCACGCGCCACGCCGGGACGCGCAAGCTGCGCCTCGCCTACGAGCTGGTCGGTCCGGCCGCTGCCCCGGTGGTCTTCCTCGCCGGCGGCATTTCCGCGCACCGCCATGCCGCGGCGAATGCGGTGGATGCCGCGCCGGGCTGGGCGCAGGGCCTGCTCGATGCCGGCCGCGTGCTGGCGCCCGGCCAACGCCGCGTGCTGTGCTTCGACTACCTCGGCGCCGATGGCAGCCTGGACGCGCCGATCGACACCGCAGACCAGGCCGACGCGATCGCGTTGCTGCTGGAGTCGCTGGGGATCGAGGCGCTGGAGGCCTTCGTCGGCTATTCCTACGGCGCGCTGGTGGGCCTGCAGCTGGCGATCCGCCATCCGGTGCGGCTGCGCAAGCTGGTCGCGGTAAGCGGCGCGCACCGGCCGCATCCGTACGCCTCGGCGTGGCGCGCGCTGCAGCGCAAGGCGGTCGCGCTGGGCCAGCTGCAGTGCGCCGACGACCAGGGGCTGTCGCTGGCACGGCAGTTCGCGATGCTCAGTTACCGCACGCCGGAGGAATTCGGCGAGCGTTTCGACGCGCCGCCGGTGCTCGCGAACGGGCATGTGCGCGTCGCCGCCGAGGATTACCTCGAAGCCGCGGGCGCGAAGTTCGTCTCGCGCATCGCCGCGACCGGCTGGCTGCGCTTGTCGGAGTCGATTGACCTGCATGCGATCGATCCCGCGGCGGTCCGCGTGCCCACCCTGGTCGTCGCGGTGGAGGGCGATCGCCTGGTGCCGTTGTCCGACGCGGTGGCGCTGGTCGAGGGCCTGGGCCCGGGCAGCCGCCTGCGGGTGTTGCGCTCGCCCTACGGGCACGACGCATTCCTCAAGGAAATCGCGCGCATCGATGCCGTGCTGCGGGCCGAACTGGATCCACGACCGCGGCCGCAGGCCGATGCCGCCCCCTACAGCGACCGCACCGGAGCTTCCGTATGAGCCACGCCCCGCATACCACCATCGCCACCGCGTGTCGTCGCGCCACCCGCGCGGTGCGCGCCGGCATCGACCGCGATCCCGCCTACGGCGCGGTGACCCCGCCGCTGGTCCTGTCGAGCAACTTCAGCTTCGCCGGCTTCGCCGAGAAGCGCACCTACGACTACACCCGCAGCGGCAACCCGACCCGCGACCTGCTGGGCGAAGCACTGGCCGAGCTCGAGGGTGGCGCCGGCGGCGTGGTCACCGCCACCGGGATGGCCGCGATCACCCTCGTCCTCAACACGCTGCTGCGGCCGGGGGACGTGCTGGTGGTCCCCCACGACTGCTACGGCGGCAGCTGGCGCCTGTTCAACGCACTGGCGAACAAGGGCGCCTTCACGCTGGCCACCTGCGACCTCACCGACCCGCGCGCGCTGGCGCAGGCGCTGGAACGCGGTCCCGCGCTGGTGTGGATCGAGACGCCGTCCAACCCGCTGCTGCGCATCACCGACCTGCGCTTCGTGATCGAGGCCGCGCACAAGGCCGGTGCGCGCGCGGTGGTCGACAACACCTTCCTGTCGCCGGCGCTGCAGCGGCCGATCGCCGACTTCGACGCCGACGTCGTGGTGCACTCGACCACCAAGTACATCAACGGCCACAGCGACGTGGTCGGCGGCGCGGTGGTGGCGCGCGACGCCGCGCTGCACGAGCAGTTCGCCTGGTGGGCGAACTGCCTGGGCATCACCGGCTCGCCGTTCGACAGCTTCCTGACCCTGCGCGGCCTGCGCACGCTGGACGCCCGCCTGCGCGTGCACCAGGAGAACACCGCGGCGCTGGTCGAGTTGCTCGAGGGTCATCCGGCGGTGCGCGCCCTGCATTACCCCGGCCTGCCCGCGCATCCCGGCCATGCGCTGGCGGCGCGGCAACAACATGGTTTCGGCGCGATGCTGAGCGTGGAGCTGGAAGGTGGCGAGGCCGCGGTGCGCGCGTTCCTCGACGGGCTGGAGGCCTTCACCCTGGCCGAATCGCTCGGCGGCGTGGAGAGCCTGGTCGCGCACCCGGCGACGATGACCCACGCGGCGATGGCCCCCGAGGCGCGCGCGGCGGCGGGCATCACCGACGGCCTGCTGCGCCTGTCGGTGGGCATCGAACACGTGGACGACCTGCTGGCCGACCTCGCGGCCGCGTTGGCGCGCGCGGCCGCGGTGGGCGCGGCAGGCAAACGCCAGGCGGTGCCGTGAGCGCGCGGGTCGCGCCCTTGCGCGCGGCGACGGGTGCAAGGGTCGCCTTGCTCGGCACCGGCACCGTCGGCAGCGCGGCCTGGGCGCGACTGGCGGCTTGGTCGGGCACGCCGTTCGGCGATCGCCTGCGACTGGTGTATGCGGCCAATTCCCGGCACGCCCTGCACGACCCCGCGGGCATCCCGGTCGAGGTCGGCGCGCTGCTCGGGCAAAGCCAGCCGGTGGCGGCCTCGCTGGACGCGGTCGCTGACGCGCTCGAGGGCGGCGGTTGCCGCATCGTGCTGGATGCGAGCGCGTCCGAGGCGGTCGCCGAGCGCCACGCGGACTGGCTGGCGCGCGGCATCCACGTGGTGACCGCGTGCAAGCTGGGGCAGGGCGGCCCGCTCGCGCGCTGGGCATCGATCCAGGCGGCCCGTCGGCGCGGCGGGGCCTGCTATGGCGACAGCGCGACGGTAGGCGCCGGCCTGCCGATCTTGCGCAGCTTGCGCGAACTGCAGGCAGGTGGCGACCGCATCCATGCCGTCGCCGGCGTGCTGTCGGGCTCGCTGGCCTGGCTGTTCCACCATTACGACGGACTGCGGCCATTCTCGAATTTCGTGCGCGCGGCCCGCGACGCCGGCTACACCGAGCCCGACCCGCGCGACGATCTCTCCGGCGAGGACGTGCGCCGCAAGTTGCTGATCCTCGCGCGCACCGCCGGACACGCCCTCGAGAGCGATGCGGTGCAGGTCGATTCGCTGGTGCCGCAGGCGCTGCGCGACGCACCGGTGGCCGCCTTCGACGACGCGTTGCCGGTGCTCGATGCGCCGATGCGCGAGCGTTTCGCGGCGGCCTACAAGGGAGGCGCCAAACTGCGCTTGGTCGCCCGGCTACAGGCGGGCGGCCGCGCGACGGTGGGACTGGAGGCACTGGCCGCGGACGATCCGCTGGCGATCGGCGGCGGCACCGACAATCGGGTCGCGATCTGGTCGGACCGTTACAGCGAGCGCCCGCTGGTGATCCAGGGGCCCGGCGCGGGCGCGCAGGTGACCGCGGCGGCGATGCTCGACGATGCACTGGCGATCCAGGCGGAGGCGGCGCGCGCTCAGGCCTCGCCGGTGGCGTCCAGGCCGAAGAACGCATCGATCGGCCGGGGGCGTTGGAACACGTAGCCCTGCCCGAAGTCCACGCCGATCTGCCGCAGCAACTCGAGTTGCTCCGCGGTCTCCACCTGCTCCGCCACCGCCTGCTTGCCGAGCAGGTGCGCGATCTCGGTGATCGAGCGCACCACCGCCCCCGACATGCCGCCGTTCTCCAGGTCGCGCACGAAGCTGCCGTCGACCTTGAGGAAGTCGACGTCGAGGTCGCGCAGGTAACCGAAGGAGCAGAACCCGGTACCGAAGTCGTCGAGGGCGAAACGGCATCCGAGCGCACGCAGCCGGCCGATGAAGCGGCGTGCGCGGGTCATGTCGCGGACCACGCTGGTCTCGGTGATCTCCAGGCAGAGTTGGTTCGGATGCAGCGGGCTGCGGCGCAGGCGCGCCGCGAGGTAGTCGCCGAAATCCTCGTCGACCAGGGTGGTGCCGCCGATGTTGATGCTGCAGAGTTCCACCGCCGACGCCTGGTCCGGGTGGCGTTCCAGCCAGGTCAGGGTGGCATCCACCACGTGGCGGTCGAGGCGCGGGCCGATGCGGTAGCGCTCCGCGGCGGCGATCATCTCCGCCGGCGCGCGCAACTGGCCATCCCCGTCCAGCCAGCGCACCAGGATCTCGAAATGCCCGTGCGCGGGTCCCGCCTCGCGGAGGTCGACGATCGGCTGGCACCACAATTCGAAACGGCGCTGATCCAGCGCCTCGCGCGCCGCGATCGCAGAGTGCATGGCGCGCGTGCGGTCGCGGATGTCGTCGGGGTTGGAGGTCGCGGCGAACAGGCGGTTGCCGCCCAATTCCTTCGCGGTGAAGCAGGCGGCGTCGGCCTCCGAGAGCAGTTCGTCAAAGGCGAGGTGCGGGGCCTGGCTGGTGGCGATGCCGATGCTGCCGGTGGTGCCGAGGTTCTGCCCCTGCCAGGCGACGCGCAGCCCCTCGATCGCCGCGAGCACCCGGCGCGCACGCGTGCTCGCGGTGCGTTCGTCCATCGGCACCAGGACCGCGAATTCGTCGCCACCGGTGCGCGCCACCATCGCATCGTCGCCGAATTCCTCGCGGAACAGCGCGGCGATGCGCCGGATCATCTCGTCCCCCGCCACGTGGCTGGCGGAGTCGTTGACCAGCTTGAAGTGGTCGAGGTCCGCGTACAGCAGCGACAGCGGGCCATCGCCGCCGGCGAGCGCCAGGCGCGCCTGTTCCTCGAAGGTATCGCGGTTCAGCAGGTCGGTGAGGGTGTCGCGCGTCGCCCGCTGGTGCAGCGCGGCGCTTGCATGCGCGTGTTCCTGGCGTGACGCCAGCAGCAGGACGGGGATGATCGCGAACAACACCAGCATGCCCATCAGCAGCGCGCTGTCGTGGAGCGCGGATGGGCGTTCGAAGCCACCCAGCCCGAGCCCCATCATCAGTCCGACCGCGATGATCACCAGCGAGGTCGATACCAGCGTGACCAGTGGCGGGTAGCGCGTCGCCGACCACAGCAGGAGCGCCAGCGGCAGGCTGGCCACGCCCAGCGGGTAGCGCGTGCCCATCACCCCGACTGCGTAGACCAGCGCGAGCATCAGGACCAGCAGGGTCGCCCACAGCGCGATCTCGCGGTTGCCGGCGTGGGTGCGGTAGGGCGAGGGGCGATCCAGGCCCCCGCCAAGCAGGTACAACGCGAGGGGAGCCGTGCTGGCCAGGCCGAGCAGGTCGCCGAGCGCCCATTGCAGGGCGGCGCCCGCCGCCCCTTCGGGGCTGACCATGCCGGCATCCACCATGCCCACTACGCCGATCGTGGCGCTGGTCATGCTGAGCAGCAGCCCGCCGCGCAGCAGGAGGATCCCGTCCGCGGTGCGCAGGCGGATGCGGGTGGCGTGCCGGCGCACGTACCAACCCGCGAGCAGGGTCGCCAGCGTGTTGCTCGCGATCGAATAAGGCAGGAAGGCAGGCGG
Source organism: Lysobacterales bacterium (assembly GCA_017302075.1). Classification (GTDB taxonomy): domain Bacteria; phylum Pseudomonadota; class Gammaproteobacteria; order Xanthomonadales; family Xanthomonadaceae; genus Thermomonas; species Thermomonas mangrovi. Next base: position 35,417 of record JAFLEB010000008.1, read on the forward strand.
GACGGGGACGACCAGCAGGTGGAGCAGCAGGGTCGCGACCGGGATGGCGAGGACGTAACCCAAGCCGTGCCGCACGACCGCGGCAAAGCCGATGCCCGCGGCGGGCCAGAACAGGGTGACATCGGCGGGCGTGCGCAGGAAAAACACGGCGACCACCGCCCCGGCGAAGTACAGGCCGGTCAGCAGTGCCCCCCTTGTCACGCCCGCCAGTCCGGCTTGCATCCACCGAGTCTAGCCCCGGATCGGGCCGGTTGGGTAATGCCCGTTGGTCCTATCGGGCGGGGTCGCCCCGGAGGCCCGGATTCAGCACTCGATGACGTTGACCGCCAGCCCGCCGCGGCTGGTTTCCTTGTACTTGTCCTGCATGTCGCGGCCGGTGTCGCGCATGGTCCGGATCACCTTGTCCAGGCTGACCTTGTGCTTGCCGTCGCCGCGCAGGGCCATGCGGCTGGCGTTGATCGCCTTGACCGCGCCCATCGCGTTGCGCTCGATGCACGGGATCTGCACCAGGCCGCCGATCGGGTCGCAGGTCAGGCCGAGGTTGTGCTCCATGCCGATCTCCGCGGCATTCTCGACCTGGCCGGGCGTGCCGCCGAGCGCGGCGGTCAGGCCCGCGGCCGCCATCGAGCAGGCCACGCCGACCTCGCCCTGGCAGCCGACCTCGGCGCCGGAGATCGAGGCGTTCTCCTTGTAGAGGATGCCGACCGCGGCGGCGGTGAGCAGGAAGTCGAACACGCCCTGTTCGCTGGCGCCGGGGCAGAAGCGGTCGTAGTAGTGCAGGACCGACGGGATGATCCCGGCGGCGCCGTTGGTCGGCGCGGTGACCACGCGGCCGCCGGCGGCGTTTTCCTCGTTCACCGCGAGCGCGTACAGGTTGACCCAGTCGAGCACGGTCAGCGGGTCGCGCATCGCCGCCTCGGGCCGCGCCGACAACTCGGCATGCAGGGTCGGCGCGCGTCGCGACACGTGCAGGCCGCCGGGCAGGGTGCCGGTCTCGCGGATGCCGCGCGCCACGCAGGACTGCATCGCCAGCCACAGCTCGCGCAGGCCGTCGCGGATGTCGGACTCGCTGCGCCAGGCCTTCTCGTTCTCGAACATCAGCGCGGCGATCGACAGCCCGCTGCGTTCGCACTGCGCGAGCAGTTCGGCACCGGTCTGGAACGGCCACGCCAGCGGGGTCTCGTCGGCGACGATGCGGTCCTCGGCGGCCTCGTCGGCATTGACCACGAACCCGCCGCCGACCGAGTAATAGTCGCGGCTGGCGATCTCGCTGCCGTCCGCCGCGTAGGCGATGAAGCGCATGCCGTTGGTGTGGAAGGGCAGCTTCTGCCGCTTGTTCATCACCAGGTCGCGCTTCTCGTCGAAGGCGATGGCATGCGCGCCGTGCAGGTGCAGGCGCTTCTCGCCGCGGATGCGGGCCAGCGCGGCGGGGATGAGGTCGGGGTCGATGTGGTTGGGCCAGTGGCCTTCCAGGCCCATCAGCACCGCCTTGTCGGTGCCGTGCCCGCGCCCGGTCAGGGCCAGCGAGCCGAACACCTCGGCGCGCACGCGCACGACGTCCTGCAGGCGCCCGGCCTCGGCCAGGTGGTGCTCGACGAAACGCGCCGCCGCGCGCATCGGGCCGACCGTGTGCGAGGAACTCGGGCCGATGCCGATCTTGTAGAGGTCGAACGTGGAGACAGCCATGCGGCGCGGATCCAACGAAGTGGCCGGGTATTCTAGGCCGCTCCGGCGACGGCCACGGACGCGGGCGTATGGCGCTGCTGCTCTACCAACGGGACCACTGCCACCTCTGCGACCAGGCGCTCGCGGCCCTGGCCGCCGCGCGCGCGCCGGACTTCGAGAGCGTGTTCATCGACGACGACGCGGCGCTGGAAGCGCGCTACGGCCTGCGCGTGCCGGTGCTGCGCGATGCCGCCGGCGAGCGCGAGCTCGACTGGCCGTTCGACGCGGCGCGGGTGCGCGCGTTCCTCGCCGCGCGCTGAACGTCACTTCCCCGGCGCGAACACCACCCGCGTGCTGATCGCGATGGCATCCGGGATCAGTGCGGTGTCGGCCCAGTCGCCGCCGCCCACGCCGAACGCCAGCCTCGACACCGTGGCCTTGCCGGCGAGCACCGGGCGCGCGCCCGGCGTCCAGGTGAATTCGAGGGTGACCGGCTTGCTCGTGCCGCGCAGCGACAGGCTGCCGTCTGCGGCATAGCGGTTGCCGCCGAGCGCGCGGAAGCGGGTGGCGGTGAAGCGCGCCTGCGGGAACTTGGCCACGTCGAAGAACGACGCGCCGAGCAGCTCGCCGTCGTAGTCGGCATTGCCGGTGGTGGCGCCGGCGAGCGGGATGGCCACGTCGAGGCGGGCGGCGTCGAGCCGTGCCGGGTCGAATGCCAGGCGCGTGGTGAAGGCCGGGAAGCGGCCGGTGAACACCTCGCCCTGGTACTTGCCGGCGAAGGCCAGCGTCGAGCCGGGTTGCTGCACGTAGTCGGCGGCCAGCACGGGCGCGCAGGCCAAGGCGAGCAGGAGCATGAGGGTCTTACGCATTGGGGGTCTCCTTGTCGGCCACGCGCAGCCAGCCGCGCGGCAGCATGCGGGCGAGGGTGTCGTCGCGCAGGAACAGGTGGTGGTGGATGGCGGCCGCGGCATGCGCCACCGCGACCAGCACCAAGGTCCAGAACAACCATTCGTGGACCTGCTCGGCGAGGGCGTGCAGGCCTTGGTCCTTGCCTGCGATCGCCGGCAGGTTGAACAGGCCGAACCATTGCAGCGGGAAGCCGGCGCTGGAGTTCACCACCCAGCCGCTGAGCGGGATCGCCAGCAACAGGGCGTACAGCGCCACGTGCGCGACGGTCGCAACGCGCGCCTGCCACGCGGGCGTGCCGGCAACGTGCCCGGGTGCGCCGGCCACCGCGCGCCATGCCAGCCGCAACACCGCCAGCGCGAGGATGCTGATCCCGACCGACTTGTGCAGCGCGTAGGTGGCGATCTTGTCCGGGCCGTTGGGCATGCCGCCCATGCGCAGCCCGATCCATGCCATCAGCAGGATCAGGGCCACGACCAGCCAGTGCAGGCCGATGCTCACGCTGCCCCAACGGGTGGCGGAATTCTTCAGCGGCATCGTGCGTGTCCCGGTTGGCGTCGCCCCGGATTCTAGGCGGCGCCCCGGGTGGCCGGGTGCTTGCGTGCGCAACGCTGCGTTGTCAGCATGCCCGCGGGGAGGGGACATGCGGCATTGGCGATGGATCGCGATGGGGCTGTGGCTGGCCTGCGCCTGCGCGTTCGCCGGCGTGCCCGAACGGCCGCGTTTCCGCGTCGCCGGTCCGGCGCAAGGCCTGCCCTCGACCGAGATCAAGGCGCTGGCGCGCGATCGCGCCGGCTACCTGTGGATCGCCACGGCCGATGGCCTGGCCCGCCACGATGGCGTGGGCATGCGGGTCTGGCGGCATGTCCCCGGCGATGCCGGCAGCCTGCCCGGCAACAACATCCAGGCCCTCGCGGTGGACGCGCGCGACCGCATCTGGGTCGCGGTGGAAGGAGCTGGCATCGCCATCCTCGACCCGCAACGGCGGCGTTTCACCCGGTTGCGCAAGGCCGATGGCCTGGGCAGCGACGAGGTGTGGTCGCTGGCGGTGCAGGGCGAGGCGGTCTGGGTCGGCACGTACGATGCCGGCATCACCCGCATCGGCGGCGACGGGCGCATGCGACGCCAGGCGCAGCCTGAAGGCTTGCCCTCGGACACGGTGCTGGCGCTGGCGGTGGATGCCGCGGGCACGGCGTGGGCGGGGACCGATGCCGGCCTCGCGCGCTGGACCGGCGCGCGCTGGGTGGTCGAATTGCTGCCCGGGGCCGATGCAGCGCCGATGGTGTATGCGCTGGTGCCGCAAGCGGATGGCTTGTGGACGGGCACCTCGCTCGGGGTCTGGCAGCAGCGGGCGGGACGCTGGGTCCAGCCGGCATGGTCCGCGATGTTCCAGCGCCCGAATGCGTTGACCGCGATCGCCACCGACGCCGCCGGCGACCACTGGATCGGCAGCCAGCGCGGGCTGTGGCGGCAACACGGCGAGACGGTCCCGGTGCCGGTGAAACCGGGCGGCCCGGACATCCCGCGCCCGGTGATGACCCTCGTTGCGCAACCCGACGGTGCCCTGTGGGCACCCCTGGCAGGCCTCGGCCTCGGCTACCTGCGTTCCGACTGGCGCCACCTGGCGCGCTACGCAGGCGAGGGCGATGGCCTGCGCGGCGCCATGTACCGGGCCATCGCACCGGCGCGGAATGGCGGATTCTGGCTGGCCGGCTACAACGGCGTGGTCGAGCGCCTGCATGCGGATGGACGCATCGAAGAGCTGGAAGCCGACAGCCTGGCACGCCTGTCGACCACCAAGCCGGCTGCATTGCTTGAGGATGCGACAGGCCGGCTGTGGCTCGGGCATCGCAACGGGCTGCTGCGCATCACCCCGGAGGGCGCCATCGACGAATGGCGTGCCGGCGATGCGGTCGATCCCGCGCCGGCCGGGCAGGTCGACCAACTGGCGATGGCCGCGGACGGCAGCCTGTGGCTGTCGGCGCCTGGTGGCGGCGTCCAGCAGCGCGACCCGGCGAGCGGCCGGGTGTTGCGCGACATCGCCGCGGGCGAGGCCGGCGGCCTCGGGACCGCGGATATCGAAGCGCTGGTGATCGCGGCCGACGGCGTGCCGTGGGTGGCGGGGGAGGCGGGCGTCGCGGTGATGCGGCCCGGCGCG
>JAFLEB010000080.1 GCA_017302075.1 Lysobacterales bacterium
GACGGCAACGCGCGGCGGCGCCGGCAACTGCCCTACGACGCCGGCCTCAACCGCGAGCGCCGGCAGCGCGCCGAGCGCCTGTACACCCGCGAGTTCTTCGCCCGCCGCGCCGGCGCCGGCCACCCCGCGCGCGACCCGATCTTCATCCTCGGCATGCCGCGCGCAGGCTCGACCCTGCTTGAGCAGATCCTCGGCAGCCACCCCGAGGTGGAAGCCACGATGGAGTTGCCGGAGGTCATCGCGATCACCCGCGACCTGCGCCTGGGTGCGACGTCGCCGTCCACCACCTCCTACCACGACGTGGTCGAGGCGATGCCGGCGGAGGCCTTCGCCGCGCTCGGCGAGCGCTACCTCGCGCGCACCCGCGTGCAGCGCCGCACCGCCGCGCCGCTGTTCATCGACAAGATGCCGAACAACCACGCGCACGTCGGCCTGATCCACCTGATGCTGCCGAACGCGCGCATCATCGATGCCCGCCGCCACCCGATGGCCTGCGGCTTCTCCAATTTCAAGCAGCACTTCGCGCGCGGCCAGGCCTTCAGCTACGACCTCGCCGACATCGGCGCCTACTACGCCGACTACGTGGCGTTGATGGCGCACTTCGACGAGATCCTGCCGGGGCGCGTGCACCGCGTGGTCTACGAGGACCTGGTGGCCGATACCGAGGCCCAGGTGCGCGCCTTGCTGGATTACTGCGGGCTGCCGTTCGACGCACGCTGCCTGCGCTTCTTCGAGAACGGGCGCGCGGTGCGCACCGCCAGCTCCGAACAGGTCCGCCAGCCGATCTATCGCGAGGGCGTGGACCACTGGCGGCAGTTCGAACCCTGGCTCGGTCCGCTGGCCGATGCGCTGGGTCCCGTGCTCGACCACTACCCGGCGGCCCCGCCCGCCGTCGCTACGCGCCACCCAGCTGTCGACAACCACCGTTCGTAACCTTTTGGGGAACATGCCATGCGCCACCGCACCACATGCAAGACCCCGCAACACCGGATCGGCAGGATGCCGTTGGCCGCCGCGATCATCGCCGCGCTGTGCAGCCCGCTGGCGATGGCCCAGGAGGCGCCCGCCCAGCAGGAGCACAAGGACCGCGCCGTCACCCTCGACGCGGTGACCGTGACCGCGCAGAAGCGCGAGGAAAACCTGCAGAAGGTGCCGATCAGCATGCAGGTGCTGGGCACCCAGCAGCTGCAGGAACTGCAGGTGCGCGACGCCGAGGACTACCTGCGGCTGATGCCCAGCGTCTCGCTGGAGACCGCCGGCCCTGGCTTCGGCCAGGTGTACATGCGCGGCGTGGCCAGCGGCGGCGACGGCAACCACTCCGGCTCGCTGCCCAGCGTCGGCATCTACCTCGACGAACAGCCGATCACCACCATCCAGGGCGCGCTGGACCTCCACGTGTTCGACCTCGCCCGGGTCGAGACCCTGTCCGGCCCGCAGGGCACCCTGTACGGCGCCAGCTCGCAGTCGGGCACCATCCGCCTGATCACCAACAAGCCCGATCCGTCCGGCTTCGCCACCGGCGGCGGCATCGAGCTCAACTCCGTTTCGCACGGCGGGCTGGGCTACGTGACCGAGGCCTTCGTCAACGTGCCGTTGAGCGAGCGCTCGGCGTTGCGCGTGGTCGGCTGGAACAAGAAGGACGCCGGCTACATCGACAACGTGTTCGGTTCGCGCACGTACCCGTACTGGGATGCCGACACCGGCCACGGTACCGACGACAACCGCGAGGTCGCCGAGGACGACTACAACTGGGTCGAGACCACCGGCGCGCGCGCCGCGCTGCGCTTCGACCTGGACGACAACTGGACGATCACGCCGCAGTTCATGGCGCAGAAGCAGATCGTCAACGGCGCGTTCGCCACCGACCCGCAGGTCGGCGACTACGCGCTCACCCATTTCTACAAGGAGTACTCCGAGGACAAGTGGTGGCAGGGCGCGCTGACCGTGACCGGCAAGGTCGGCAACTTCGACCTGACCTACGCGTTCTCGCACCTCAAGCGCGACGACTTCATCGACCAGGACTACAACGACTACGGGTTCTGGTACGACGCCGTCGCCGGCTACGGCGCCTACTTCTGCAGCCAGTTCGACCCGGATGCGTTCATGTGCGCGCCGGGCGGTTCCACCAACCCGTCGCAGTTCATCCACGGCGTCGACGGCTACAGCAAGACCAGCCACGAGCTGCGCCTCGCCTCGCCGCAGGACCAGCGCTTCCGCTTCGTCGCCGGCGTGTTCTGGCAGGACCAGAAGCACGACATCGAACAGCGCTACATGATCAACGACCTCGACCCGCAGCAGTGGGTCGAGGGCTGGCCCGACACCATCTGGCTGACCCAGCAGGATCGCCGCGACCGCGACAGCGCGGTGTTCGGCGAGGCCTCGTTCGACATCACCGACAAGCTCACCCTGACCGCGGGCGGCCGCTACTTCTGGGTCGACAACAGCCTGAAGGGCTTCTTCGGCTACGGCGACTGGGGCTGGAGCTCGTCCACCGGCGAGGCCGGCTGCATCTCGCAGGACGACTACGAGGGCGCGCCCTGCCTGTCGTTCGACAAGCGGGTCAAGGAAAACGACTTCCTGGGCAAGATCAACCTGAACTACCAGATCGACGACAACAAGATGGTCTACGCGATCTGGTCGCAGGGCTACCGCCCGGGCGGCATCAACCGCCGCGGCACGCTGCCGCCGTACCTGTCCGACTACCTCGACAACTTCGAGTTCGGCTGGAAGACCACCTGGCTCGACAACCGCCTGTCGTTCAACGGCGCGGTGTTCGAGGAGCGCTGGAAGGACTTCCAGTTCTCGATCATCGGCCCGAACGGCCTGACCGAGATCCGCAACGCCAACCAGGCGCGCATCCGCGGCCTCGAGCTCGACGTCAACTGGGCGGTCAACTACAACTTCCGCCTCGGCGCGGGGCTGTCGCTGTACGACGCCGAACTGACCAAGGACTACTGCGGCTGGACCGATGCCAACGGCAAGCCGGTCACCAGTTGCCCGAACGGCACCCTCAATCCCGACGGCGACGCGGTCCTCGGCCCGCAGGCACCGGCCGGCACCCGCCTGCCGGTCACCTCGAAGGGCAAGGGCTTCCTGACCGGCCGCTACACCTGGGACGTCGGCGCCGCCGAGTGGTACGTGCAGGGTGTGGTCGCGCACGAGGGCAAGCGCAGCACCGACCTGCGCGTGGCCCCGCAGTTCCCGGGCGAGGTCACCGCCTACGCGGTGAAGGGCGACCTGCCGGCATGGACGACGATGGATGTCTCCGCCGGCTTCCGCTGGGAGAACTACACGGTCGACTTCTACATCAAGAACGTGACCGACGAGCGCGTGGTCCAGGGTCGCTTCACCCAGTGCCCGGAATCGATCTGCGGGGCCAGCGGCGTGGTCGCCGAGTACCCGAACGGGCAGGTGTACGAAACCATCGGCCTGCCGCGCCTGATGGGGATCCGCTTCGGCTGGAACTTCTGACCGGGATCGCCACTGCAATGCATGGACGGCCGCCGCAGGGCGGCCGTCCTGTCATGGGGCCTGCGGTTCGCCGCGCACGCGCACCACCGTCGCGGTGCAGGGCGCCTCCGCCACCACCCGCGCCGACACGCTGCCCAGCATCCGGCGCACGCCGGTCAGCCCGCGCGCGCCGAGCAGGATGTGGTCGACGTCGGCAGTGCGGGCGTACTCGACCAGCGCCTCGGCGGGGTCGTGCGCTTCCAGCACGTGGAAGGTCACCCGGTGTTCGTCGAGTTGCAGCGGGCGAACCCAGTCGCGCAGCGCGACCAGCCGCTTGACGTGGCGGTTGCGCCCGGCGGCATCGAGGTTGCTGTCCATGCCGATGCGCGCGGTGCGCATCACCGTCACGCAGGCCAGGCGCGCGCCGGGCGTGGTCTGCAGGGCCCGCTGCACGCTCTCGTGCAGGGCGCGGCAGAGCGCCGGGTCCTCGTGCTTGAGGTCGATCGCCACCATCAGCAGCGGCGCCTGCGCGAGGTGCTGGGTGGCCGGTGCCGCCAGCGCGCGTTCGCGGGTGTAGCGCCCGAACCAGCGTCGCGCCACCGCGAGGCGGCCGTCGCGGCGGGTACGCCCGGCGCGTTCGGTCAGCGGCACCTGCTCCGGATGGCGCAGGTCGAAGGCCAGTTGCGCGGCGGTCGGATAGCGCGCGTCCGGATCGACCTCGAGGCAGCGCAGCACGATTTCCTGCAGCCAGCGCGGCAGGTCCGGCTTGAGCGCGCGCGGCGGCGGCGGGTCTCGGTACAGCCGGCGCTTGAGGCCGCCTTCGCCGGTGGGGTTGCCGAACGGGCGTTCGCCGGTGGCGAGGTGGTAGAGCGTGACCCCGAGCGCGAACAGGTCGCTGCGCGGGTCGTTGCGCACGCCCAGCACCTGTTCCGGGGCGATGTAGGGCCCGGTGCCGATCGGCACGTGGAACTGCTCGGCCAGCAGGTCGGGCAGGTGCTGGTGGTGCGACAGGCCGAAGTCGATCAGCACGATGCGCGCCTCGCCGCCCGCCTCGGCGGGGCGCAGCAGCAGGTTGCTCGGCTTGACGTCGAGGTGCACCGCGCCCTGCCGGTGCAGGTCCTGCAGCGCGGTCGCGGCGAGGGCGCCGAGCGCGGCCACGCGTTCGGCCGGCAGCGGGGCCTGCTCGAGCAGCGGGCGCAGGGTGTCCCCGGGGACCTGTTCCATCACCAGCCATGGCTGGTCCTCGAAATCGCCGCTGGCGACGAAGCGCGGCACGTGCGGGCCCGCGAGCACCGGCATCAGCATGCGCTCGACCTCGAAGCCGACGATCTGGGTCGCGGCTTCGCCGTAGCCGATCCGCGGCAGCTTCATCAGCAGCGGCCCGGGATGGTCGGGATGCGCGACCCGCCACAGCGTGGCCATGCCGCCCTGGTGCAGTGGCGCAAGCAGTTCGAAGCCGTCCAGCTGCATGCCCTGCGCGAGTTTCACCGGCATCTCATTGGCCTCCCGCCAGGCGTCGTGCGAGTTCCGCCGGCAGTCCGGCGGCGAGGATGCGCGCGGCCACCGCGTCGTGGTCGTAAGGCACGCGCAGGAAGGTCAGGCTGCGCGCGCGGGTGTCGAGCAGGGCGCAGGCCGCGGCGGGGTTGCCGTCGCGCGGCTGCCCACAGGCCCCGGGGATCGCCAGCCAGCGGCGCGCCGGCGCCAGCGGCATCGCGAACCCGGGTTGCGGGGTGAAGCAGGCGGCCTGCCCGGCCTGGGCGTGGTACAGCGCGGGCGCGTGCTCGTGGCCGCAGAAGGTGAGCCAGGCATCGGTCGCGGCCAGGCTGTGGGTCGCCGCCAGCCGCGAGTTCACGTAGCCCCAGGCCGCCGGCGCATGCGCGTTCGCATGCACGTACAGGCGATCTTCCTCGCGCACCGACAGCGGCAGGTCGCGCAGCCACGCGCGTTGCGCCTCGGTGAGTTGCGCGCGGGTCCAGTCGACCCCGAAGCGCGCCGAGGCATGCATGCGCTCGCCCGCCGCGGTGGCCACGGCTTCGTCGTGGTTGCCGCGGACCACGACCGCGCCGCGGGCCTGCGCCTCGCGCGCGAAGTCGACCACCCAGGCCGGGTCGGGACCGTAGCCGACGAGGTCGCCGAGCAGCACCAGCTGGTCGTGGCCGGCCTTCTCGAGCTTGCGCAGGCAGGCTTCCACCGCGTCGCGGTTGGCGTGCAGGTCGGCGAGCAGGGCGATGCGCATCGCCCCAGCCTAGGCCCGGCGCGCGCGCGGGGCCATGCTGCCTTGGTCGTAGGTCAGCCCTGCGGCGGCGTGCGCACCGGCAGGGCGACGTTGCACAGGTCGATGTGGCCGGCGGGGACGGTGTAGAAATCGTCGACCCGGTTGCGCCGCGCCTCGGTGGCGTCGCGGAAGGCCTGGCTGTCGGTGCGCAGCAACTGCAGCGGCGTGCGTTCGGCCACCGGGACGTCGCTGGCCAGCTTGACCGAGACGATCGGCGCGCGCTGTTCGGGCTTCTCGTAGAAGCCCATCGGGTCCGGGCCGCGCGGCACCACGCTGAGCAGCTCCATGCCCTTGACCACCCGCCCGACCACGCTCAGCTGGTGGTCCAGCGCGCGCGGGGCCTGGCCGATGATCGCGTAGAGCTCGGCGCCGAGGCTGCTGTCGGGCGCGTTGTTGCGGCCGGCGCCGACCACGCCGTAGCAATGCGCGATCCACGCCTTGCCCGCCTTCGGATCGCGCGCGGCGGGGAAGCCGTCGATGAAGCCGACCTCGGGCGCCCAGCCGTCGGCGTCGGGCAGGCGGTCGAAGCGCACGCCCTTGTCGCTGCGGGTGAATTCCGCCGGCAGGTGGTCGCGGGCACCGGCGGGGAAGGGCTTGGCCTTGGCCTTGTCGTCGCCGTCGGCATCGCCCCATTGCACGACGAAGTTGTCCTGCGAGCGGTAGATCGCCAGCCCGTCCCAGAACCCGCCCTTGGCCAGGGCCTTGATGTTCGCCACGTGCTCGGGCGCGAAACCCGGTGCCAGTTCGATCACCACCCGCCCGGCCGGCAGCTCCATGTACAGCGTGTTGGCGGGATCGAGGTCGCGCCAGGCGCTGGCCGGCGCGGCATCGATGATCTCCTTGGCCGACTTGCGCTTCGGCGGCGTGGCGGCGTCCTGCGCCAAGGCAGGCGTGGCGACGGCGAGGGCGAGGGCGGCGGCGAGCAGGCGATGGCGCATGGCGGGGCTCCGGGGGCGAAAACCGAAGCATAGCCGGGGACGCGGCCGCGCCCAGCTTCGCTTAGTGGCGGGCGCGCTTGCGCCCGCTGCCGGATTTTTTGCCGCCGCCGTCCTGCTTGTTGACCGTGGCCCAGGCGATGCGCTCGGCATCGTCCCGCGAGCGTCCCTGCTTGCGCTCGCTGTCCTCGATATGCGCCGCCTGGCGCTTCTGCTTGTCGGTGTAGGCGGATTTGTCGCCGCGTGGCATGGCCATGCTCCGGACGGGAGGTTCGAGTCTGTCCCGAAAGCGGTTGGCATCGGGTGAGGGTGACTACTGGCATATTCACTATATCGAAATTGATAGTAGTGTTCGCTCCAACCTAGATCGGAGTCCTCGCATGGACGAGCCCCTGCTCCGCAAATTCCACAAGGAGCTGAGCGCCGGCACCGTGTCGCTGACCCTGCTGGCGGTGGTCGCGGCCTCGGCCGAGCCGCTCTACGGCTACCAGATCGCCAAGCGGCTGGAACAGACCGGAGACGGCGTGCTGGCCGGCAAGCAGAGCGCGCTGTACCCGGTGCTGCGCAACCTGGAGGGCGCCGGCCTGCTGGACAGCTTCGTCGAGCCGTCGGTCAGCGGCCCGCCGCGTCGCTACTACCGTGCCACCCCCGCCGGGCGCGATGCCCTCGTCGACTGGAGCGCCGCCTGGCGCGCCACCCGTGATTCCCTCGATGCCGTCCTCAAGGATGCCGCCGCATGAACGCCGACCTGCCCACCACCATCCCCGCCTACCTGGAACGCCTGCGGCACGCGTTGGCCGGATGCGACCCGGCGCTGGCCCAGGACGCGCTGTACGACGCCGAGGACTACCTGCGCTCGGAACTGGCCGCCCACCCCGGCAAGTCCGAGGCCGAGGTGATTGCCGCGGTCGCCGGCAGCTACGGCGCGCCGGACGAGGTCGCCGACATCTACCGCGACACGGAGGCCAGGGTGCAGACCGCGCTGCGCCCGCCCGCGCCGCCGGTGCGCAAGTCGCTGGCCGGGCGCTTCTTCGGCGTGCTGGTCGATCCGCATGCCTACGGCGCGCTGTTCTACATGCTGCTGGCGGTGGCGACCGGCACCTTCTACTTCACCTGGGTGACCACCGGCGCCAGCCTGTCGCTGGGCCTGGCGGTGCTGATCATCGGCATCCCGTTCGTGATTCTGTTCATCGGCGCGACCCGCGTGCTGGCGCTGGTCGAGGGCCGCATCGTCGAGGTCATGCTGGGCGAACGCATGCCGCGGCGGCCGCTGTACGTGGACACCAGCCTGCCGGTGCTGCAGCGGATCGGGGCGATGTTCACCGATCCGCGCACCTGGGGCACGATGCTGTACTTCCTGCTGATGCTGCCGCTGGGGATCGCCTACTTCACCCTGGCCGTGGTCGGGCTGGCGATGTCGCTGGCATTCATCGCCACCCCGGTGCTGGTGGCGTTGGGCTACGCCGACCACGTGGTGGTCTGGCACGACGCCTCGCTGGTCGACGAGCGCTGGGCCGTGGTGCTGCTGCCGGTGCTGGGCGCGCTGCTGTTGTTCGCCACCCTGCACGCCGCGCGGCTGGTCGGCCGCCTGCACGGCAAGCTGGCGAAGGTGTTGCTGGTCAGCGGCCGGGCGTACTGAACGTCGCGGCCCGGGCCTGCCCGTCAGCGACGGGCAGGCTTGCGCGCCGCTGCCTTCGGCGGGTGGGTGGCGGCGGCGGTCGCGCGCGGGCCCGCATGCGCGGCGATGAAGGCCTTCACCTTCGGGTAGACCTGGGTGCGCCAGCGCCGCCCGCTGAAGATGCCGTAATGGCCGGCGCCGGCCGCGTTGAGGTGCTGGCGGTCGGCCGCGGGGATCCCCGTGCACAGCTTGTGCGCCGCGCGGGTCTGGCCCTGCCCGGAAATGTCGTCGAGCTCGCCCTCGATGGTGAGCAGCGCGCAGTCGGTGACCTTCGACGGGTCCACGCGCTCGCCGGCCACGTCCCACAGGCCGCGCGGCAGCAGGTGGTCCTGGAACACCACGCGGATGGTGTCGAGGTAGTACTCGGCCGGCATGTCCAGCACCGCGTTGTACTCGTCGTAGAACTTGCGGTGCGACTCGGCGGAGCTGAGGTCGCCCTTGACCAGGTCCTGGTAGAAGTCCCAGTGCGAGGTCGAATGGCGCTCGGGGTTCATCGCCACGAACCCGAGGTGCTGCAGGAAGCCGGGATACACCCGGCGCCCGGCGCCCGGGTAGTTGGCCGGCACGTTGTGGATGACGTTGTTCTCGAACCACCACAGCGGCTGGCGGGTGGCCAGGTTGTTGACCGCGGTGGGCGATTCGCGGGTGTCGATCGGGCCGCCCATCATCGTCATCGAGCGCGGCAGCGGCTCGCCGCGCGCGGCCATCAGCGAGATCGCCGCCAGCACCGGCACGGTCGGCTGGCACACGCTGATCACGTGCAGGTTGTCGGTGCCGATGTGCCGGATGAAGTCCTGCACGTAGCCGACGTAGTCGTCCAGGTGGAACGGGCCGGCGGCCGCGGGGACCATGCGCGCGTCGGTCCAGTCGGTGATGTAGACCTTGTGGTCGGCCAGCAGGGTGCGCACGGTGTCGCGCAGCAGGGTGGCGTGGTGGCCGGACAGCGGTGCCACCACCAGCACGGTGGGGTCGTCCTTCATCCGCGCGAGGCCGTCGGCCTGGTCGTGGAAGCGCTTGAAGCGCAGCAGGCGGCAGAACGGCTTTTCCAGCGCCACGCGTTCGACCACCGGGATCGCCACGCCTTCGACGTCGATCTGGTGGATGCCGAATTCCGGCTTCTCGTATTCCTTGCCCAGCCGGTACATCAGCTCGAACGCGGCCGAGGTCCGCTGCGCGCCGGGCAGGGTCGACAGCCAGCTGTCGGACGAGGCGTACATCTTGGCGCCGGCGTCGGCCCAGTAGGCATAGGGCGCCAGGCTGGCGCGCCAGAGTTCGTGCAGTTGGTACAGCAGCATGGCGTGGATCCGGACCCGTTTTGCGGCATTGCAGCATACCGCATCGCCGTGGACGCGCCGTGGGGGCGGTCACCCGGCCGGCGTCAACCGGGCAGCTCCAGTGCGGTCGCCAGCGGTACCCGCGCCGGCGACAGCCAGCAGTGCGAGCCCAGCGGCTGCAGTCCCACGGCGCGCAGCCGGCGCCGATAGAACGCGGCCGGCCGCGGCTGGAAGTCGTGGTCGTCGCCCTCGGTCTCGTCCTCGCGGGCGAACACCTCGATGAAGGCGACGCCGCCGCAGAGGTCGGCCAGCGCGGGCAGGCCGCGGTCGAGTTCGCGGGTGGGCAAGTAGTGCAGCACGTCGCTGCAGACCAGCAGGTCGGCCGGTGCGCAGGGCCGCAGCGTGGCGAAGTCGCCGAAGCGTGCCAGCCGCAGGTTGCGGGTACGGCCGTGGCGGGCGATGGCATACTCGCTGGCATCGAAGCCGAGGTACTGCACGCGCGGGCGCAGCTTGCGCAGCGGCGCACGCCAGGCCCCTTCGCCGCAGCCGATGTCCAGCACGCTGCGGATCGGGCGTTCCAGGTGGTATTCCGCGGTGGCCACCGCCAGCGCGACCTTGCGCGCGAGGCGCGCGGGCCCCCCGATGCCGCCATCGCGGTACCAGCGGTCGAAGTAGGCGCGGTCGTAGTGCTTGGTCATCGTGGCATCCTACGAAGATCGACCGGCGCGAGCGAACCGATGGCCTACCTGCTGACCAAGACCCTGCACCTGGTGTTCGTCATCGCCTGGATGTCCACGGTGTTCTACCTCCCGCGCATCCTGGTCAACATCGCCGAGGCCGGCGATGCCGCCGACGTCCGCGCCCGGCTGGTGTTGATGGGGCGGCGGCTGTACCGCTTCGGCCACGTGGTGTTCGGCGTCGCCTTCGTGTTCGGGCTGGCGCTGTGGCTGCATTTCGGGATCGCCGGTGGCTGGCTGCACGCGAAGCTGCTGCTGGTCGCGCTGATCCTCGCCCATTTCATCGTCGCCGGGCGCTGGCTGAAGGGCGCCGATGCCGGCAAGCCACTTCCGTCGGCGCGCACGCTGCGCTGGTTCAACGAGATCCCGGTGCTGCTGCTGCTGGTGGTGGTCTGGCTGGTGCTGGCCAAGCCGTTCTGACGCCGGATCGCGTTGGCGTCAGCGCGGCTTGAAGTCGCCGGGCGCAGGCAGCGCCACCGGCACGCCATTGGCATCGCACAGGCCCTTCGCGCACAGCGCCGCGCGCAGCCGCGGGTTGGCCTGCAGCAGGAAGTGGAACACCGTGTTCTCCTCGACATTGCCGCGCACCGCCTCGCTGCCGGGGCCACGCGCCCAGATGCCGACGTCGTCGCCGCCGTGCGTCTCCGACTTCAGCGGATACAGCGACTCCTGCAGGTAGTCCGGATCCTGGGTGTCGACATGGGTGAGGTCGGGCCGGCCATTGCGCGCCGGCTTCACGCCTTCCACCCAGTGCTCGTAGCGCTTCGGGCCCTCCGGCTGTCGGTCGCTGGCGCCGGCGTAGCCCGGGCCATTGGCATAGCTCAGGGTGGTGAAGGGCAGGCCGAGCGCGTCCAGCGCGAACTTGCCGGGCGAGCCGTCCTCGCCGCCCGCGCCCTGGACCTTGCCAAGGATCGGGTTGCCGCGCACCGGGTAGCCGACGAAATTCAAGGTGTGCGAGTGGTCGGCGGTGACCAGCACCAGGGTGTCCTCGGCCGAGGTCATCTCGATCGCGGCACGCACGGCATCGGACAGGCCGATGGTTTCGTCGAGCGCGCGATAGGCGTTGCCGGAGTGGTTGGCATGGTCGATCCGCCCGCCTTCCACCAGCAGCACGTAGCCGTCGGCATCGCGGGCCAACCGGGCGATCGCGGCGCGGGTCATCTCGGCCAGGGTCGGCTCGCCGGCGCCGTCGCCCGGGCGGTCGTGGCCGTAGCGCATGTGGTCCGGCTCGAACAGCCCCAGCAGGGGCTTGTCGTCCGG
>JAFLEB010000081.1 GCA_017302075.1 Lysobacterales bacterium
CCTGGCCTGCCTGCCGCTGTGGCTGCAGGCGCTGCCGCAACGCAACGGGCACTGGATCGCGCTGCTGCTGCCGATCCACGCCGCGCTGGCGCGGGCCTGGCCGCGACGCGCGCCTTGATGCCCCGTCCCGCCGCGGGCAGGATGCGCCGATGACCGACCCGCGACCCGCCCTGCCCGCCTGCGTCGTCAACTGCGCGGCCTACGACCGCGCCGGCCGCCGCCGCGACATCAGCCTGGCGCAGATCAGCGACGTGCTCGCGGTCGACGACGGCAGCTTCGTCTGGGTCGGCCTGTACGAGCCGCATGAGTCGCTGCTCGACACCCTGCAGGAGGAATTCGGGCTGCACGACCTCGCCGTCGAGGACGCGCACAACGCGCACCAGCGGCCGAAGATCGAGACCTACGGCAACAGCCTGTTCATCGCCGCGCACACCGCGCAGGAAGTCGACGGCCACGTGCGCTTCGGCGAGACCCACCTGTTCGTCGGGCCGCGCTTCCTGGTCACCGTGCGCCATGGCGCGTCGCTGAGCTACGCCCCGGTGCGCCAGCGGCTGGAGCGCGACCCGGAGATGCTGGCGCACGGCCCGAGCGTGGCGCTGCATGCGGTGCTGGATTTCGTGGTCGACAACTACCAGCCGATCGTGTCCGCCTTCGGCGGCGAACTCGACGCGCTTGAGCACGACGTGTTCGCCGAAACCTACAAGCGCGGCACCATCCGCAAGCTGTACGAGCTGCGCAAGGAACTGACCCTGATGCGGCTGGCGGTCGCGCCGATGCAGGACATCCTGTCGCAGCTGATGCGCAGCCCGGCGATCCTGATCCCGGACGAGGTGCGCCCCTACTTCCGCGACGTCGAGGACCACGCCGCGCGCGTGCGCGACACCATCGACACCCAGCGCGAGATGGTCTCCGCGGCGATGAACGTCAACCTGTCGCTGGTGACCGTCGCGCAGGGCGAGATCGTCAAGAAGCTCGCCGGCTGGGCCGGCCTGCTGGCGCTGCCGACGCTGATCGCGAGCTGGTACGGCATGAACTTCGCGCACATGCCGGAACTCGACAAGCCGTACGCCTATCCGGTCCTGATCGGCACCGTCCTGCTGGCCTGCGTCGTGCTCTACCGCTACCTGCGCAAGGTGCGCTGGTTGTAGCGATCAGGCACCGGCCATCGCCTGCAGCGCCAGGCCGGTCAGGTAGGCGCAGTAGGTGCCCAGCACGTAGCCCAGCACCGCGAGCAGCACGCCCACCGGCGCCAGCGCCGGATGGAAGGCACTGGCCACCACCGGCGCGCTGGCGGCTGCACCGATGTTCGCCTGCGAGCCGACCGCCATGAAGAACAGCGGCGCGCGGATCAGCCGCGCCACCAGCAGCATCAGGCCCGCGTGCACCGAGATCCAGATGAGGCCGAGCAGCAGCAGGAAGGGCTTGTCGGCCAGCGCCTTCAGGTCCATCTGCATGCCGATCGTGGCGATCAGCACGTACAGGAACACAGTGCCGATCTTGGAGGCGCCCGCGCCCTCGAGCTGGCGCGCCCGGGTCAGGCTGGCCAGCACGCCGATGGTGGTGGCGATCACCACCAGCCAGAAGAAGCGCGAATCCAGGCTGTAGTCCTGCAGGCGCCAGTCGGCCGGCATCGACCGGATCCAGGCGACCAGCGGTTCGGCGAGGAAATGCGCGATGCCGGTGGCGCCGATCCCGACCGCGAAGATCAGCACCAGGTCGGTCGTCGATGCGATCCGCGCGTGCTGCGCCTGGTAGCTGGCCATGCGCTGCTTCAGGGTCTCGATCGCGGAGGTATCCGCCTTCAGCCAGCGATCCCACGCATCCGCGCGCGACGCCATGAACAGCAGCGTCGCCATCCACACGTAGCCCACGATCACGTCGACCGCGGCGAACTGCCCGAACAGGGTGGCATCGACCTGGAACACTTCCTTCATCGCGGCCTGGTTGGCGCCGCCGCCGATCCAGCTGCCGGTGAGCGTGGTCATGCCGCGCCAGGTCTCGCCCGCCACGGTCTCCGGATGCACCAGGCCCATCACGTTGAACGACACCACCGCGCCCAGCATCACGCCGAGGGTGCCGGTCAGGAACATCACCAGCGCCTTCGGCCCGAGCTTGGCGATGCCGCCGATGTCCATCGACACGCAGAACAGCACGAGCGACGCCGGCAGCAGGTAGTCGCGCGCCATCGGGTACAGCCCCGAGCCCGCGCCATCGATCAGCCCGACGCTGTTGGCGATGGCCGGCAACAGGTAGCAGGGCAGGATCGCCGGCACCACCGCGTAGAACTTCTTCCAGAATCCCCGCTCACGCGACGCGCCCCAGAACACGAAGCCCAGGATGATCGCCAGCAAGCCGAGCACGGCAGCGTCGTTGGTGATCAGGGCGGTGGCGGGTGCGGTCGATTCAAGCGCCATGCGAAATTCCGATGGAAGCGCCGCGGGCGCGGTAGCGCCCGGCGGCAGGGGAGGTCACTGCCCGATGTGCTGCTTCAGCCAGTCGTTGACCGTGTCGTGCCAGAGCACGCTGTTCTGCGGCTTCAGCACCCAGTGGTTCTCGTCGGGGAAGTACAGGAACTTCGATTCGACGCCGCGGCGCTGGTGCGCGGTGAACAGGGCGATGCCCTGCTCGACCGGGATGCGGTAGTCGAGCTGGCCGTGGATCACCAGCATCGGCACCTTGAACGCAGACACGTGGTTCACCGGGTTGAACTGCTCGTACTGCTTCGGGACGTCGTAGGGCGTGCCGCCCTGCTCCCATTCGGTGAACCACAGCTCCTCGGTGGCGTAGCCCATCATCCGCTGGTCGAACACGCCGTCGTGGCTGACCAGGCACTTCCACGGCGCGTTCCAGTTGCCGGCGATCCAATTGACCATGAAGCCGCCGTAGCTGGCGCCCAGCGCGCAAGCCTTGCCGCCGTCGAGGAAGGCGTACTTCCGCTGCGCCGCGGCCCAGCCCTTCTGCAGGTCCTCCAGCGGGCGGTCGCCCCAGTGCTGGCTGATCGCGTCGGTGAATGCCTGGCCGTAGCCGGTGCTGCCGTGGAAGTCGATCATCACCACCGCGTAGCCCTGGCCCGCATAGGTCTGCGGGTTCCAGCGGTAGCTCCAGCCGTTGCCGAAGCTGCCCTGCGGGCCGCCGTGGATCAGGAACGCGACCGGATACTTCTTGCCGGGCGTGTAGTTCCACGGCTTGACCACGTAGCCGTGAACGGTCTCGTTGTTCCAGCCGGCGAAGGTGAACTGCTCGTAGTCGCCCCACGCGACGTCCGGCAGCATCTCGCCCGCACTCGGGGTGATCGCGCGCAGCGGGGCCTTGCCGTCGGCGCTGGTGGCGTACACCACGTCGCCGCTCTTGAGCGAGTTGCGCGACACCGCCAGCGTCGACCCGGCGAGGTCGAACGCCGACACGCTGCCGTCCTTCACCACGGTTTCGACTTCACCGTTGGCCAGCGAGACGCGGAACAGCGGATGCTGGCCCAGCTCCTGCGCGGTGGTGTACAGCCACTGGCCGTCGGCGGACAGGGTGATGCCGTCGGCGGACGCATCCCACTTCGGCGCCAGTTCCCTGGCCTTGCCGGTGGCCAAGTCCATCGCCATCAGCGCGAAGCGGTCGGCCTCGAAGCCCGGGCGCGCCATCGCGCGGTAGTACAGGGTCTTGCCGTCCGCGCTGAACACCGGGCCGGCATCCCAAGCCTTGTTGGCGGCGGTCAGGTTGCGCGCGCCGCTGCCATCGGCCGCGACCAGCCAGATGTCGAAGTTGGTGTTCCAGGGTTCCTCGCGATCGGCCTGGCGCACGCTCATCGCCACCGACTTGCCGTCGGGCGACCACGCGAAGTCGGACAGGTCGCCGAACGGCTTGGAGGGGATGTCGCCGGCGATGTCGCCGCTCAGCAACGTGCCGCCCTTGGCCATGCCCTCGCCACCCAACTTCGCCGCGAACACGCGGTTCAGGCGCCCGTCGTTCCAGGTGTCCCAGTGGCGGATGAACATGCGGTCGAAGACTTGGCCGCTGGCCTTCGCCGCCCCGGCTTCATCGAGCTTCTTCTTCGTGCAATCGAGGTCCGCCTTGCAGCCCGGGAACACCGCCAGCGCCAACGCGACCTGGCGGCCGTCGGGCGAGAGCTTGTAGCCATCGACATCCACCGCGGTATCGGTCAGGCGCTTCGGCTCGCCACCCGCGACCGGCATCGCGTACAGCTGCATCGAACCCGACTTCGCGCTCAGGAAGTACACGGACTTGCCGTCCGGCGAGAACGCCGGCGAGTTGACGTTCCAGCCTTCCGGCGTCAGCCGCGACGGCGGGCGCATGTCGCGCGTGGCCAGGTTGCGGATCCACAGCGAGGTGCTGGACTTGTTGCTGTCCTTGTCGACCACGCGCTTGGCGAACACCAGCACGCGCCCGTCCGGCGACAGCGTCGGCGAGGAATGGCGGTCCATGTAGGCCATGTCGCGCACGGCGAAGCCGCGGGCAGCATCGGCCACGGACGGCAGCGACAGCGCGAGGGCGAGCGGGAGGATGGCGAGGCGAAGGTTCATGGCGGTGTCCGTGATGCGGAATGACGTACTGCGCGACAGGAAAGCGCCCGCGGCATGCGCGGGCGCGGATGGATCAGGCGTTCGGATTGGCCTTGGCGCCGGTGCGGTAGAGCAGCCAGGCGACCAGCGCGAGCACCGCGAGGCCGAGGTACTTGCCGAACTGCAGGTGCTCGGGCAGCGCGATCACGTCGGGGCGACCGGTCGCCACGATCGGGATCGCGATCAGGATGCCCATCAGCGCCTCGCCGGTGATCAGGCCGGCCGAGAACAGCGTACCCGGGCGATGCAGGCGGTCGCGCGCGGCCTCGTCGTGGCTGCCGACCATGCCGTGCCGCTTCTCCACCAGGTGCGCCAGCAGGCCGCCGAGGAAGATCGGCACCATCAGCTCGAGCGGCAGGTAGATGCCGATCGCCGCGGCCAGCACCGGCACGCGGAAGCTGCTGCCGCGCGCCTTGAGCATCTCGTCGATGGCGATGATCACCGCGCCGACCGCTGCACCGATCCCGATGATCATCCACGGCAGGTCCTTGCCGCCGAACATGCCGCCCGCAACCGACGCCATCAGCGTGGCCTGCGGCGCGGCGAGCGAGTTGGGATGCTCCGGGGTGGGGGCGCCGATACCGTAGGCCTGCGCCAGCAGGTTCAGTACCGGCGCCATGATCAGCGCGCAGGAGAACGCGCCGATGCCCAGCATCAGCTGCTGCTTCCACGGAGTCGCGCCGACCAGGTAACCGGCCTTGAGGTCCTGCAGGTTGTCGCCGCCGACCGCCGCCGCGCAGCACACCACGGCGCCGATCATGATCGCGGCGACCGCGCCCAGCGGCGCGCCGCCGGCGCCGACCGCGGTTCGGCCCGCCTCGCCCAGCAACACCATCAGCACCACCGAGGCGAACAGGATGGTGGCGATGGTGATGCCCGAGACCGGGTTGTTCGACGACCCGACCAGGCCGGCGAGGTAGGCGGACACGGACACGAACAGGAAGCCGGCGACGACCATGATGATTGCCATCGGGATGCTCACGTGCCACATGCCCACGATCGCCTGGTACAGCAGCAGCAGCGGCACCACGAACGCGACCAGCGCCACCAGCATCCACTTCATCGGCAGGTCGCGCTCGGTCTCGGCGACGTTCGCGTCGGATCCCGCGCGGGCCGCGGCGATGCCGCTGCGCACGCCGGACAGCAGCGAATTGCGCAGCGAGAACAGCGTCCACGCACCACCGATCAGCATCGCGCCGACGCCGAGGTAGCGGATCTTCGCCGACCAGATCGCGCCGGCGATGTCCTCGGCGCCCGCGCCGGCGATGTTGGCCGCCAGCGCCGGGTCGGAGTCGAGGAAGAACATGTGGTACAGCGGGATCGCGATGTGCCAGGACAGGATCGAACCGGAGACCACCACGATGCCGATGTTGAGGCCGACGATGTAACCCACGCCGAGCAGGGCGGGCGACAGGTTGGTGCCCATGTAGCCGAGGTACTTGCCGAAGAAGCCGGCGCCCGCGGCGGTGTCGGGGATCAGCTTCATGCCGCTCGCCGCCGCGGCCTTGATCAGGCCGCCCAGCGCGGCGGAGAAGCCCAGGATCTTCAGGCCGGGACCGGGGTTCTCGCCAGCCTTCAGCACTTCCGCCGCCGCCTTGCCCTCGGGGAACGGCAGCGGCTCCTCGACGATCATCGAGCGCCGCAGCGGCACCGAGAACAGCACGCCGAGCAGGCCGCCCAGGCCGGCGATCGCCAGCACCCAGGAATATTTGAAGTCCTGCCAGTAGCCCAGGATGATCAGCGCGGGGATGGTGAAGATCACGCCGGCCGCGATCGACGAACCGGCGGAGGCACCGGTCTGCACGATGTTGTTCTCGAGGATGGTGCCGCCGCCGAGCAGGCGCAGCACGCCCATCGAGACGACCGCCGCCGGGATCGCGGTGGCGATGGTCAAGCCCGCGAACAGGCCGAGGTAGGCGTTGGCCGCGGACAGGATCACCGCGAGGACGATGGCCAACAGCACGGCGCGGAACGTGAGCTGCGGCACGGCGGAACCTGAATTCGACATCGACGCCCCTCCCAAGGCATGCAATCGACGAAACCTAGCCCGCCACGCACGACAAAGTCCAGTGCGGTCGGTCGCGCCGGGACGAGGATTGGGCCACGGGACGGCAGCCCAACGCGGCATCGCGCGACGCTGAACGGGTGGCGAACGAGCCCGTTGGAGGCGCTGCTACACTCGGCCCCCTGCCCGCTACGGAGTTCCCGCCGCATGCCGACGCCGCGCCCGCTTGCATTCGCATTGGCCCTCGCCCTCCTTGCCGGGGCTGCCACCGGCGACGCGACCGCCGCGAAGAAAAAGAAGCCCGCGCCGAAGCCCGCGGCCAGCGCCGCTTGCACCGATTTCTACGCCGAGGCCAACAGCGCCTGGTTGAAGGCGAATCCGATGCCGGCCAGCGGCGCGATCTCCTCGCTAGGCCAGCTGAGCGCACTCGCCCTCCAGCAGCAGCGCGACCTGCTGGACGCGGCGATGAACGCCCCGCAAGGCAATGTGCAGAAACTGCTGGGCGACTTCTGGGCGAGCGGACTTGATGAGGCCGCGATCGACCGCGACGGCGCGAACCCGGTGGCCCCCCTGCTCCAGCGGATCGACGCGATCCGCAAGCCCAAGGACATCGCCCCGGCGATCGCCGCCCTGCACCAGGTCGGCATCCCCGTGGCCTTCAACTTCAGCGCCGAACTCGACCTGCGCGACCTGGGGCGGCACCTGGGCTATTTCGGCCAGGGCGGCCTGGGCCTGCCGGATCCTGCCTACTACACCCGCAGCGACGCCGACACCCGCGCCCTGCTGGGGCGGTACGCCGAGTACGTCCAGAAGATCCTGGTCCTGACCGGCGTGCCCGCGGAATCCGCCGCCGCCGAGGCCCGCTCGGTGGTCGAGCTCGAGACCCGGATCGCCAGCGCCTCGCGTCCGCTGGTCGACCTGCGCGATCCACGCGCGAACTTCTCGCCAGTCCCCACTTCCGGCCTCGGCAAGCAGTACCGCAACCTGCAGCTCGACGCGTTCCTCAAGGCCCAGGGCGTCAGCGACGACACCGTGTCCATCGCCAACCCCGCGCTTTTCGCGCAACTCGACAAGCTGGTCGCGGGGCTGAAGCCGCAACAGTGGAAGAGCTACCTGCGCTGGCGCATCGGCGACGCAATGGCGCCTTACCTGGCCAAGCCTTGGCGCGATGCCTCCTTCGACTTCCGCGGCAAGGTGCTGCGCGGGGAGACGATGCCCGCACCGCGCTGGCAACAGGCGCTGGACGCGATCAACCTCGCCGCCGGGCCCATGCTGGGCCGCGAGTATGCGGCGCGACACCTCACGGCGCAGGATCGGCAGCAGGCGGAGGCCATCGCCGGCCAGGTCCGCGACGCGCTGGCGCGCGCGGTCGAAGGCAGCACCTGGATGGGCGATGCCGCCAAGGCGGAGGCCCTGGCGAAGCTGAAGGACCTGCGCATCGAAGTCGGCACCCCGAGGCGCGACCTCGACTACAGCGTGCAACCGATGGGCCGCGGCAGCTTCGGCGGCAACATGCTGATCGCCGCGACCTGGCGGCATCGCGAGGAAATGCGCCGGATCGGCCGCGACAATGCCGGTCGTCGCTGGGAGGTACTGCCGCAGGAGCCCGCGCTGGCGTACGAGCTGGCGCACAACCGGCTGATCGTCACCGCGGCCATGCTGCAGGCGCCGGTCCTCGATGCGTCGATGCCGGCAGCTGCCCGCTACGGTGCGTTCGGCGCGCTGGTCGGCCATGAGCTCAGCCACGTAGTCGACATGCGCGGCCGGCTGGTGGACGCCAAGGGCGCGTTGCGGGACTGGTGGACACCCACCGAAGCCGCCGCCTGGGACGCCAGGCTGCAGCAGGTGGCGACGCTGTACGACGGATTCGCCTACCCGCAACTCGGCAACGTGAAGGTCAATGGCCGCCTTACCCGCGATGCCGCGATCGCCGACATCGCCGGCCTCGGCCTGGCCCGCGATGCGATGAAGGCGGCGCTGCCGGACGGCGGCGCGGAAGCCGACAAGGCGTTCTACCGCGCCTGGGCGCACGTCTGGGCGCAACAGGTCACCGATGACGAGGCACAACGCCGCAGCCTGCAGGACGTGCGCCCGCCCGGTCGCTGGCGCGCCAACGGGGCGATCATGCAGGAGCCCGCCTTCGCGACGGCATTCGCATGCAAGGCCGGCAGCGCGATGCAGCGCAAGCCGGAAGACTGGATCCAGGTCTTTCCCTGAGGCGGCCTCGCCGCCGCCGCGCGGCTAGCGGACCACCCGCAAGCGCGGTCCCCGGCCGCGCCCGAACGGCGGCTGCCCGCGCCAGTAGCGGATCAGCAGCCAGCCGAACAGCATCCCGCCGAGGTGCGCGAAGTGGGCCACCCCGGGCTGCAGGCCGGTGAACCCCAGCATCAGCTCGAACAGGCCGTAGAGGATCACCAGCGTGCGCGCGCGCATCGGGATGGGCGGGATCAGCAGCATCACCCGCTGGTTCGGGAACAGCATCCCGTAGGCCAGCAGCAGGCCGAACACGCCGCCCGACGCGCCCACGGTGCTGCCGACATTCCCGGTCGAGGCCGCCATCCACGAGGTCACCAGCAACTGGCAGAGGCCGGCACCAGCCACGGCCGTCAGGTAATACGTCAGGTAACGACGCGGCCCCCACGTGTATTCCAGCGGTGCGCCGAACATGACCAGCGCCAGCATGTTGAAGGCAATGTGGGCGATGTTGCCGGGGTCGTGCAGGAAGCCGTAGGTCAGTAACTGCCACGGCATGAACCACTGCTCGGGGGCATCGGGCACGTAGGGCCAGAGTTCGAGGAACGCGTACGCCTGCTCGCCCACCACCCACTGCAGCAGGTAGGCGACGACGTTGGCGATCAACAGCGCCTTGGTGACCCGGGGGAGGTTGAACGGCATCCGTGCGTCCTGCGATCCGCGTTGCGGTGCAACATCATACGGCGCAGCGCCTCAGCGCGGCGACCAGATGGCGGCATCCAGCGACCCATCGTCGGCCGGCATCCGCACCCGCCCGCCCTGCACCGGCACGCCTTCGGCCACGAGCCGCCGCGCCTGTTCGCGATATCCCCGCGATCCCGGCGGGAACGCGATGCGCCCGTCCGACCGCAGAACCCGGTGCCACGGCAGCGCTGGGTCGTCGTTCGCGGCCAGGATCCGTGCCACCAGCCGAGCGCGCCCCGGCAGCCCGGCGCGGCGCGCGATCACCCCGTAGCCCGCGACCTGCCCGGGCGGCACCGCGCGGATCGCGGCGAGGATGGCGGTTTCCGGCGAGTGGCCAGGCGGCGTGCCCATCGGGTTAGCATAACGATTCCCCCGCCTCGGTCCCCGCGATGCACAACTTCGAACAAGTCCGCAGCCACCTCAGCGCCGCCGGCTACAAGCTCACCCTGCAGGATCCGTTCGTGGCCTGCGTGGAGCTGTCGCTGGCGCAGGGCAAGCGGCACCAGGCGATTTTCCTGTCGGAGCTGCAGGACGACGACGGCCGCGGCTACCTGCGGGTGAGCACGGCGATCGCGCCGACCACCGGGCTGGACGCGCGCCGCGCCCTCGCCTTCAACTGGGCCAGCCGGGTCGGCTACCTCGCGATCGGCGAGCTCGACGGCGTGCCCTACCTGCAGCTGTGCGAGAACCGGCCGTACGACTGCCTCGACGCCGCCGAGGTCGACCGCCTGGTGCTGGAGATCGGCGGCATGGGCGACGAAATGGAGCGGCGGATGTCGGCGGGCGGCGACCTCCTGTAAACGCGGGCAGCCGCGACCGACCAAGCAAAACGCCGGCCCGGGGCCGGCGTTTTCGCATCCGCGACCGGGGCCGCGTGGCTCAGGTCCAGCCCATCGCCTCGGCCAGCCGCAGCAGCAGGTAGGCGAAGCCACCAGCGGCCGGGATGGTCAGGATCCAGGCCCAGATGATGCGTTCGATCACCGAGATCTTGAGCTTGCGCGGGTTCTTGCCGAAGCCGACGCCCATGATCGCGGTGGAGATGCTGTGCGTGGTCGACACCGGCATGCCGAAGTTCGAGGCGGTCACCAGGATCGTGGCCGAGGCGGTCTCGGCGGCGAAGCCGTCGATCGGCTGCAGCTTGACCATCTTGTGGCCCAGCGTCTTGATGATGCGCCAGCCACCCATCGCGGTGCCGGCCGCCATCACCAGCGCGCAGGTGCCGATGATCCAGGTGTCGATGTCCTGCTCGCCGCCGTCAGGATGGATGAACGACAACCAGCCCGGCAGGCTGTCCAGGGTGCCGGCCTGCTGCGCCCCGAAGATCGCCAGCGCGATGATGCCCATGGTCTTCTGCGCATCCTGCTTGCCGTGGGCGAAGCCCATGTAGCCGGCCGAGAGGATCTGCGCCTTGCCGAAGAAGGCGTTGACCCAGCGCGGGCGGGCCATCCGCGCCAACGCGCCGCCGGCGCGGCCCATGCCCCAGATGATCCCGTACAGCAGGCCGAGGATCAGCACCCCGAGGGTGAAGCCGGCGATCGGCGAGCTGACCATCGGCACCACCACCTTCCACAGCAGGCCCTTGTTGGTCGTCCAGCCGCCATCGCCGAGCTTGGACCAGACCAGCGCGTGCCAGTCGTTGTCGGCCGCGGCCAGCGCCGCGCCGCACAGGCCGCCGATCAGTGCGTGCGACGACGACGACGGCAGGCCGAACCACCAGGTGATCAGGTTCCAGATGATCGCGCCCGTCAGCGCGCACAGGATCACCTGCGAGGTCACCATCACCACGTCCTGGTTGATCAGGCCGCTGGCGATGGTCTTGGCCACCGCGGTGCCGGCGAAGGCGCCGACCAGGTTCATGCTCGCCGCCAGCATCACCGCTTGGCCGGGCGAGAGCACCTTGGTCGCGACCACGGTGGCGATGGAGTTGGCGGTGTCGTGGAAGCCGTTGATGAACTCGAACACCAGGGCGGCGAGGATCACCAGCAACAGGAGGGTCAGCATGGCGCGCTCCGGGCCGGGATCAGCTGTTCTTCAGCACG
>JAFLEB010000082.1 GCA_017302075.1 Lysobacterales bacterium
AGGCGTTGGCGCGGCTTGCGCAGAGCACCCCGCCGGAGGCACGCGCCGAACTGCGGCGCGCGCTGCTCGCGCAGCCGGCGGCGACCCGCGGCGCCTGGCTGCTGGCGCGCGTGCAGGGCTAGCCGGTTACATCCACACCAGGCTGGCGGCGGCGGCGGCAACGATCGCCAGGCTGAGCAGCACCATGTACACCGTCCCCAGCGCCCAGTACTTCAGCAGGGTCATCGGCCAGCCCTGCGCGTACACGCGCTTCTGCATCAGCAGCAGGTAGATCGGCGCCCAGGCCACCAGCAAGCCGATGCACCAAGCCAGCGCGTCGTCCAGCAGGCCCCCATCCGGCACCAGCCCCTGCAACAGCATGCAGCCGAACACCAGCAGCAAGTCGAGGCTGAGGAAGGCGTGGCTGTGCAGCGCGACCACCACGTGCTCCATGTACAGCCGGCGCTTGAACACGAACGCGAGCTTCAGCATCAGCGCGAACAGCGGCACCAGCACGAACAGCGCGGTCGGGATCGCACCGATGAAGGCCTGCGTGTACTGCGAGGGATCGGCCTTGATCCGCGCGAGGTTCTGCTTGGCGCGGCCCACCTTGTCGTTGAACCAGCCATCGACGAAGCCCGGTGCGCCCGGCAGGTGCAGCGGATTGGTGCGGGCGTCCCAGGGCTTGCCGTTGAAGTTCATCGACTCCTCGTCCGGCGGCGGCACCGGCTTGCCGGCCTTGCCCGCTTCGCGCAGGTTGGCGAGGCGACGCTCGGACTCGGCGCGGATGGCGGCTTCGCCCGCGCGCAGGCCGGCATCGGCCCCGGCCTTGCCCGGCCCGTCCGGCAGCTTCGCGCGCTGCGTCGCGAGCCGCGCCAGGGCTTCGTCGCGGCGGGCGATCACCTGCGCCTCGGTGGTCGCCGCGCCGATCGAATCGTCCTGGTCGCCGATGTTGACGTTGACGCCTGAATCGCCGTCGATCGCGAAGCGCCCCACGAAGAACGCGAGGATGCACAGGAAGAAGAACAGCCGCACCGGGGTGACATAGCGCACCTGGCGGCCGGCGAAGTATTCGGTGGTCAGCATGCCCGGCCTGGCGAACAACGGCCCCAGCGTGCGCACGATGCGCGTGTCGATGTTGAACACGCTGTCCATCAGGTCGCCGAACAGGTTGCCCAGCGGGCGCACCAGGCCCTTCACCGGCTGGCCGCAGGCGTAGCAGTGCGGGCCGAGCAGGGGCGTGCCGCAGTTGCGGCAGGGGGCGTGCGTCGCTTCGGCGGTCGCGCTGGCAGGTGCGGGCGGTGTTTCGGCGTGGGGCGTGGTCATCGGCGATCCGACCGGGGCATGGCGTCGAGGCGGGTAAGATGGCAGCCCGCGCGCGGCGATGCCAGCCGCGCCGCCCCTGATCGGACCCCATGGCCAGCAGCCCGCCCCGCTTCCTCGACGAAGTGCGCGCCAGTGCGCGCCTGGCCGCGCCGTTGGCGGCCGGGCACCTGTCGCATGGCCTGGTCGGCTTCGTCGACACCGTGATCGCCGGCCACCACGGCACCACCACGCTGGCCGCCGTCGCGGTCGGCACCGCCCTGTTCTGGCTGCCGATGATGGTGCCGATGGGCACGCTGATGGCGCTGCCGCCGTCGGTGTCGCAGCTCGACGGCGCTGGCCGCCGCGCGGAGATCGGGCCGCTGTTCCGGCAGTCGCTGTGGCTGGCCGCGGGCCTCGGGGTGCTGCTGTTCGCCCTGCTCAGCGTGCTGCCGCTGGCGCTGGCGCCGATGGGCATCGCCGCCGACATCGTCCCCGGGGCCACCGCCTTCCTGCACGCGATCCGCTGGGGCATCCCGGCGTTCACCCTGTACCTGGCGATGCGCTACCTCAGCGACGGTTTGCACTGGTCGATGCCGACGATGGTGCTGGGCTTCGGCGGCCTGCTGCTGCTCGCGCCCTTGGGCTATGCGCTGACCAACGGCCTCGGCCGCCTGCCCGCGCTGGGCGCGGCGGGCCTGGGCTGGGCGTCGGCGGCGATGTTCTGGGCGCAGGCGCTGGCCTTCGCGCTGTACCTCGCGCGCTCGGCGCGCTTCGCCGACCTGCAGCTGTTCGCGCACCTGGAGGCGCCGCGCTGGCCGGTGTTGCGCGGGCTGCTGGGCACCGGACTGCCGATCGGGGTCACGGTGGCGATGGAAGGCAGCCTGTTCATCGTGACCGCGCTGCTGATCGGCCGCCTCGGCGAGCTGCCGGTGGCCGCGCACCAGATCGCGATCAACGTCGCCTCCCTGTGCTTCATGGTCCCGTTCGGCGTCGCCGAGGCCACCACCGTGCGCGTCGGCCATGCGCTGGGCCGCGGCGACCGCGGCGGCATCCGCCGCGCCTATGCCGCTGGCATCGCCCTGGTGCTGGGTACGCAGGCGCTGTCGGCGCTGGTCCTGCTCGGCGGGCACGATGCGATCGCCGGGCTCTACACCGCGGATGCGGCGGTCGCCGCGCTGGCCGCCACCCTGTTGCTGTACGCGGCGCTGTTCCAGTTCCCGGACGGGATCCAGGTGCTGTCCGCCGGTGCCTTGCGCGGGCTGAAGGACACCCGGGTGCCGATGTGGCTGGCGGCGCTGGCCTACTGGGGGATCGGCATGCCGGTGGGCGCCGGGCTGGGCCTGTGGCTGGGCTGGGGCCCGCGCGGCATGTGGCTGGGACTGACCGCCGGGTTGTCGGTCGCGGCGCTGTTGCTGGCGCGCCGGTTCTTGCGCAGCAGCGCGCGCATCCCCATCTCCAGCGACGCGCCATCGGTCACCGTGACCGATGCCGCATGAGCCATTCACGCCCGCCGGGTAGCATCCGGCCATCGCCCGCATCAGGTTCCATCCGGAGTCCGCAATGAATCCACCGCGCACCCGCGGCCCCATCGCCCGCATCGTCATCGGTTTGTGGGACGCGGTGAACTTCAGCCGCCGGCTGGTCTTCAACCTGTTGTTCCTGCTGGTGCTCGCGCTGCTGCTGGCGGCGATGCTGGGCGGCGGCAAGCTGGCGCCGCTGGCCGAGCGCACGACGCTGGTGCTGGCGCCGCAGGGCCGGCTGGTGGAGCAGTTCAGCTGCGATCCGTTGAGCCGCGCCTTCGCCCGCGCCACCGATGGCGAGGACTGCCGCGAGGTGCGCCTGCGCGACCTGCTGCGCGCGCTGGAATCGGCCCGCACCGACAAGCGCATCGAGCGCGTGGTGCTGCAGCTCGACGAATTCCAGCCGGGTGGCTTCGCCTCCGCCCGCGACGTCGCCGCGGCGATCGCCGCGGTCAAGGCGTCCGGCAAGCAGGTGGTCGCGTTCGGCGACAACTTCAGCCAGGGCCAGTACCTGCTGGCCGCGCAGGCGAACGAGGTCTACCTCGACCCGATGTCGCAGGGCGGGGTGATGCTGGAAGGCCTGGCCTCGTACCGGCAGTACTACCGCGAGGGCCTGCAGGACAAGCTCGGCGTGGACATGCACCTGTTCAAGGTCGGCACGTTCAAGTCGGCGGCGGAGCCCTACGTGCTCGACGCGGCGTCGCCGGCCTCGAAGGAAGCCAGCCTGTTCTGGATGCACGACGTGTGGCAGCGGATGCTCGCCGACCTCGGCAAGGCGCGCGGCATCGCGCCGGCGGTGTTGGCCGCGCAGGTCGATGCGCTGCCGTCGCAGGTCGAGGCCTATCGCGGCGACCTTGCGCAGATGGCGCTGAAGCAGAAGCTGGTCGACGGGCTGAAGACCCGCGAGCAGGTGCAGGACCTGTTGGCCGAGCGCGGCGCGCCCGATCCCGATGCCGAGGACGGCTACCGCGCGGTGGACCTCGACACCTACCTGCAGCACGTCGACGGCGCCCTGCCGCAGGCCGACCTGCGCCCGCAGGTCGCGGTGGTGGTGGCCGAGGGCGAGATCGCCGGCGGCGACCTGCCCCCGGGCAGCGTCGGCGGCGATTCGACCAGCGCGCTGCTGCGCGAGGCCCGCGACGACGACAACGTGAAGGCGGTGGTGCTGCGGGTGAACTCGCCCGGCGGCGAGGTGTTCGCCTCCGAGCAGATCCGCCGCGAGGTCGCCGCTCTGAAGGAGGCCGGCAAGCCGGTGGTGGTCTCGATGGGCGATGTCGCCGCGTCGGGCGGCTACTGGATCAGCATGAACGCCGACCGCATCTACGCCGACCCGTCCACGATCACCGGGTCGATCGGCATCTTCGGCCTGTTCCCCACCGTCGACCGCGGCCTGGCCAAGCTCGGCGTGCGCACCGACGGCGTATCGACCACGCGCTATGCCGGCGCGTTCGACGTCACCCGCCCGCTCGATGCCGGCGTCGGCCAGGTGGTGCAGGCGGTGATCGAGAAGGGCTACCGCGACTTCACCGGCAAGGTCGCGCAGGCGCGCGGGCGCAGCGTCGAACAGGTCGATGCGGTGGCGCAGGGCCGGGTCTGGAGCGGCGAGCAGGCGAAGGCGCGCGGCCTGGTCGATGCGATGGGCGGGCTGGACGCGGCGGTCGCCGAGGCTGCCACCCGCGCCAAGCTCGGCAAGCGCGAGGGTTGGCAGGTGCGTTACATCGAGCCGGGTGCCAAGCCGTTCGAGCAATGGTTCGGCGGCCTGGTCGACAGCCGCGCCGGGCTGGCGCTGCTGCGCGCGACCGGCGTTGGCGAGGCGCTGCTGCTGCAACACGTGCAGGCGCAGGCGCCGCTGCGCCTGGTCGATCGCCTGCTCAAGCACCAGGGCCAGGCCCGGGTGCAGCCGCTCGCGCACTGCTTCTGCGCGACGCCCTGAGGGTGGCCGCGCGCCACTGAGGCAGCTACCGCGCCGCGGCGTCCGCGGCCGCGCGCTCGCGGTCCGCGGCCTCCCCGGCCTGTTGGACCGCTTCACGGGCGCGGTCCTTGTAGGCGTTCGCGTGTTCGACGATCGCCGAGGGCGAGGCCGATCCCGCGTCGGGTTGCGACTGGGGCGCGGGTCGGCGTTCCTCTTCCGGCGGCTTCGGCGGCGCGCAGGCGGCGAGCGCGAGCGTCGCGCAGAGGGCCGCGGTCAGGCGGATGGTCCGGGGCATGCGGGGCTCCGTGCGGATGCGGCGATTGCCGGCGTCGGCCTATCCTACGCCCGACGCCAACGAGGACGCCGCGCATGGACCGCAACCGCTGGAGCCTGGAGGGACAACGCGCGCTGGTGACCGGCGCCAGTGCCGGCATAGGCCTGGCCATCTGCCGCGAGCTGCTGGGCCTGGGCGCGCAGGTGCTGATGGTGGCGCGCGAGGCGACGGCGCTGGAACGGGCGCGCGCGGAGCTCGAGGAGGAATTCCCGGGACCGGAGGACGCGGTGCTCGCGCTGCCGGCCGACGTCACCGACGAGGAGCAACGCGCGGAGATCCTGGACTGGGCCGCCGACCAGGGCGGGCTGCACCTGCTGGTCAACAACGCCGGCGGCAACCTCACCCGGCCCGCGCTCGACTACGGCGAGGACCAGTGGCGCGGCATCTTCGAGATCAACCTGTTCTCCGCGTTCGAATTGTGCCGCGCCGCGCATCCGCAGCTCGCGCGGCATGCGACCTCGAGCATCGTCAACATCGGCAGCGTCTCCGGCATCACCCACGTGCGCAGCGGCGCGCCGTACGGCATGAGCAAGGCAGCGCTGCACCAGATGACCCGCAACCTCGCGGTGGAATGGGCCGAGGATGGCGTGCGGGTGAACTGCGTCGCGCCGTGGTACATCCGCACCCGCCGCACGTCGGCGAAGCTGTCCGATCCCGATTACCTCGACGAAGTCCTGCAACGCACGCCGATGGGCCGCGTCGGCGAACCCGAGGAAGTCGCTTCGGTGGTCGCGTTCCTGTGCATGCCGGCCTCGAGCTACGTCACCGGCGAATGCATCGCGGTGGACGGCGGTTTCCTGCGCTACGGATTCTGAGCCCGCCCGCGCATCAGTGGCCAGGCCGCGCTGCCGCGAGGCTCGATTCGATCAGCGCCACCAGGTCCGACAACGCGGGATCGCGGGGCAACTCCATCGAGCGGAAGCGGAAGCCGAACCGGTCCTCGATGTCCATCAACAGGTCCAGCATCAGGATGGAGTCGATCGCCAGGTCGGACTGGCGGGTGCCGGGTTCGAGCGGAGTCGCGGGCGTGCCGTAGCGTTCCACGACCAGTGCGCTCAGGGCCTCGAAGATGTCGGTGGTCTGCATGGGCTGCCTCCGTGGATGGGGATGGTTCATCGGGTGCCGGCTCCGTGGCGCGACGGCTGCGGCGTTTGCGCCCCCTGCAGGAGCACGAGCGTGCGCAAGGCGCGGCGTTCGTCCGTCGAGAGATGCATCGCGGCGTGCACCCAGTCGTCGACCACGCGGATGCAGGCATCGCGGTCCAGCCCGCTCGCGCGCAGGCGGATCCGCTGCACCGCGAGCATCGCCGCATGCCGGCTCGTGCGTTCGGCGATGAACCGCGCGACGGCGTCCTCGCCTTCGCCATCCGCGCAGACCTCGTCGACGATGCCCATGGCATGCAATTCGCGGGCGCGGTAGAGCCGGTTGTTGGTCATCATGCGCTCGGCCTGGCGCGCGCCGACCCGTTGCTGCAACAGGCCCATCGCGCCGGTGCAAGGGAACAGGCCGAACACGATCTCCGGGAATCCGAACGTGCTGCGTTCCTCGGCGATGATGCGGTCGGCGCCCAGCGCCATCTCGAAGCCGCCGCCCAGCGCACGGCCCTGCACGAGGGCGATCGAGGTCGCGCGGGAGGAGAGCGCGGTCGACCAGCCGAGCATGAGCGCGAGGCAGCGCATGGAGTAGTCGTGCAACGCCACCGCGTCGCCACGGGCGATGCAGGACTCGAACAGGCGCAGGTCGCCGCCCACGCAGAAGTGCTCCGGATGCCGCGATTGCAGGACGACATGGCCCGGCCGGTGCTCCGCACCACCGCCGGCGGTGAGGCCATCGAGCAATGCCAGCATCTCGTCGAGCAGCGCATGGGTGACGTTCTGCAGGCCGGTGGCGGCATCCGGCGACAACCGGACCCACAGGACGTCGCTGCCGCCCGACGTGGTGGGATCGAGGGCGACGCGTTCGCGTGCAGCGCGGGGTGCGGGCATGTCGCCGTGGGGCATGGCGTGCATTCGCTCAGTGCGCGCTGGTGCCGGGGTGGGCGATGACCAGGGCGGCGTTGGTGCCACCGAAGCCGCAGGAAAAGCTGAGCGCATGGCGGATCCGGCTTGGGCGCGCGGCTTCGCCCACATGGTTCAGCGCGCAACGCGGGTCGGCGGTGCCGAGATGCGCGCTTGCCGGCAACAGGCCTTCGCGGGTGGCGAGCACGGAGACCAGGCATTCCAGCGCGCCAGCCGCGCCGAGCAGGTGGCCATGCACGGACTTGGTGGAGCTCACCGCGGGGGCGTCGGGCCCGGTGCCGAAGACCTCGCGCAGCGAGGCCGCCTCGATCGCGTCTCCGCCGTCCGTGGCGGTGGCATGCGCGTTGACGTAGTCGACCTGCGCGGGTCCAAGGGCGGCGTCCTCCAGCGCGGCCCGCAGGCATCGCACCTGGCCCTCCGATGCCGGCATGCCGATGTGGTGCGCGTCGCAGGCCACCCCGTAGCCGACCAGGTAGCCGTGGATCACGGCGCCGCGTGCACGCGCATGGTCTTCCGCTTCCAGCACCAGGAACGCGGCGCCTTCGCCGAGCACCAATCCTGAGCGCCGGCTCGAAAAGGGCTTGCACGACGCGGCCGGGTCCGCGCCGTCGATCGGCGACAGCGCGCGCGTCCCGTCGAACACCCCGAACAGCGGCGCCTCCAAAGGCGCCTCCGCACCACCGGCCACGGCGACGTCCAGGCGCCCGTCGGCGATCGCACGCATGGCTTCGCCGATCGCGATCGCGGACGATGCGCAGGCGCTCGCATGGGTCAGCACCGGGCCCTGTATCGCATGCCGGATCGCGACCTGGGCGGCGCCGCCGTTGGACATGATCGCCATCGCGGTGAACGGTCGCGCCTTGCGCTTGCCACCCAGCAACATGTCCGCATGCCACTGATGGATGGTCGCCACGCCGCCGTTGACGTTGCCGTAGTGCAACCCGGCGCGCGATCCATGGCGCTCGAATCCGGCGAACCCCGCGTCTTCGATCGCCCCCCGCGCGGCGATGATCGCCATCGCCTGGCAGCGATCCAGGAAGGGTTGTTCCAGTTTGGGGAATGCGGTCGAGTAATCCGCCTGCACCCGCCCGGCGGGGAAGGCGGCGCCGAGCGTGGCGCATTCCATCGCGACGATCCCGGATTGTGAGTTGCGCAGGGACGCCAACACTTGTTCGACATCCAGCCCGAGCGGGCAGACGGTTCCCAGTCCGGTGATGGCGACGCGTCGTTGCACGGAACGGCCCGATCGAAAGCGGCACGCAGTATGTTTTCGGCAGGGCGTCGCCGGGAGCGGAGCATGCAGCCTGTCCGCGCGAATCCTGCGTTGATCCCATCCGCATGCGGACCAGCGCACGCGGCGTCAATGCCCGGTCGCGCGCATCGGGGACGATGCGGGAACGCGTTGGCTAAGGCGTGGCGTCGGTCGCCGGCGCGACCGGCGAACAGTTGCTGGCCTTGAGCGTCGCATCCAGGGAGGTGAACGCGGCCTGGCGCTCGCCGCGGTCGGCATCGCTGGCGTAGCGCAGGCGGAACTCGGCCTCGTCCATGCGCCGATACCAGGCCGCGCAACGCTGGGCTTCGGGCACCTCCGTGCAGGCATCCTGCTTCATCTCGCAGGCCTGGCCCATGCCCAGCGCAGCGCTGCCGTCGATCCCCACCACCTGCAGCGGTGCGCAACGCGGCGCCGGGGTCGCCGTTTCCCCCAGGTAGCGCGTTCCCTCCCAGGTCGAACACTCGAACAGGGTGGGGGGTGGCGGTAGGGTCGCGGCTGCAGCGGCGGGCGTGCGCTGCATCGTCGGCCCGGCCACCAGCACGAAGTCGCCGCGCACCGGGGGCGCGGACGCCGGCGCGGCTTTCGGCTTCGCCGCGGGCACCGGGACCGTGCGGACTTCGCCGATGCGGCGGATTTCCTGGCGCATGCCCGCGGCGCAGGGCGTGCCGTTCTGCACCGACACCTGCCCCTTCGCATCGGTGCACTTGTAGAACACCGTCGCATCAGCGGTCGCCGCTGCCTGCTGCGCCGCCGACGATCCGGGCCCTGCGAAAGCGAGGGCGCCACCGAGGCAGGCAAGCAGGGGCAGGTGCGCGCGCATGCGCCTATCTTGGGCGCAGCCATGCGGCGCGGGAACCCCGCAGCGCCCCGTCATTCAGCGCCGGGTCGCGGCGCCGCGCATTCAGGCGCTGGTGAGCAGGGCGGGAATGGCCTTCGCGCCGCGCAGCAGGCGGACGATGCTGGCCGCGGCGTCGCGGCCTTCCTGCACCGCGGTCACCACCAGGTCCGCGCCGCGCACGCAGTCGCCGCCGGCGAACAGGCGATCATGCCCGGTCTGGTAGGGGAGCCGGCCGTTGCCGCCGACCTGCAGCCGGCCGTTGGCCTGCGCCTGCACGCCCAAGGCGTCCAGCCAGGCGGGCGGGCGTGGTGAGAACCCGAAGGCGATCACCACCACGTCGGCCTCGAGGATCGATTCGCTGCCGGCGATCGGTTCCGCCGCGCGACGGCCGTTCGCGTCGGCGGCGCCGAGGCGTGTTTCGACCACCTGCACGCCGCATGCCTGGCCCGCGGCATCGGCGAGGATCGCCAGCGGCTGGCGGTTGAACAGGAATTGCACGCCTTCCTCGCGCGCGTTCGCCACCTCGCGGGCGGAGCCGGGCATGTTGGCCTCGTCGCGGCGGTAGGCGCAGGTGACCTGCGCCGCGCCGAGGCGGATCGCCGAGCGCACGCAATCCATGCCGGTATCGCCGCCGCCGAGCACGACCACGCGCTTGCCGCGCAGGTCGGGCAGCGCGAGCGCGGTTTCCCAGCCGGCAATCGGTCGCCCATCGGGCGCGTCGCCGCCAACGATGCGCCCGTTCTGCACCAGGAATGGCAGCGCCGGCAGCACGCCCGGCAGGTCCTGCCCCGGCAGCCCGCCATCGGTGTAGCGATACGCGCCGAGGCCGAGGAACACTGCGTCGTAGTCCTGCAGCAAGGTCTCGATGCCGACGTCGCGGCCGACCTCGACGCCCAGTCGGAACGCCACGCCCATGCCTTCCAGGACCGCGCGGCGGGTGGCGATGACGGACTTGTCCAGCTTGAAACTGGGGATGCCGAACTGCAGCAGGCCGCCGATTTGCTCATAGCGGTCGAACACGGTGGCCTGCACGCCGGCGCGCGCGAGGCGATCGGCGCAGGCGAGGCCGGCCGGCCCGGCGCCGACCACCGCGACCCGCTTGCCGGTCGCCACCACCTTCGACAGGTCGGGCCGCCAGCCCTGCGCGAACGCGGTGTCGACGATGTATTTCTCGACCGCGCCGATGGTCACCGCGCCGAACTCGTCGTGCAGCGTGCAGGCGCCTTCGCACAGGCGGTCCTGCGGGCAGACGCGGCCGCACATCTCCGGCAGCGGGTTGGTCTCGTGGCAGAGCGCGGCGGCCTCCAGCAGGCGGCCTTCCTGGACCAGCTGCAACCAGTTCGGGATGTAGTTGTGGACCGGGCACTTCGCTTCGCAGTACGGGTTGCCGCAGTCCAGGCAACGCCCGGCCTGGTGGCTGGCCTCGGCTGCGCCGAAGCGGCCGTAGAGCTCGTGCCAGTCGCCGCCGACGCGTTCCGCCAGCGGCACCTTCGCCGGCATCTCGCGCGGCGCGTCGCGGAACTGGAAGACCTGCTTGCGACTCATGCCGCGCGCCTCAGGTCGTTGGCCAGCGCGTCCAGGCTGGCCGCCTTCGGTTTCACCAGCCAGAACTTGCCGATGTAGTCGCGGAAGTCCTCGAGGATGCGCCCGGCCCAGGCGCTGCCGGTGTGGCGCAGGTGCGCGTCGAGCAGGTCGGTGAGGTGCTGCCGGTAGTGGTCCAGCCCTTCCGGCGAGATCCGCACGATGTCGATCAGCTCGTGGTTGTAGCGATCAACGAAGCCGCGATCGAGGTCGAGCACGTAGGCGAGTCCGCCGGTGAAGCCGGCGCCGAAGTTCAGCCCGGTGCGGCCGAGCACCGCGACCACGCCGCCGGTCATGTATTCGCAGCAATGGTCGCCGGCGCCCTCGACCACCGCGGTCGCGCCGGAATTGCGCACCGCGAAGCGCTCGCCGGCGCGGCCGGCGGCGTACATCTCGCCGCCGGTGGCGCCGTACAGGCAGGTGTTGCCGACGATGGGCGCCTCGCGCGCGACGAAGCGGCTGGCGCGCGGCGGGCGCACCACGATGCGGCCGCCGGCCATGCCCTTGCCGACGTAATCG
>JAFLEB010000083.1 GCA_017302075.1 Lysobacterales bacterium
CGATGAACAAGATGTTCACCGCCGTGGCCGTGCTGCAACTGGTCGAGGCGGGGCGCCTGTCGCTGGAGGGCAGCGTCGGCCAATCCCTGCCCGGCTATCCGAACGCGGACATCGCCAAGGTGACCATCCGCCAGTTGCTGACCCACGCGGGCGGCACCGGCGACATCTTCGGGCCGGCGTTCGACCAGCATCGCCTGTCGCTGAAGACCCACGACGACTACGTGCGCCTGTACGGCGCGCGAGGGCCGACCCATCCGCCGGGCCAGGTCCACGAATACTCGAACTACGGCTACGTGCTGCTCGGGGCGATCATCGAACTCACCAGCGGGTTGGCGTACGAGGACTACGTGGCGCGCCACGTGTTCGCGCCCGCCGGGATGCACGACACCGGCGCATTGCCGGAGGACGTCGACGTGCCCGGTCGTGCCCGCGCGTACACCCGCAAGGACGGCGCATGGGTCGATGCCGCCGACACGCTGCCGTACCGCGGCACCGCCGCCGGCGGCGGCTACAGCACCGCCGCCGACCTGCTGAAGTTCGCCCGCGCGCTGCGTGCGGGCGTCCTGTTGTCGCCGGCATCGCTGGCCGAGGCCACGCGCCGGCAGACGCCGTGGTACGGCTACGGCTTCATGGTCGGCCAGCGCCACGGCGTGGCCGGCTTCGGCCATGGCGGCGGCGCCGAGGGCATGAACGCATCGCTGGGGATCTTCCCGGCGCAGGACACGGTCGTGATCGGCCTGGCCAACCTCGATCCGCCGTCGGTCGAGCGCCTGGTCGACTACTACACGGCGCGGATGCCGCTGGAACCGTGAGCCGGCGGCTCAGGCCGGCGTTGCGTCCGTCGCGCCATCCGGCCCGCGCAAGCGTCGCGCGACCTCGTCCGACACCGAGCGCAGGTGCAGGTCCTGCTGCGGGAACGGGATCTCGATCCCGGCCTGCACCAGCGCCGCGTACAGCCGCGTCGCGAGCTGGCTGCGGATGGTCGGCCAGTTGTCGAAGTCGTGGGTCCAGCCGCGCACCGCGAAATCCAGCGAGCTGGCCCCGAAGCCGCTGAACAGCACCGCCGGCGCCGGCACGTCGACCACGCCGGGCGTGCCCTTGACCACCTCGAGCAGCAGGCCGGCCACCCGCTCCGGATCGCTGCCGTAGGCCACGCCCACGGCGATGTCGATGCGTCGGTGCTGGTCGTGCAGGGTCCAGTTGGTGAACTTGTCGGCCAGCAGCATGCCGTTCGGCACCACCACGTCCGCGCCGTCGAAGGTACGGATGGTGGTCGCGCGCATGCCGATCTCGCCGACCCGTCCGGAAGTGCCCGAGACGTCGACCACGTCGCCCGGCTGCACCGGGCGCTCGAACATCAGGATCAGCCCGGACACGAAGTTCTTCACCACGTCCTGCAGGCCCAGGCCGATGCCCACGCCCATCGCGCCGAACAGGAAGGTGAGCTGCCCGATCTGGAAGCCGGCCGCCGCCAGCGCCGCCAGCAGGCCGACGAACAGCAGCGCGTAATAGGTCAGCGAGGCGATGCTGTTGTCGACGCCGCGCGGCAGCGACATCGTCGGCAGCACCTGCTCGCGCAGCAGGAAGCGCACCAGCCGCGCCACCGTCACCGCCAGCACCAGGCCGAGCACGAACACCAGCAGGCTGCCGAGGCTGAGCTCGATCTCGCCGACCTGGATGCTCGCGGTGACGATGCGCTCGACGGTGTCGTGGATCGGGCGGTAGATGCGGAAGCGGTTGGCGGTGTAGAACAGCCAGCCCAGCGCCCCCGCGAGGGCGGCCGCGCGCGAGGCGACGTGCAGGATCTGCGGGGCGTGGGTGCGCAGCACCCGGAGCCCACGGCCGTCGGGCTTCGGCAGCAGCTGCCCCAGCAGGGCGATGAACACGGTGATCCCGGCATACACCACCAGCGCCATGTAGCCGCTGTCGATCAGCCCGCTGGTCAGCATCTCGGCCAGGGTGAGGTTGCCGAACATGTTCGAGGTCGCGGCGATCGCCAGCACCAGCACCGCGAACCACGCCGCGCCCTGCAGGATCGGCCCGAGGTAGCCGCGCAAGTCAGCGACATCGACCTTGCGCGCGCGCCACGCCAGCCAGGCCATCAGGCCGAGCGCGAGCACGGTCAGGCCGAAGTGGTACCAGCGGTACAGGAACAGGTTGCCGAGCAGCAGGAAGGCCAAGCGGTTGAGCAGGTACAGCGCGCTGGCCACGTAGGGCCACGGCCCGAGGAACTCCTTGCTGTGCGGCGGCAACAGGCGCAGCAACGGCACCAGTGCCACCAGCATCGCGAACTGGTCGATCAGCAGCGGGGCATCGGGCTCGAGCACCAGCACCGCCAGCATCGACAGCAGCAGCCAGGTCGAGAACGGGCGTGCGAGCACGCGGGCCGAGGCGGGGTCCGCCGGCGGGTGGCCCTCGCGGGTGCGCCGGCGTGCGCGCCACCACAGCCACAGCATCATCGGCAGCAGCAGGATTTCGAACAGGTGCAGCACCCGCTGGTTACCGAGGTTGGACGCGCCGTACTCGCCCAGGAACGCGAACTCGATGCCCAGCGCCAGGCGCGTATTGTCCAGGGCGTCCTTGCCGCGTTCGTGCTCCGCCTTCAGCGTCCACAACGGCGGCGAGTCGATCCGGCCCAGGCGGCGGTCGCTGTAGGCGATCGCCGCGGCCACCGACTTCTGCCCGGCGGTGATCTGCGCATCCACCGCATTCGCCCGCCGCCCGAGCGCGAGCTGCCGTTCCAGCGGCGCCGACAGCTTGTCGTTGGCCTCCTGCAGCAACGTGGTGACCCCGGTGGTGCGTTCCACCAGCGCCTGGGAGACCCCGTCCTGCGCCAGCGCCTGCCGGGTCAGGTCCCAGTCCGCGCGCCGTCGCGCCAGCTCGGCCGCGGCATCGGTGTAGGGCTGGCTGGCCTCGCGCATCTCGCGCCGCAGCGCCTCGAAGCGCCGTGCCTCGAATGCCCAGTAGCGCTCCAGGCTCTCCAGCCGGGGCGCGGGCAGCAGCTTGAGCTCGTCGTAGTGGAAGTCGCGGCCGCGGGCCTCGGTGGAGGCGTCGATCTTCTGCAACCGCTGTTCCAGCGACTTCATCGCCGAGGTGCCCGCGGTGGTGGCGACTGCAATCACCTGTTCCGCATAGCGCTCATCGGTGTCGGCGCGGTCGGCGATGTCCTGCACCGCGATCGCCGCCGGCGGCGTGGGCTTGGACGCGGGCTTGGCCGGCGCGGCCTTGTCGCCGGTGTCGGGCAGCGGTGGCGCCGCGCTGTCGCGGGCCTGCAGGACGGGCGATGCCAACGTCGCGAACAGGCAGGCAAGCAGGGCGACGCGCAGGCGCATGCGGGGAGTCCGGGTGGCGGTCAGGCCTACACGCTGCCGCGATGCCGCCGGCGATACAAGCCGGGGGTCAGGCGGGCGCGCCGACCCGGGTCCGCACCGACTGCATGTCGCGCACCGGGCGTACCTCGATGCTGCCGAAGCGCGCCCACGGGAATTCGCGGGCGATCGCCATCGCCGCCTCCATCGAGTCGGCTTCGATCAGGTTGAAGCCGGCCAGGAACTCGCGGGTTTCGGCGAACGGCCCGTCGGTGACCCGCGACAGCCCCTCGCGCACGCGCAGGGTGCGCGCGGTGGCGGGGTCTTCCAGCTGCTGCGACCCGAGCAGGCAGCCGGCGTCGCGGAAGGCGTCGGCCTTCTCGAAGCAGCTGCGCATCAGCCGGTCGTACTCGTCCTGCGGCAGCGCCGCGAGCAGGGCCGGGTCGATGTGGATCAGGGTCAGGAACTGCATCGGCACGGTCCGTCGGGCAGGACCCGGATGATGCCCGCCGCGGCCGGCCGGCACAAACCGACGAAAAAAGATGCACGGGGCCTGTCGATTCCGCCGACGCCCGTTCGTCGCATGGTGGGACGCCGGCCTGCTGCCGGCCCGGACAACGGAGATCGCGATGAAGGTGATGGTGCTGGTCAAGGCGACGGTGGACTCGGAGGCCGGGCTGATGCCGTCCACCGAGTTGTTCGAGGCGATGGGCAAGTTCAACGAGGCGCTGGTGGATGCCGGGGTGATGCTCGCCGGCGAGGGCCTGAAGCCCAGCGCGCAGGGCGTGCGCGTGGCCTTCGACGGCCCGGCGCGCACGGTGGTCGATGGGCCGTTCGCCGAGACCCGCGAACTGGTCGCCGGTTTCTGGCTGTGGCAGGTGCGCTCGCTGGACGAGGCGATCGAATGGGCCAAGCGTTGCCCGAACCCGATGCCGGGTCCGTCGGAACTGGAGATCCGCCCGCTCTACGAAGCCGAGGACTTCGGCGCCGAATTCACCGACGCGCAGCGCGCCCGCGAAGAGGCCCTGCGCCAACGCCTCGGCAATTGACCGTCCCTACCCGAACTGGAGGAGCACCATGAAGATCGTCACCAGCCTGAGTTTCCGCGGCCAATGCCGCGAGGCCTTCGACTTCTATGCCGACGTGCTCGGCGGCAAGGTCACCGCCGCATTTCCCTACGGCGCCGCGCCACCCGGCATGCCGATCACCGACGAGAAATACAAGGACTGGCTGATGCATTGCTGGCTCGAGGTCGGCGACCAGGCGCTGATGGGCGCCGACATGGACACCGCCTGGGCGCCCCACGTGGACAAGCCCAAGAACGGCTTCGACGTCACCCTGCACAACGAAGACCACGACCAGGCCCGGGGCTGGTTCGACCGGTTTGCCGACGGCGGCCACGTGGTGATGGCGTTCGGCGAGACGTTCTGGTCGCCCCGCTTCGGATCGCTGGTCGACAAGTTCGGCGTGCCGTGGATGATCAACGTCGTCCCCGCCGCCGGCTGGACCCCCGCGCAGGCCTGATCCGCCCCTTCCGCCATCCCGCAGACAAGGACACCACGATGCCCCGCAACCTCTACGTCACCCTGCCGGTCAAGGACCTGGACCGCAGCGTCGACTTCTTCGAAGCGCTCGGCTTCTCGTTCAACCCGCAGTTCACCAGCGAGAACGGCGCCGCGCTGGTCATCAACGACAACACCAGCGTGATGCTGGTGGCCGAAGCGTTCTTCTCGACCCTGTCCAAGGTGCCGATCACCGATCCGCGCAAGGCCACCGAGGCGCTGTTCTCGCTCTCGCTGGACAGCCGCGCGGAGGTGGACGAGTTGGTGCGCAAGGCGATCGCGGCCGGCGCGACCGAGGGCCACGACCCCGAGGACCTCGGCTTCATGTATTCCTGGGGCTTCGTCGACCTGGACGGCCACCAGTGGGGCGTATTCTCGATGGCGGCCGCGCCGGCCGGCTGATCCGGTCGCGGCGCGGCAGGGTCCACTCGACTGGAG
Organism: Lysobacterales bacterium; assembly: GCA_017302075.1. Lineage (GTDB taxonomy): Bacteria > Pseudomonadota > Gammaproteobacteria > Xanthomonadales > Xanthomonadaceae > Thermomonas > Thermomonas mangrovi. Next base: position 5,309 of record JAFLEB010000083.1, read on the forward strand.
GACATCGCATGAACAGCGTGGGTTGGTTCGAGTTGTACGTGCAGGACATGGCGCGCGCGCGCGCCTTCTACGAGGCCGTGTTCCAGGCGAAGCTGGAGCCGCTGGTGGTGCCCGGGGATGCCGCCGCCGGCGGCCTGGAGATGCTGCAGTTCAGCGGGGACATGGACGCCTATGGCGCCAACGGTGCGCTGTGCCGGATGCCCGGGGTGCCTTCGGGACCAGGTGGCACGCTGGTCTACTTCGGTTGCGCCGATTGCGGCGAGACCGCGACCCGCATCGAGCCCGCCGGCGGGCGCATCCACCGCCCGAAGATGGCGATCGGCGAGTACGGCTTCATCGTGTTGGCCTTCGATACCGAGGGCAACATGATCGGCCTGCACTCGATGGCCTGAGCGCGCGGCGGATGGCGAAGGACGCGGGCGGCGCGACGGCCGGTCTTGCAGGCGCGGTGGCGCGCCGGCTGGACACCCTGTGGCGGATGGAATCGCCGAAGCTGCTGGCGCGGCTGGCGCGCATCACCGGCAACATCGACACCGCCGAGGAACTGGCGCAGGACGTGCTGGTGGCGGCGCTGGAGCGCTGGCCGCGCGACGGCGTGCCGGACAACCCGGCGGCGTGGCTGATGCAGGCAGCGAAGCACCGCGGGATCGACCACGTCCGCCAGCGCCAGTTGCACGCGCGCAAGCAGGACGCGTACGGCATCGAACTGGAGCTGCACGGAGCCGACATGCAGGGCGACGACGCGCAACGGCTGGCAGACGACGACATCGGCGACGACCTGTTGCGGCTGGTGTTCGCCAGCTGCCACCCCGTCCTGCCGATGGAATCGCGGGTGGCGCTGGCGCTGCGCCTGCTCGGCGGCCTGTCCACGGCGGAGATCGCGCGCGCCTTCCTGCAGCCGGAACCCACCATCGCCCAGCGCATCGTGCGGGCCAAGCGCACCCTGGCGGAAAAGGCGGTCGCCTTCGAGGTGCCGCGCAAGGCCGAGTTGCCGGAGCGCGTGGAGGCCGTGCTCGAGGTGGTCTACCTGGTGTTCAACGAAGGCTATGCGGCGACCAGCGGCGAGGACTGGATGCGGCCGGCGCTGTGCGAGGAGGCCTTGCGCCTCGGGCGCGTGCTGGTCGGCCTGCTGCCGGGCGAAGCGGAGGCCTGGGGCCTGCTGGCGCTGATGGAGCTGCAGGCCTCGCGCATCCCCGCGCGTACCCGCGCGGATGGAACGCCGGTGCTGCTGCCCGACCAGGACCGCGCGCGCTGGGACCGCCTGCAGATCGCCCGCGGACTGCGCGCGCTGGAGCGGGCCCGTCGCTTGGGCGGCGCCGATGGCGCGTATGCGTTGCAGGCCGCGCTGGCCGCCTGCCACGCGCGGGCACGCCGCAGCGAGGACACCGACTGGGCGGCGATCGCCGCGTTCTATGCGCGCCTGATGGTGGTGGCACCGTCGCCGGTGGTCGCGCTCAACCGCGCGGTCGCGGTGTCGCGCGCCGAGGGCGCGGCCGAGGCCTTGCCGCTGGTGGATGCGTTGCAAGACGAGGCCCGCCTGCGCGGCTATGCGCCGCTGCATGCGGTGCGCGGCGACCTGCTGCAGCAACTGCAGCGCCGCGACGAAGCGCGTGCCGCCTTCGAGCGTGCGGCCGCATTGACCGGCAACGCCCGCGAGCGCGCACTGCTGCTGGCGCGCGCGGCGTCCTGCCAAAAGGATTGAGGAGGCCCGGATGCGACGACGCCGCCCATCGGCGGCGTCGCGCGATATACCGGTGCTGGGAGTTCAGCGCGCGGCGGTGCTGTCGGCGAATTCGCGGCGCACCCAGCTGTCGATCATCCGCTTCTCGTAGCGCAGCGGATCGCTGTCGTTGAGCGGCTGGATGCCCATCAGGTAGCTGGGGTCGCTGAGCTTGCGCTCGCCCTCCGCGACCACCTTGCCGTCGGCGTCGAGCCGGCGGAACTGCACGGTCATCCGCGGCGGATAGATGTCGCGCATGATCCGGGTGTCGTGCAGGGCCACGCCGTGCCAGGGCTCGTAGTCGCCGGCGCGGTCGATGTCGACGATGGTGAGTTCCAGGCGCTCGCTGGCCGGCAGTGCGGCCTCGGCGCGCTTGCGCAGATGCTGGGCCAGGTCGGTCAGCCACGGGCCGCGCGCGGCGTCGTAGCGATTGGCGCTGCGGCGCAGCTCGGTGAACCCGGCGGGATCCGCCCAGGCGACCGCGACCCGGCCATCGTCGGGCAGCGCACGCGGGGCGCCGGCGGCGAGCATGTCGGTGCCGCGGGTCGACGCGCACGCGCCGAGCGCGAGGGTGGCGGCGACCAGCAGGGGGGTGAGGCGCAGGGAAGCCATGGCGGACTCCACGTCGGGACCGGGGTCCAGTGTGCACCCTGGCGCGGCGGGCGGCACGGGCCGCCGCCGGGGTCAGTCAGCCGCGGTTTCGCCGGCGTCGTCGAGGAACCAGGCCTCGACCGTGCCCTTGACCTTCATCGTCATCGGCATCCCGCGGCGATCGAGCGACTTGCCGACCGGCAGCCGCACCCAGCCTTCGCTGATGCAGTACTCGTCGACGTTGTGGCGCTCCACGCCGTTGAAGCGGATGCCGATCCCGCGCTCCAGCACGGCCGGATCGTGGAACTTGCTGCGCGGGTCGTTGGACAGGCGGTCGGGCGGGGACTCGGACATGGGCAGGCTGCCGGCGTTCGGGGGCCGACAGCATACCCGCCGGGCCGCGTTCAGCCGAGCTTGCGCGAGGCGGCGAACGAGGCCAGGTTGCCCAGGCCGATGGCGCCGACCAGCACGGCGATCACGCCGGGGGTGATCTCGGTCCAGCCGGCGGCCTCGACGATGCCGAAGCCCAGCGCCAGCGCGACCAGGGTGATGCCCCAGCGCAGCGAGGACAGGCGGCGGTTGGTTTCGTCGCCTTGCAGGATGCTGCGCACGAGGTCGGGGGCGCCGTTGCTGGACACCAGCTGCTTGCGCACGCGGGCGTCGACCACCGCCTTGATCGAGTAGGCGATGGCGGCGAACAGGGAAATCGGGATCAGCAGTTCGAAGTTCATGGAGTGCTCCTGGCGTTGCGGTGGACGATGCGGCCAAGGGGGCCGTTCGCGCAAAGGGATACGGCCGGCGCCGGGGCGGTTGCATCCGCGTGGCCCCGGCCCGGTCGCCGCGTGCTTGCAACCAATCGCCCGCCGGGCGTATCCCGTGTCCCATGGATGCCCCGGACCGCGCCCTCGTCGACGCCGTGCTCGCGAACCGCGCGGGCGCGTTCGAGCAACTGGTGCGCGACTACCAGGGCCTGTGCTGGCACATCATCCAGCGCATGGTGCGGCACCCCGAGGACACCCGCGAGCTGTGCCAGGAGGCCTTCCTGCGCGTGCACCGCTACCTGCACCAGTACCGCTTCGACAGCCCGCTGAAGTCGTGGATCGGGCAAGTCGCGTATTCGGTGGCCAAGCGCCACCTGGAGCGCAAGCGCATCGCGCTCGCGGACGTGGCCGACGACGAGGAGGGCCTGTCCCTGCTCGACAACATCGGCGACGGCAGCGACCTGCAGGCCGAGCATGCGCAGGCCGGCGAGGCGCGCGAACTGCATGCCGCGATCGAGCGCCTGCCGCCCTTGCAACGCACGCTGCTGACCCTGTATCACCTGGAAGAACTGCCGATCGGCGAGATCGCGACCATCACCGGGCTCGCCGAGGGCACCATCAAGAGCCACCTGTTCCGCAGCCGCAACAAACTGCGCGAGATGCTGGAACCGCGCATCGGAGCCGCCGCATGAAGCCCCACGAATCCGGATCCCCCGTCGACGACGCCCGCTGGCAGTCCCAGGAACGGGCGCGCCACGCCAACCCCGAGGCCGACTCCCTCGACCTGCGCATCGCCCACGCGCTGCGCACGCCGCCGCCGGTCGCACTGCCGCAGGATTTCGCGGCCCGGGTGGCGGCGCTGGCGCAGGCACGGGCAGTCGCGGATTCGCGGCTGGAGCAAGGGCTGCTGCGCGGGCTGGTGTTGGTGTTCGCGCTGTCGGCCGCGGTGGTGGTCGCGTGGTTCGGGCGCGGCTGGGTGGCGACGCTGGCCGCCACCCTGCCGGGCGGCCAGTCCGCGATCGGTTGGGGCGCGCTGGCGGCCTGCTGCCTGCTGGGCAATTGGGGCCTCGGCGCGCTGCGCCGCCTCCACCACGGCGAGCGCGGCGGCTTCGCCTGAGCCGGCGCGGCGGGCGCTGCGGCTTACACTGGGCGGATGCGTTCCGACCCCCGCGACCACGCCCTCGACGCCCTCCTGCATCCGTTCGATGCCGGCCTGTTGCCCTGGTCGGTGCAGGGCGCGTTGTTCCTGCGCGCCCGCGAGGGCGCCGCGCTGCATGCGCGCGGGTTGCGCGGGATCGCCGTCACCCAGCCGTTCAAGCCCGAGGCCGATCGCCTGCAGCGGGTCGGGGCCGATGTCTTCGACGAAGCCGCGCTGCCCGCTGCGTCGTTCCCGCTGGTGCTGGTCCTGCCGCCGCGCCAGCGCGAGGAGGCCCGCGCGTTGCTGGCCCGCGCCTGCGCCACCGTTGCGCCGGGCGGGCGGGTGGTGATGGCGGTGGCCAACGACGAAGGCGCGAAGTCGCGCGAGGCCGACCTCCGGCAGCTCGCCGGCACCGTCGCCACCGCCAGCAAGCACCATTGCCGGGTGTGCTGGACGGCGCCCGGGGCCGCCTTCGACGCCGCCCTGCTGGCGCAATGGCAGGGGGCCGATGCGCCGCGCTGGCAGGCCAGCACCGCGGTGCCCGGCGGCCGCTTCCGCACCCGGCCCGGCGTGTTCGCCTGGGATCGCGTGGATGCGGCGTCGGCGATGCTCGCGGCCGCGTTGCCGGCCGACCTGCGCGGCCGGGTCGCCGACTTCGGTGCCGGCTGGGGCTACCTGTCGATGCAGGTGCGCGCACGCTGCCCGCAGGTGGCCTCGCTCGACCTCTACGAGGCCGACGCGCGCGCGCTGGCGCTGGCCGGCGACAACCTCGCGGACGCCGGCCTGCCGGTGCGCCTGCACTGGCACGACGTCGCGCAGGGCGTGGACGAGCGCTTCGACGCCATCGTCTGCAACCCCCCCTTCCATGCGCTGGGGCGTGGCGAGCGCCCGGACATCGGCCGCGCCTTCATCGCAGCTGCGGCGCGCGCGCTGAAGCCGCGCGGGCAGCTGTGGCTGGTCGCCAACCGCCACCTGCCCTACGAGCAGGCGCTGGGGGACGGCTTCGCCGATGTCCGCACCATCGCCCAGGACGGCGGCTTCAAGGTCGTGCAGGCGGTGAAGGCATGAAGTTGGTCAAGCACATCGCCAACCTCGGCTACGGCAGCCGCAAGCAGGTGCAGTGGCTGTTCCGCGAGGGTCGGGTGACCGATGCCGACGGCGAGGTGCTGTATGCGGACGACGCGGTTCCGCTGGAGGCCGTGCGCATCGACGGCGAGCCGCTGGATGCGCCGCCGGGCCTGTTGCTGATGCTGCACAAGCCGCTGGGCGTCACTTGCTCCACCAAGGACACGGGCCGCCTGGTCTACGACCTGTTGCCGCCGCGTTACCGCTTGCGCGATCCGCTGCTGTCGACCGTGGGCCGGCTGGACCGCGACACCTCCGGCCTGCTGCTGCTCACCGACGACGGCCAGTTGCTGCACCGGATCATCGCGCCGAAGTCGCGGCTGCCGAAGGTGTACTTGGCCACGCTCGCGCAGGACCTGCGCGGCGACGAAGCGGCGCTGTTCGCGGCCGGTACGTTGATGCTCGACGGCGAGAAGACCGCGCTGCTGCCGGCGGAGCTCGACGTGCTGGACGCGCGCCGGGCGCGGCTGACCCTGCACGAGGGCCGTTACCACCAGGTGCGGCGGATGTTCGCGGCAGTCGGCAACCATGTCGAAGCGCTGCACCGCGAACGCGTCGGCGGGTTGACGCTGGGCGACCTGCCGGACGGGCAGTGGCGGGCACTGGGCGAGGAAGATC
>JAFLEB010000084.1 GCA_017302075.1 Lysobacterales bacterium
AGCGCCGGCGTGCCCGCGGCGGCAGGACCTCGTCCGCGGCGGCATCGACCAGGCGCGCATCGATGTTGGCGGCGTCGCGCGCATAGCCGGCCAGCAGCGCACGTTCGGCGATCACGTTGAGCAGGCGCGGCACGCCGCCGGAGCGCGCATGCAGGCGGCGGATCGCCTTGGCCTCGAACGGGAATTTCTGCCCGCCCGCGACGCGCCAGCGATGGCGCAGGTATTCGGCGGTCTCCTGCGCATCCAGCGGGGTCAGGTGGTAGCGCGCGGTGATCCGTTGCGCGAGCTGGCGCAGCTCCGGCCGCGCGAGCAGGCTGCGCAGTTCGGGCTGGCCCAGCAGCAGGATTTGCAGCAGCTTCTGGGTATCGGTCTCGAGGTTGGTCAGCAGGCGCACCTGCTCCAGCGCATCGGCCGGGAGGTTCTGCGCCTCGTCGATCAGCAGCACCACGCGCAGGCCTTCGGCGTAGGCCTCCAGCAGGTAGGCGTTGAGCGTGTCGACCAGGGCCTTGGCGCTGCCGCGCTTGCCCTCGATGGGCAGGTGCAGTTCCTCGCAGATGGTCTCCAGCAGCTCGGTGCCGTCCTGCCGCGGATTGAGCACGAGCGCGATCCGCGCATGCGCCGGCAATTGCTCCAGCAACAGCCGGCTCAGGGTGGTCTTGCCGGTCCCGACCTCGCCGGTGAGCTGCACGAAGCCGCCGCCGCCGCCCTTGTCGATGCCGAACAGGAGGTGCGCCAGCGCGTCCCGGTGGCGCTCGCTGAGGTGCACGAAGCGCGGGTCCGGGGTGATCGAGAAGGGCGCTTCGCGCAGCCCGTAATAGCCCAGGTACATCCGGCTAGCCTGCCACGCCGGCCGGCGCGGCGCACGCGGGCTCAGTCATGTTCGGCGACCTGCTTGGCCTCGCTCACGCCCAGCAGCTCCGCATGTTCGGCGCGGTCGTTGCCGCGGCGGCCGGCCAGCAGGCCCTGCGCGAACACCACGCCGAGGATGATCGCCACGCCCAGGTAGAACCGCCCGCTCAGTTCCTGCTGTTCGCCGAACAGGAGGGCGGCGAGCACGATCGCGTACACCGGCTCCAGGTTCACCGAGAGCTGCGCGGTGAAGGCCGAAAGGTGGCGCAGGGCGACGAGGCACAGGGCGAACGGGAACAGCGTGCAGGCCAGCGCCAGCACCACCAGCCACAGCGCGTCCATGCCCGCAGGCAGGACCAGCAGCGGCCCGGCGAATGCGGGCACCAGCAGCGGCATCAGCGGCGCCAGCAGGGTCAGGACCAGGGTGCCGGCGCCGAGTTCCAGCGCGGTCACGGTCAGCGGGTCGCCGGCATCGACCATCCGCTTGTTGAGGCTGCCGAACAGCGCCACCAGGCAGGCCGACGCCACCCCGGCGACGATGCCCGCGTGCATGCCGGCCGGCACGCCGCCGACCACCAGCCAGATCCCGGGCAGCGACAACACCCCCAGCGCGAGGTCGCGCGGCTGGAAGCGCTGGCGGGTCAGCAACGGCTCCACCAGCGCGGTGATCGGGGTGGCGAAGGCGATGCAGGTGGCGGCGACCGATGCGTTCGACAACTTGATCGCGCCGTAGAAGGTCAGCCAGTGCAGGGCGACCAGTGCGCCGATCCCTGCGTACGCCCAGCGCGTGCGCGCCGGCAACGCGCGCAGCCCGCGCCAGACCCGCGGCAACAGCGCGAGCGCGGCGACCACGATCAGCATCCGCCACCACACCAGCGGCAGCGCCGGCAGGCTGATCAGCTTGCCGAGGATCGCGGTGAAGCCCCACAGCAGCACGCACAGGTGGATCTGCCAGAGCGCGCGGGTGGTGTCGGAGGTCGCCATCGGCGCATTATCGCGGCACCGGAGGGGCCACATGCGCAACGACGACCTCGAACACCTGCGCGACCTGTTCTCGGCGTTCGCGCCGGTCGCGTTCAAGGCCATGTTCGGCGGGCATGGGATCTATCGCGACGGGCGCATCCTCGGCATCGTGGTCGACGGGGTGCCGTACCTGAAGGTCGACGCGGCCACCCGCGGCGACTTCGAGGCGGCCGGCAGCGCGCCGTTCGCCTACGAGGCGCGCGGGCGGGTGGTGGCGATGCGCTACTGGCGCGCACCGGACGCCGCGCTCGATTCGCCGGAGGACTTCCGCCCATGGGCACGCCGCGCCTGGGAAGCCGCGCTGCGCGCGCCACCGCCCAAGCCGAAGAAACAGGCCGCGGTGCCGCCGCGGAAGCGGCCTCGAGCGCGCTGAGCGACACCTCAGGCGGCGGGTGTGCCGTCCGCCTCCCGTCGCGCCTGCGCTTTCGCCAGCAGGTGCCCGTTGGCGGCCCAGGCCACGCACACCGCGGCCCCGACCAGCATCGCCAGCGCCGGGGTCCCGGACAGCGCATCCACCCCGGTCTTGACCCAGGCGCTGGCCATGTCGCCGGCACGGTAGACCACGCTGTCGGTGAAGTTCTTGGCCTTGTACTTGGCGCTGTCGGTGACCGCGGTCCACAGCATCTCGCGGCCGGGGCGCATGAAGCCGTATTCGCCGGCGCGGCGCACGATCATCACCGCGACGAACACGCCGAAGCTGGGGGCCAGCGCCAGCCAGGCGAAGCCGGCGCCCACCAGCAGCGGCACGCCGACCAGCAGCACGCCGATCCCGAGCCGCTGCGCGATCCGCCCGGTGATGAACAACTGCGAGACGATCGCCAGCGCCTGCACGGTCGCGTCGATCAGGCCGAACACCCGCGTCTGCGCCGCCTTGTCCGGGAACGCCGCCTCGACCAGCCGCGCCTGCTCGATGTAGAGAAAGGTGTTGGCGCTGGCCAGCAGCACCACGAACAGCGCGATGCCCAGCATGTACGGCGAGCGCAGCACGTCGACCAGGCCCGCGAATGGATTGCCGCCGAGCGGGCGTGCCCGGCCATGCGCGGCGTCCGTGGCCAGCGGGTGGGCATCGCGCCAGCGTTGTACCCGCCAGGCGGCGATCCCGGCCCCGCCGAGCAGCGCCGCCGACAGCAGAAGCAAGCCGGCATGGCCGATCGCGCCGACCAGCGCCACCCCGAGCAAGGGGCCGGCCAACCCGCCGGCGCTGGCCCCGGCCGCGACCGCGGGGAACAGGCGCTTGGCCTCGCCGGCGGAGAACAGGTCGACCAGCACGCTCCAGGCGAGCGAGATCGCGATCATGTTGAACACCGACAGCCAGACGTAGAAGCCGCGCGCCAGCCAGACGTCGTCCGGCGCACGCAGCAGGCCCAGCGCGAACAGCACCAGGTTCGCGGCGAAGAAGCCGTACACCCAGTACAGGATGCGCCGGCGCGCGACCCGCGAGGCGATCCAGCCGAACAGCGGCATCGCCGCCACGGTCGCGACGAAGGTGCCGGTGAACAGCCAGTGCAGGTTGTCCACGCCGCCGGTGATGCCCATGGTCTCGCGCACCGGCCGCAGCATGAAATAGCCGCAGAACAGCAGGAAGAACAGTGCGAAGCCGCCGAGCACCGGGCGGGCTTCGTGGGCCTGCAGGCCGAGGGCGCGGGTGAGCAGGCGTCGCGTCATGCAGGCGGTCCGGGGCGGGGAGGCGCCAGCGTCGCCGACGCCGACGCCGCGGTGCAGTGCCGGATGGCACGTGCCGCGGGTCAGGGTCAGCCCTGCGCGAGGCGTGCCATCAGCGCGATCGCGGCGGCGGGATTGCGGGCCTTGGCCGCGCTGATGAAGTAGACGAATACCTCGCGAGGCATGGCCGGCGCGGGCATCGCCTCGAGCTTCGGCAGGTTGGCCGGTTCGCCGCCGGCCGCCCACAGGCGTGCGCGTGCCGCCCACGCCCCCAGTTCGTCATCGGGATAGCCGGTGGCGATGTCGCCCCGCGTGCGCATCAGCCGCGCGTACACGAAGTCGGCGGTGACATCGGCGAACGAGGGATGGTCCGGCGAATCGGTGTACACCGTGGCGAAGCCGTGCCGCCGCGCCAGTGCGAGGTAGTCGGCATCGACGAAGGCGGGGTCGCGCACGTCCAGCACGTGGCGCAGCCGCTGGCCGCCAGCCTGCGCCGGCAGCAGCGCGCAGAACGTGGCGAAGGCGTCGCGGTCGAGGCGAATGCCGGCATCGAACTGCCACACGATCGGCCCCAGCTTGGCGCCGAGTGTGGCGATCCCGCCGACGAAATCCTCCACCTGCGGCCCGGTCCTCGCCAGCTGGCGCGACTGCATGATCCGCATCGGCGCCTTCGCCGAGAACACGAAGCCGTCCGGCGCCTCGTCGCGCCATTTCGCGTAGGTCGCCGGCTTCTGCGCGCCGTAGTAGGTGCCGTTGATCTCGATCGCGCCGACATGGCGGCTGGCGTATTCGAGCTCGCGGCGCTGGACCAGGCCCTTGGGGTAGAAGTTGTCGCGCCACGGTGCATAGGTCCAGCCACCGATCCCCACGCGGATGCCGTCGGTGGTGCGGCGGGTGTCGTTGAACAGGTCCATCGCGACGAGGATAGCCGCGCATGACCGATGGCGCATCGCGCCGCGCGCGGGCGGGCGGCATACTCGCGGCTTCTTCGGGATTGGGTGGAGTGTGCGCGATGCGGATCCGGACCTTGGCGATGTCGCTGGCGATCACCCTGGCCGCCGCGGCCCCGTTGCAGGCGCAACAGGCGCCGCCGATCCGCGTCGACGACACCGCCGCGCCGCTGCTCGCGCCCGGCCCCGACGCCGCGCGGCTCGCGCGCTTCGATGCCTTCGTCGCCTCGGTGCAGGCGCAGTTCGACGTGCCCGGCGTCGCGGTGGCCATCGTCAAGGACGGCCAGGTGGTGCTGGAGCGCGGCTACGGCGTGCGCAAGCTCGGCGAGCCGGCCAAGGTCGACGCGCACACGATGTTCGCCATCGCCTCCAACACCAAGGCGTTCACCGCGGCGGCGCTGAACATGTTGCAGGACGACGGCAAGCTGAAGACCACCGACCGCGTCATCGACCACCTGCCGTGGTTCCGCATGAGCGATGCCTACGTCACCCGCGAGATGCGCATCCGCGACCTGCTGGCGCACCGCAGCGGCCTGAGCCTGGGCGCCGGCGACCTGCTGTACTGGCCGACCACCACCTACACCACGCGCGAGGTCGCCGAGCGCCTGAAGGACGTGCCGCTGACCGGCGGCTTCCGCGAGCAGTACGCCTACGACAACATCCTGTTCGGGGTGGCGGGGCTGGTGGTCGAGTCGGCCTCGGGGATGTCGTTCCAGCAGTTCCTGCAGACCCGCATCTGGGATCCGCTGGGCATGCGCGAGACCCGCTACAACAGCGACGACCTCAAGCCCGGCGACAACGTCGCCACCGGCCACGCCAAGTTCGACTTCAAGGACCTGCGCCCGGTCGGGGTGACCAGCTGGCGCAACGTGTCCGGCGCCGGCGGCATCTATTCCAGCGTGCACGACCTGTCCAAGTGGATGAACGCGCAGCTGGCCGGCGGCGAGATCCCCGGCAGCGGCGGCAAGCGGCTGTTCTCGGCGCAGCGCCAGCGCGAGATGTGGACCATGCTCACCCCGATCCCGGTGGGCAAGCCTTCGGTGCCGGAGCTCGCCGCGGCGGCGCCCAATTTCCTCGGCTACGCGCAGGGCTGGCAGCTGTCCGACTACGCCGGGCACCGGCTGGTGTGGCACACCGGCGGCTGGCCGGGCCAGGTCTCGCGCCTGACCCTGTTGCCGGACGCGCGCATCGGCGTGGTGGTGCTGACCAGCGCGGAAGCGGGGGTGGCCTTCAACGCGATCACCTACGAAGCGCTGGACATGATGCTCGGCACCGGCGGGCACGACTGGCTGAAGGGTTACGCCGCCGCGTTCGCCAAGGCGCAGGGCAATGCCGACGAGGACTGGCAGAAGCACGTGGCCTCGCGCGACGGCGCGTCGAAGCCTTCATTGCCGCTGGCGAAGTACGCCGGCACCTACCGCGACCCGTGGTACGGCGACGTCGTGATCCGCCAGGGCGCGAAGGGGCTGGAGATGCAGTTCGCCAAGACCGCGGAGCTGCTGGGCGACATCGCGCACTGGCAGCACGACAGCTTCATCGTGCGCTGGCGCGACCGCGGGCTGAACGCCGACGCTTTCCTGAATTTCTCGCTGGATGCCGACGGCGCGATCCGCGAGCTGCGGATGGAGCCGGTGTCGCCGCTGACCGACTTCAGCTTCGACTTCCAGGACCTGCGGCTGGCGCCGGTGCCGGCGCGCTGAGTCTCAGCCTGGTCCCGCGTCCAGCGCCGCCTCGGCGGCCTCGGCGCGGGTACGCGGCCTGGCGTGGTGGCGCGGGATGTCGTCCGCGTCGAGCAGGGCTTCGATCCGGTTGAACACCTCGGCGCGCGAAAACGGCTTCTTCATGAAGTCGTCGGCGCCGATGCGCTGCACGTAGAATTGCTCGGTCGCCTGCGCGTTGCCGCTGATCATGATGATCGGGACGTCCTTCGTCGCCGGGTCGCGGCGCAGTGCGCGCAGGGCGTTGAAGCCGTCCATGCCGGGCAGGACGATGTCGAGGAAGATCAGGTCGGGGACTTCTCGCCGCGCGATCTCGATCCCGGTCTCGGCGTCGTAGGCCTCGAGCACCTCGAACTGGTTCTGCTGCAGCATGCGCTTGAGCAGGGCGACGATGGTGGCGGAGTCGTCGACCACCAGCACGCGGGTGCCGATGCGGGCATTGCGCCGCGTCTTCTGCCTGCGCTCCGGGCCACCGTGGTCGGCCGCCCCGGCGTCGGCGGAATCGTCGATCCCGGCGTCGTCGACCGGTGCCGGTACGGCCACGGGCGCCGGCACCTGCGGCGAGGCCGGCGCCGGCTTGCGTCTCAGGAAATCGAAGAAGGCCATCGTGCCCTCCGGCTTGGCGTCCCCGCGATCTTACCTGAACGGGTTTTCGGGCTCAGCGACGCGCGTGCATGTCGGTCGCCAGCGCCGCCATCGCGTACAGGCGGGCGATGCGGCCCCACGCCAGCGCCATGGCGGCGAGGCTGGATACGCCCAGGCCCAGCAGCAGGGCGCCCATGCCGGGACCGTCGACGTGGTGGCGCAGCGACATCGCCAGGGCGAACAGCGCGAACCCGACCAGGCTGGTCACCAGCCACGCCGCGAGCACCGCGACCGGGCGGCGCAGCAGCAACTTGACCCCGCGCCACCAGGCCTTGAGCACAGAGCGAAGGCGCCCGTCGGCGGCGATCCAGCCGCGGCCGGCCTCGAGGCTGGCGTGCGCCAGCACGAACAGCAGGCCGCCGACGACCAGCGCGATGCGCCGGCCGGTGTCGAGTTCGGACGCGAGCACCGCGTGTTCGTGCGCATCGGCATTGGCGCCGGCGATGGCCGCGCCGACCGCGATCGCGGCGCCCAGCGGCAGCGCCGACCACAGCAGCATGCGCAGCATCGGGCCGTATTCGCCGATCGCCCCGCGCAGCAGGTCGCCGAAGCCCAGGCGTGCCGGTGCGCGGATGGCCGCGATGGTGGCGCCGGCCAGCAACGGGGAAGCCAGCAGCATCAGCAGCCCCGCGGCCAGCACGCTGCCGCCCAGCAACGCCACCGGCGCCTCGCGGGACATCACCGCGTCGGCGAACAGCGCGGGCGCCTCGCCGTTGGCGATGGCATCGGCATGCACCGAATGGTCGAAGGCGGCGCCCAGCCAGCCCCACGCCGGCAGCGCGGCGAGCAACGCGCAGGCGAGGGTGATGAGCGCCCACAGCACCCACAGGCGCCATTGCATGGCGCCGCGCAGGCCACGGCCGATGGCGGCGACGGTCGAGAGCGAAGTCGTGGACATGGTCGGGCGCCTCAGACGAAGGAGAAGAATGCGAACAGGGACTGCAGGATCGCCGCGAAATCGCCGAACCAGCGGCGCTTGGCGCCGGGGTTCGCCTCGATCGTGCGGCTGTCGTCCAGTTCGGAGCGATCCATGTGCACGCGACCCTCGGGGTCGAGCTCGGCCGACACCGCCTTGGACGACGTGTCGAAGGTGAAGCGCTGCCAGCTGCGGCTGCTGGTCACCGCCACGTCGCGCTTGCTGCCGTCGGCGAAGGTCACGCGCAGGGTCTGCGGCGCGATCACCCCGTTGCGGCGCACGACCACCACGGTCTCGTACGGGAACGGCCCCTGGCCGGGCTTGGCGTCCGGATGCTTGGCCTTCCAGGCATCGCGGCGCGCCTTGATCGCCTTGTCCAGCTGGGCGCTGCCGACCAGCACCTGCTTGCCGTTGAACATGCGGTAGCCGGGCAGCGGCAGCACTTCGCGGCTGTCGAGGCGCGAGATGGTGTCGTCGATGCGGCCGGTGCCGTAGATGAAGGCATCGAACACGCCGTCCACGATGGCCGGCTGGCCGGTGCCTTCGGCCAGCGCGTCGCGCAGGTCGGCGATCGACGGATGGCGGAACTTCCAGCGCGCGTAGTACAGCTTCATCGCGCGCTCCAGCGCCGGCGTGCCGACCTGGGCCTCGAGGTGGTGCATCGCGGTCGCGGTGCGCGAGTACACCGTGCCGTAGCTGCCGCTGGACAGCCGGTCCCAGGAATTGCCGCCGAGCGGGTCGGCGGGGTCGCCCAGGTTCGCGCCCAGCCGCTCCATCATGAAGGGGGTGATCCGCGCGCCGGCGCCGAACCAGCGGCTGCCCGGGCGTTCCAGCGCGATGTCCTGCTTGCGCTCGGTCATCATCCGCTGGTCCCAGTACTCGTTCATGCCCTCGTCGAGCATGGGCTCCTCGAATTCGTTGCTGGCGAGGATGCCGTAGAAGTAGCCGTGCCCGAACTCGTGGATCGTGACGAAGTCGAGCATCCAGCGGCCGATGCTGCCGGGCGCCACTTCGGTGGTGCTGTCGGCGGTGAAGAAGGTCGGGTACTCCATCCCGCCCGCCTCGCCGGCGCCGTAGGGCGGCACCACCGCGGTCACGGTCTTGTAGGGATAGGCGCCCAGCGTGCGCGAGAAGTAGGCGAGCGAATCGATCGTCGCCTGCATCACCGGTTCGGCGTTGGACACGTATTCCGGCGTGTACAGCACCTTGACCTCGACCGGGCCCAGCGGGCCGTTCCAGGTCTTGACCATCGGCTTGGCGTAGCGCTTGTCGGCGGTCCAGGCGAAGTCGTGGACGTCGTCCTGCAGGTAGCGGTGGGTGGCCTTGCCGCCCTTCTCGACCGGCTTGCCGGCGAGCATGCCGGTGGCCCCGACGATATAGTCCTTCGGCACCGTGATGCGCACGTCGTAGCTGCCGAAGTCGGCGAAGAACTCGCTGTGCAGGTGGAATTCGTGGGCGTTCCAGCGCGGGGCGGTGGCGCCGCGCTCGCCCGGCAGTTCCAGCACCGCGATCTTCGGGAACCACTGCGCCACCAGGTGGAAGCTGCCGTAGTAGCCGGTGCGCGCGACCACCCGCGGCAACTGGTCGAAGAAGTCGATGTCGAGGGTGGTGCTGGCGCCGGGGGCGACCGGCTGCGGCAGGTCGATGCGGACCACGCTGCGGTCGGTCTTCGGGCCGCCATCCGGCTGCACGAAGGTCCACGTCGCCGGGGCGCCGCCCTGCGCGACCTTGTCCAGGCGGATGTAGCCGTATTCGCCGTCCTTGGTCTTGACGTTGCTGCGGAAGCCGCTTTCGCTGGCCCGCTGCTCGGTCATGAAGGTGCTGCCCGGGCCTTCGAAGCCGTTGAGGTAGAGGTGCAGGTAGACGCTGCACACCGGCTGCGCGCTGCGGTTGCGCCAGGTCAGCGCCTGCTTGCCCTTCAGCGTGTGCTTGACCGGGTCGAGCTCGGCGTCGATGGAGTAGGCGACGGTGCGGTTGGAGAGCGTCGGCTCCTTGCCGGTGCGCGGGCCGCCCCAGGCATCCGGTGCGCTGGGCGTGCGCACGGCGGCGGCATCGGCGCCCGCCAGCGGGATCGCGGGGCAGGCCCCGGTGGGCGCGGCGGCGAGCGCGGGCGCGCCCCACAGCGAGGCCAGGACGAGCAGCAGGGCGGCACGGGTTCGGCGCATGGGGGGACCAGGTGAAGGGCAGGTGAAGACGCTAGGGTCGGCGATGACGCCCCCCGCCGCAACCCGCCGTGGGTCATGGTCGGCGCGGGCAGGACTTCCGGCGCTTGCGGCCGGCGTCCACCGATGGCGCCATGGACCCATCACACCCGAGGAGCGATGCCATGCACCTGCGCCAGCTGTGGATCTTCGTTGCCCTGGCGGGTGCCGCGCTGCCCGCCGCCGCAGGATGCCCGCCACCCGGGCAGGACGCCGCGTCGCTGGCGTCGCTGAAGGCGCAAGGGTTCAGCCAGCCCGACCCCGCCGCGAGGCGGACCCTGGCGATGGGGCTGGTGGACTGCCTCGGCGACCGCGATCCCGCGCTCCGCGACGGCATCGCCTACGAGGCCCTGGCCCACTGGATGCGCGCTGGCGACTTCGATGCGGGGACCCTGGGCGCGCTGCAGGCGGCGCTGCGCCGGCAGTTGGCGGCACCCGACCCGGATGGCGTGCTGCATCCGTTCTCGGCGCTGGTGCTGTCCGAAGTCGCGCGCACCGATCGGGTTGCGCCGTGGATGTCGGCCGGCGAACGCGACGCGATGCTCGTTGATGCGGCGGGCTACCTGTCCGGGGTGCGCGACTACCGCGGCTTCGAGGCCGGGATCGGCTGGCGCCACGGGGTGGCGCATGGCGCGGACTGGCTGATGCAACTGGCGCTCAATCCGGCGCTGGATGCCGCGCAGTTGCAACGGATCCTCGATGCGGTGGCGACGCAGGCCGTCCCCGCCGCCGGCCATGCCTACGTGTTCGGCGAGGCGGGCCGTCTCGCGCGCCCGGTCGCCTGGGTGGCCCGGCGCGGCGTGCTCGCGCCGGAAGCGTGGACGCGCTGGTTCTCCGGCTTGCGCACCCGGCTCGGGCCGATGCCGGCCGGCGGCGACGTCGCCTGGCTGGCCCGCAAGCACGACCTCGATGCGCTGCTCGCCGTCCTCTACCTCGAGGCCGACCAGGGCCAGAACGAAGCCCTGCGCGCGCTGAAGCCGGCGATCGCGGCGACCCTGGCCGGCGACTGAGCCG
>JAFLEB010000085.1 GCA_017302075.1 Lysobacterales bacterium
CGACGGCCAGCCCGGCTGCCTGGACCTGCGGCGGGTCGCGGGCGGGATCGGCCGGGCGGACGCCGCCGAGGTGCTGGTGTTCGCCGATCCGCAGCCGCAGTCGCCGGAGGATGTCGACTACTACCGCCGCGACATCGTGGCGCCGCTGGTGGGGCGCCACCGCGCGCGGCTGGGCCTGTCGCTGGGCGACATCGTCGACGACGCGCCCGCGCTCTTCCCGGCGATGCGCGAGGCCACCGCGCGGCTGGGCGTGCCCTGGCTGCACGTGCCCGGCAACCACGACATCGATCCCGACGCGACCATCGACGAGGCCTCGCTGGGCGCGTACCACCGCGAGATCGGCCCGGACACGTACGCGCGCATGACCCGGCTGGCGACCTTCATCGGCCTGGACGACGTCATTTCGACGCCGGGGCGCAAGCCGGCCTACATCGGCGGCCTGCGCGAGGACCAGTTCGCCTTCCTCGCGCGCCTGTTGCCCAGCCTGCCGCGCGATCGCCTGCTGGTGCTGGCGGTGCACATCCCGCTGTTCGAGGAGGCCGACAAGGACAGCTTCCGCGACGCGGACCGTGCGCGCCTGTTCGCGTTGCTGGCGCCGTTCCCGCACGTGCTGGTGCTGAGCGGCCACAGCCACACCCAGCGCCATGTCTACCATGGCGCCGCCGAGGGCTGGACCGGCCCGCAGCCGCTGCACGAATACAACGTGGGCGCCGCCTGCGGTGCCTACTGGTCGGGGGTGAAGGACGCCGAGGGCATCCCCGATTCGACGATGGCCGATGGCACGCCCAATGGCTACGCCGTGCTCGGCCTGGCCGGCGCCGGTCGCTACACCCTGGCCTGGCACAACGCCCGCGACCCGGACGACCGCCAGATCGGGCTGCACGCCCCGCGCGTGTTGCGGCGTGGCGCGTATCCGGCCTGGGGCGTGTTCGCCAACGTGTACATGGGCGACGACGCCACCCGGGTGGAGTTCCGGGTCG
Source organism: Lysobacterales bacterium (assembly GCA_017302075.1). Taxonomy (GTDB): domain Bacteria; phylum Pseudomonadota; class Gammaproteobacteria; order Xanthomonadales; family Xanthomonadaceae; genus Thermomonas; species Thermomonas mangrovi. The sequence continues at coordinate 981 of JAFLEB010000085.1, forward strand.
ATGGCGGCGAATGGCGGCCGATGGCGCAGGTGCACCGTCCCGATCCGCGCCTGTTGGTGGAGAACGCCCGCGACGACGAGGCGACGGCCCTGCGCGGCTACGACCGTTCGCCGGAAGCCGAGCCGTCGATGCACCTGTGGCGCGCGCCGCTGCCGACCATGCTGGCGCCGGGCGAACACCTCGTCGAAGTGCGCGCCTTCGATCGCTGGCGCGGCGAACAACGTGCCGTCACCCGCTACCGGCTGGACGACGCGCAGCCCTGAGGTCGCGGTCCCGCGTCGCGCTCAGGGACGGATGTCGGCGAAGCTGGTGGCCCGGGCGTGGCCGTTGGCGGCATCGCCGGTGCGCGGCTGCGGGTAGTCCTCGAGGCGGTCCAGCAGCACCGTGCGCATGCCGGCCTCGCGCGCGGCATCGAGCTCGGCCACCACGTCGGAGAGGAACACCACGTCGCCGACGCTGCGGTCGAGGCGGTCGGCGATCAGGCGGTAGCTGTCGGCGTCGCGCTTGTGCCCGACCTCGGTGTCGAAGAAGCCGCGGAACAGCGGGGTCAGGTCGCCGGCTTCGGTATGCGCGAACAGCAGCTTCTGCGCCGGCACCGAACCCGATGAATACACCGCCAGCCCGTGGCCCGCGGCGTGCCAGGCGTGCAGCGCGGGCACCACGTCGGGGTAGAGCGGGGCGGTGAAGTCGCGGTGCCGGTAACCGACTTCCCAGACCATGCCCTGCAGCGCCTTGAGCGCGGTGTGCTTGCGGTCCTGGTCGATCCAGCCCTGCAGCGTCTCGACGATGACTTCATCCTGGCAGATCCCGCCTTCCTCGGCGGCGACCTGGTCCAGCCAGCGCCGCACGCCTGGCTCCTGCCCATGCGCCGCGACGAAGGCCGGCAACGCGCGGCGCGCATACGGGAACAGCACGTCGCGCACGAAGGAGATGCTGGAGGTGGTCCCCTCGATGTCGGTGAGGATGGTCGTTTTCATCAGGCCGGACGCGCCTGGCCGACTTCGTAGCGCGGGAACGCGCGTGCGATGTCGGTGCCGGTGAAGTGGCCCACCCAGCCGTCCGGCTCGGTGAAGAAGCGGATCGCGACGAAACTGGGCTCCGGCCCCATGTCGAACCAGTGGGTCATGCCGTCGGGCACCGAGACCAGGTCGCCGGCCTCGCACAGCAGTTCGTAGACCTTGTCGCCGACGTGCAGGGTGAACAGGCCCGAGCCGGCCACGAAGAAGCGCACCTCGTCTTCCTTGTGGAAATGCTCGTCGAGGAACTTGGCGCGCATCGCCTCCTTCTGCGGGTGGTCCGGCGCGATGCTGACCACGTCCACGCTGCGGAAGCCGCGGGTCTCGACCAGGCGGTCGATGTCGCTGCGATAGGCGGCCATGATCGCCTCCGGTGGATCGCCGGGGACAATCGGGTGCGCAGGCACCCACTGCTCCAGCTGGACGCCGATCGCCGACAGGGCCTCGGCCATGCGCGCAGGGTCGCGGGTGGCCAGCAGCGGGGCGTCGGGGGCGTGGTCGTCGAAGATGCGCAGGCGGCTCATGGCAGGTCCTCAGCGGGCGCCCATGCGGCGCAATTCCAGCTCGCAGCCGAGCATGAATTCGAAGGCGTCGAGGTGGCGGCGGGCCTCGGCGATGTCGCGGCCCCAGGCGTACAGGCCGTGGCCGGCAATCAGGTAGCCCCAGGTGTTGGGCTGGGTCAGCACCGCATCGACGCTGGCGGTGAGCGTGTCCATGTCCTGCGAGTTCGGCACCACCGGCAGGTCGAGTTCGGCCTCGTGGGTGGTGTGGCCGCGCAGGGCCTTGAACAGTTCGTAGCCGCGCAGGCGCACCCGGCCCTGGTCGGCGTACAGCAGGCCGGCGATGGTCTGGGTGGGCGAGTGGGTGTGCAGCACCGCGCCGACATCCGGGAAGCGGCGGTACAGGTGGGTGTGCAGGGCGGCTTCCGCCGACGGGCGATGGTGGGTGGCGACCGGATTGTTGGCCATGTCCACCACCATGATGTCGGCTTCGGTCAGGCGGCCCTTGTCCTTGCCGGAGATGGTGATCGCGGCGTGCTCCGGGCTCATCCGCATCGAGAAATTGCCGGCGGTGGCCGGCGTCCAGCCCTGCGCCGCGAGCTCGCGGGTGTGCTGGATGATCTGGGCGGCGCAGCCGGCGTACAGGGTGTGGTCGAAGGCGGGGGTCTGCATGCCGCGCAGTGTAGCGGCAGCGGCGCGTGGCCTACATGACGAAGTCACCCGGATTCATGCCGGGTTGCCGGGTTCAGTCGTCCGAGCGCTGCTGGCCGTAGGTGCGGAATTTCTCGACGACGCGGGCCATCTCGTCGGCCGGCAGGTCGCGGGTTTCGCCCAGACTGCGCGCCAGCATGTACTGGCGGGCGAGGTTCTCGACCTCCTCGGCCAGCGCGTAGGCCTCGGACAGGGTCTTGCCCGTCGCGACCTGGCCATGGTTCGCCATCAGGCAGGCGCGATAGCCGCCGCCGAGCGCGTCCAGCACGTTCGCCGACAACGCTGGCGTGCCGAAGGTGGCGTAGGGCGCGCACGGGATGCGGTCGCCACCGGCCACCGCCACCATGTAGTGGAAGGCGGGGATGCCGCGGCCCAGGCAGGCCAGCGCGGTGGCGTGGGTGGAATGGACGTGGACCACCGCGTTGCAGGCGGGGAAGGCGCTGAGGATGTCGACATGGAAGCGCCATTCGCTGGACGGGATCAGCTGCCCGGGCGGACAGGTGCCGTCGGCCTCCAGGTAGACGATGTCTTCCGGCTGCAGCCGGTCGTAGGCGCGGCCGGTCGGGGTGATCAGCAGGCCGCCGCCCCAGCGCAGGCTGGCGTTGCCGGACTTGTGCAGCGACAGCCCGCTGGCGTTCATGCCGATGCAGGTGTCGATCAACGATTGCCGGGCGGCGCGTTCGTGGTCTTGCATGGAAATCCGTTTCGGGGCCAGCGGCGTACAGGATACCGCCGCGCCGACTGCCGCCTTCTTACGAACGATTCCGATTCCGCCATGGCGAGCGCCAAGTCGCTAGGATGCCGCCATCCAAGTACCCCCAAGCCCCCCCGAGGAGTGTCCCATGAGCTTCGATCCCAGCCGCCGCCGTTTCATGACCGTGGCCGCCGCCGCTGCTGCCGCCGCGCCGCTGGCCCTGCGCAGTTTGCCGGCCCAGGCCGCCGACCTGCCCAAGCTTGCGCCGACCGATACCGCCGCCAAGGCGCTCGCCTACACCGAGAATGCCGCGACGGTGAAGCACCCTTCGTTCAAGGCCGGCAGCGACTGCGCGAATTGCAACTTCTACAAGGGTGCCAAGGGCGCGGCGTATGGCCCGTGCCAGCTGTTCCCGAAGAACAGCGTCGCCGCCAAGGGCTGGTGCAGCGCCTGGGCGAAGAAGGCCTGAGCCACCGCGGCGCGCGCCCCACCGCGCGCCGACCGGCATGACGTGAACCAAGCGGCGCCCCCAGGGGCGCCGTTTTTTTTCATGGGCGATCGACGGCCAATGAAAAACCCGGCTTGCGCCGGGTTTTTCGTGTCGCATCGGACCTCGTCCGTCAGGCTTGCGGGCCTTCGTGGAACGGCGGTTCCGGATCCATCTTCGGTCCGCCGTGCGCGCCACCGCGGGCCAGTTCGCTGTTGCGGTAGCCGTACAGGGCGTAGACCACCAGGCCGATGATGGCCCAGCCGAAGAACATCGCCAAGGTGTACAGCGACAGGTTCAGGAACAGCAGCAGGCAGCCGGCGATCGCCAGCGGGCCGACCAGCCAGACGGCCGGCGTGCGGAACGGGCGATGGCGGTGCGGGTCGCGCTTGCGCAGGATCATCACGCCGGCGGCGACCGCCATGAACGCGAACAGGGTGCCGGAGTTCGAGATGTCGGCGAGGATGCCCACCGGGAACATCGCCGCGAAGAGGGCGACGAACACGCCAGTGATCATCGTGACGATGTGCGGGGTGTGATACTTCGGGTGCACGCGGGAGAGCACTTCCGGGAGCAGGCCGTCGCGCGACATGGTGAAGAAGATGCGGGTCTGGCCGTAGATCATCATCAGGATCACCGACGGCAATGCCAGCGCCGCCGCCAGGCCGATCAGGTTGCCCAACCCGGCGAAGCCCATCATCTTCAGCACGTGCGCCAGCGGCTCCTTGCTGCACACCAGGGCGTCGGGGTTGGTCGCGGCGCAGGCTGCGGCGAGTTCCGGGGTGCCCGGGTGGATCGCCATGCCGTTGGCATCGAGCATCGGCTGCGAGCCGACCGCGCCGACTGCGCCGTAGCCCACCAGCATGTAGAACACGGTGCAGACCAGCAGCGAGCCGATCAGGCCGATCGGGATGTTGCGGTTCGGGTTCTTGGTTTCCTCGGCGGCGGTGGAGACCGCATCGAAGCCGACGTAGGCGAAGAAGATCGACGCCGCCGCACCCAGCACGCCGATGCCGCCCAGTGGGCTGCCCCAGCCGGTCGGGAAGAAGGGCTCGAAGTTGGCGTCCTTGGCCGCCGGCACCGCGACGATGATGAAGCCAGCCAGTGCCGCGACCTTGATCAGCACCAGGATCGCGTTGACCTTGGCCGACTTGGACGTGCCGATCACCAGCAGCCAGGTGACCACCAGCGCAATCAGGAAGGCCAGCAGGTTGAACGCGCCGCCATCCATCGGGCCGGTCTTGAGCGCGGCTGGCAACTCCATCCCGGCACTGGCCAGCAGGCCGTTCATGTACCCCGACCAGCCGACCGAGACCGCACCCGCGGCGACCGCGTATTCCAGCACCAGTGCCCAGCCGACGACCCACGCCAGCGCCTCGCCCATCACGCCGTAGGTGTAGGTGTAGGCGGAGCCCGACACCGGCACCATCGAGGCCAGTTCCGAATAGGCCAAGGCGGCCAGCGCACACACGATGGCGGCGATCACGAAGGCCACCATCATCGCGGGGCCGGCCTTCTGCCCGGCTTCCGCGGTCAGCACGAAGATGCCCGTGCCGATGATCGCGCCGATGCCAAGCATCGTCAGTTGGAAGGCGCCGAGCTGGCGCTTCAGCGCCTTCTTCTCGGCCGTCTCGAGGATCTTGTCGAGCGGCTTGACTCGCTGGAACAGCATCAGGATCTCCCCATCGTGTAGTGCGTGGACGGCCTCGCCGGGGCGTGCCGCAAGCCAGCGACCTTAAACGGCGGGGCCAGCCCGCACAAGCGCCAAGCGCCACGCGGCGGGCGATAATCCGCCTCCCCTCGCATGCGGCGATGCAGCATGAATCGGCACGACCACGAGCTCGCGGCGGCCTTCGCCGGCTATGCGGCCCGGCATCCCGACGAGGCCGCGACCGCGGCGCTGTTCGTCGACTTGCTGGGCGATGCGGACGACCCGTTCCGTCGCGAGCGCCTCGCCGGCCATTTCACCGCCTCGTGCTGGCTGGTGGACGCGGCCGGCCAGCGCGTGCTGCTGACCCACCATCGCAAGCTGGGCCTGTGGCTGCAGCTGGGCGGGCATGCCGATGGCGAACGCGACCTTGCGGTCGCCGCGATGCAGGAGGCGGCGGAAGAGTCCGGCCTGTCCGGGCTGCGCCTGGAGCCCGGGATCTTCGACATCGACCGCCACTGGATCCCGGCGCACAAGGGCGTGCCTGCGCACTGGCATTACGACGTGCGCTACGTGGTCCGCGCCGGCAGCGACGAGGCCTACGTGGTCAGCGAGGAATCGCACGACCTAGCCTGGCGCGCGATCGACGCGCTCGCCGACGACCCCGGCGCCGACGCGTCGGTGCGGCGCATGGCCGGCAAGTGGCTGGCGCGCGGGGGCTGACCCGCCGCCGCCTCAATACAGGACGCGGGTGCGCAGGGTGCCGGGGATCGCGGCGAGGGCCGCGCGCAGTTCGGTGGCCTGGGCATCGTCGGCGCTGACGTCGATCACCACGTAGCCCACGTTGGCATCGGTGCGCAGGAACTGGCCGTCGATGTTGATCCCGCGCTCGCCGAAGATCTCGTTGATCTTGGACAGCACGCCGGGCACGTTGCGGTGGATGTGCAGCAGCCGGTGGCTGCCGGCGTGCTCGGGCAGGGTGACCTCGGGGAAGTTGACCGCGCTCAGCGTGCTGCCGTTGTCGCTGTAGCGCACCAGCTTGGCGGCGACCTCGATGCCGATGTTGTCCTGCGCCTCCAGCGTGCTGCCGCCCACGTGCGGGGTCAGGATCACGTTGTCGATGCCGAGCAGCGGCGAGGCCAGCGGGTCGTCGTTGCCCTGTGGCTCCACCGGGAACACGTCGACCGCGGCGCCGCCCAGGCGGCCGTCGCGCAACGCGGCGGCCAGCGCGTCGATGTCGACCACGGTGCCGCGCGCGGCGTTGATCAGGTGCGCGCCCGGCTTCATCTTCGCCAGCTGCGGCGCGCCGATCATCCACTGGGTCGCCGGCGTCTCCGGCACGTGCAGGGTGACCACGTCCGCGTTGGACAGGAGCTCGTCGAGGTCGCGCGCGGCGCGTGCATTGCCCAGCGCGAGCTTGGTCTCGATGTCGTGGAACAGCACCTGCATGCCCAGCGCTTCCGCCAGCACGCCGACCTGGGTGCCGATGTGGCCGTAGCCCACGATGCCGAGGACCTTGCCGCGCGCTTCGTGGCTGCCCGCCGCGGACTTGCTCCAGCCGCCGCGATGGCACTGCGCCGATTTCTGCGGGATCCCGCGCAACAGCATGATCGCCTCGGCCAGCACCAGCTCGGCGACCGAGCGCGTGTTGGAGTAGGGCGCGTTGAACACCGGGATGCCGGCGAGCTCCGCCGCCAGCAGGTCGACCTGGTTGGTGCCGATGCAGAAGCAGCCCACCGCGAGCAGGCGCCGCGCCTCGGCCAGGACGCCGGCAGTGAGCTGGGTGCGCGAGCGGATGCCGACGAAGTGCGCGTCGGTGATGGCCTCGCGCAGGGCCTCCTCGGGCAGGGCCTTGGCGTGGGTGACGATGTTGCTGTAGCCCGCCGCCCGGAAGGTCTCGACCGCACTCGGGCTGATGCCCTCGAGCAGGAGGATGCGGATGTCCTGCTTCGGGTACGACGTCTTCTTCATGGCGCGCGCGGCAGACCGGGTGGGGTGCGGCGAGTGTGCCAGTTTCCGGGACGTTTTTGCTGCGCTGCCGCACTGGACGCGCCGCGGGGTGGGTGGCAGGCTGGCAGGCCCTTGCCATCGCCCGCGGCGTCGCCGCGGCCTCCCGAGCGCCCATGTCCGATCCGCGCCTGCACGCCCTTGTCCGCGACCTGCCGCAGCTTCGGCTGAAGACCGACCCGGCGGACCTGGAGCACTATGGGCGCGACTGGACCCGGCGCTGGACGCCGGCGCCGCTGGCGATCGCCTTGCCGGGCAGCGTGGCGGAGGTGCAGGCCATCCTGCGCTGGGCGAATGCGAACGGGGTGGCCATCGTGCCCTCGGGCGGGCGCACCGGGCTCTCCGGCGGCGCGGTGGCCGCGCACGGCGAACTGGTGGTCAGCCTGGAACGCATGAACCGGGTGCTCGGGTTCGATGCGGTCGACCGCACGCTCACGGTGGAGGCCGGCATCCCGCTGCAACTGGCGCAGGAGGCGGCGCGCGGCCATGGCCTGCAGTATCCGGTCGACTTCGCCGCGCGCGGGTCGGCCACGATCGGCGGCAACATCGCCACCAATGCCGGCGGCATCCGCGTGGTCCGCTACGGCAACACCCGCGATTGGATCGCCGGCCTCAAGCTGGTGACCGGGACCGGCGAATTGCTGGACCTCGGCCGCGCGCTGGTCAAGGACTCGAGCGGCTACGACCTGCGCCACCTCGCGATCGCGGCCGAGGGCACGCTGGGGATCGTGGTGGAGGCCACCCTGCGGCTCACCGACCCGCCGCCGCCGACCAACGTGATGTTGCTGGCGCTGCCGTCGTTCGAGGCGCTGATGCGGGTGTTCGAGGCGTTCCGCGCGCGCTTGCAGCTGCAGGCGTTCGAATTCTTCACCGATGTCGCCCTGAAGCACGTGCTGGCGCATGGCGGGCAGGCGCCGTTCGCCGAGACGCATCCGTACTACGTGGTCACCGAGTTCGCCAGCGATGAGGCCAGCGAGGCCGAGGCGCTGGCGGCGTTCGAGCAGTGCATGGGCGACGGGCTGGCCAGCGACGGCGTGATCAGCGCCAGCGACGCGCAGGCCCAGCAGTTGTGGCGGCTGCGCGAGGGCATCACCGAGAGCGTCGCCCGCTACGTCCCCTACAAGAACGACGTCTCGGTGCGGATCGCGGCGATGCCGGCGTTCCTGGCCGAGGCGCAGGCGCTGCTCGCCCGCGAATACCCGCAGTTCGAAGTGGTGTGGTTCGGCCACATCGGCGACGGCAACCTGCACATCAACATCCTCAAGCCCGACGACATGCCGCAGGCGGGCTTCGTGGCCGATTGCGAGCGCGTGACCAAGCTGCTGGCCGGCGCCTTGCAACGCCACGGCGGCAGCATCTCCGCCGAGCACGGCATCGGCCTGGTCAAGAGGCCCTACCTCGGCTGCACCCGCAGCGACGCCGAGATCGCCGCGATGCGCGCGATCAAGGCGGTGTTCGACCCGGCCGGGATCATGAACCCGGGCAAGCTGTTCGACTGATCAGCCGGCCGCCAGCCGCGCGTCCAGGCGGGCGCGGATCGCCGGCCACTCAGGCGCGGTGATCGAGTAGGTCCAGGTGTCGCGCAGCGAGCCGTCCTTGTGCCGCCGGTGCGCGCGCAGGACGCCGTCCAGGGTCGCGCCGAGGCGTTCAATCGCCGCACGCGAGCGCAGGTTGCGGTGGCTGGTGTGGAAGTACACCGACTGCGCGTCCAGCGCGTCGAAGGCATGGCCCAGCATCAGCCGCTTGTTGGCGGTGTTGACGTGGCTGCGCCACACCGAGGCGGCGTGGAAGGTGTAACCGATCGCCAGGGTCGGCACCGACAGGTCGATGTCGTAGAAGCGCGTGCTGCCGACCACGCGGTCGCCGGCGACGATGGCGAACGGCAGCTCGCGTCCGGCATCGCGCATCGCCAGCGCATGGTCGACCCAGGCCGGGATGCCGTCGCGACCCGGCACGTTGACGTAGTCGATCGCGCCGATGTCGCCATCGTCCACCGCGTCCTGGAGCGCGGCGACGTGCTCGCGCTGCAGGGGTTCCAGGCGGACGCCATGGCCCGACAAGCTGGTTGGCTGAATCATGCTGCGCCTCCGGAAAAGTCCGGTGAGGATGCCGTGCGCCTCCGACAGCGGCTTCGTGCGAACGTCCTGTTCGAGGCGCCGACGCGCGCCGTCCTTGGCGCGCTCTGCACGGCGGCGCCCGGCATCCCGTCGGAACCCGCCGCGACTCGCTTACTCCGCGCGGCCGGCGAACTCGCCGGTGGTGGTGTTGACCCACACCTTCTCGCCGTTGCCGATGTATTCCGGGACCATGATCTCGATGCCGGTGGACAGCTTGGCCGGCTTCGGGCGCTTGGTCGCGGTGCCGCCCTTCAGCTCAGGCGGGGTGTCGACCACTTCGATCGCCACCGACTGCGGCAGCTGGATCGCCACCGGCGCGTCCTCGATCAGCTGCACGTAGATGCCGGTGAGGTCGTCGACGATGTAGCCGGCGGCGTCGCCTACCGCGTCCGCGTCCAGCGTATACGGCGTGTAGTCCTCGTCGTCGAGGAACACGAAGGCCTCGCCATCCTTGTACGAATAGGTGCACTGGCGGCGGCTCATGTCGACCTCGCGCAGGTCGTCGTCGCCGTCGAAGCTGGCATCCAGCTTGTTGCCGCCGGGGATCGAGTACATGACGAAGCGGAAGCGCACGTTGCCGCCGCGGCCCTGCGGGCTGCTGCGCTCGATGTCGCGGACCTGGTAGACGCCGCCGTTGTGTTCGACGACGTTGCCCTTCTTGATGTCGTAAGCCTTCA
>JAFLEB010000086.1 GCA_017302075.1 Lysobacterales bacterium
CTGCTGGGCGGCGTCGCCCGCGGCGGCAGCGGCGTCGGCGGCAGCGGCGCCAGCCTGGTCGGCGGCGGTGGCGGCTTCGGCGGCTTCGTTCTGGGCAGCAGCGGTTTCGTTCTTGCAGGCCGACAGAGCGAGGACGCCAGCGGCGAGGAGCACGTAGAGCTTGGTGTTCATGGGTCTCTCCTGAGGAGTTGTCTGAAATGACGCGTGGTTGGATCAGGCAACGCCAGTGCGCTTAGCGATCCGGCACGGGCCGGCGGGTCGTTCACTGACTGCGTACTGCGTGGACAGCGGTTTACAACGCCCCCCGTGGAGGGGACATGAAAAAGCCGTCGGCGTACCGACGGCTTCTTCAATCTTACAGCAATCCTGCTGGGGCGCGAGGCCCCGGTCGGATTACTTCTTCTCGGTCGCGGCAGCGGCTTCTTCCGCAGCGTCCTTCGCCTGCTCGGCGGCGTCAGCCGCGTTCTCGGCGGCGTCGGCAGCGTTCTCGGCGCCAGTCGCGGTGCCGGCAGCGGCAGCGGCGTCGGCCGAGGTGGCGGCGGCGTCAGCGGCCGAAGCGGCGGTGTCGGCAGCGGCCTGGGCAGCGTCGGCAGCGGCGGTGTCGCCGGCAGCAGCAGCCTGGTCGGCGGCGGCCTGGGCGTCGGCGGAAGCAGCGGTCGCCTCAGCGGCGGAGTCGGCAGCCTGCTCCTTGTTGCTGCAAGCGGTCAGGGCCAGGCCCAGCGCCATCGCCAGCAGGATCTTGTTGATCGACATGATACGGATTCCTCGTCGTGTGGTTTTTTAAGAACGCGCAAGTGCGCGCCGGTAACATGATGACAAGCCCTTGTCGCGTGTCAAGCGGTTGTTGGGCTTTTTTCCGCTTTTCCTGAATAGGTTCACGCAAGTTCCAGGGCGATGGCGGTGGCCTCGCCGCCGCCGATGCACAGCGAGGCGACCCCGCGCCGGCCGCCCCGGGCCTTGAGCGCATTCAGCAAAGTGACGATCAGGCGCGCCCCGGAGGCGCCGATCGGATGGCCCAAGGCCAATGCGCCGCCGTTGACGTTCAGCTTGTCGGCGGGGATGCCGAGGTCGGTCATCGGCGCCATGGCGACGCAGGCGAAGGCCTCGTTGACCTCGAACAGGTCGACGTCGGCGACGGTCCAGCCGGCCTTGTCGAGGACGTTGCGGATCGCCGCGACCGGGGCGGTGGTGAACCATTCCGGGGCCTGCGCGTGGCCTGCGTGGGCGACGATGCGGGCGATCGGGGTCGCGCCGGCGGCGGCCGCAGCCTCGGCGGTGGTCACCACCAGTGCGGCGGCGCCGTCCGAGATCTTGGACGAGGAGGCCGCGGTCAGCACGCCTTCCTTGCCGAACGCCGGTCGCAGCTCGGGGATGCGCGAGACATCGATCTTGCCGGGTTCCTCATCCTTGTCGACCACCACCTCGCCCTTGCGGGTCTTGACGGTCACCGGGGCGATCTCGGCGGCGAAGGCGCCATCGGCCTGCGCGGCCTGGGCACGGCGGGCGCTTTCGGCGGAGAACGCATCCACCGCCGCGCGGTCGTAGCCGTACTTGGCGCAGGCGGCATCGCCGAACACGCCCATCGCCTTGCCGTCGTAGGGATTCGTCAGGCCGTCGTACGACATGTGGTCGAGGAACTCGGCGCTGCCGTAGCGGATCCCGGTGCGCGAGCCATTGAGCAGGTGGGGGGCATTGGTCATCGACTCCATGCCGCCGGCCACCACGACCGTCGCCGAGCCGGCCTTGACCAGGTCGTGGGCCAGCATCACCGCCTTCATGCCGGAGCCGCAGACCTTGTTGATGGTGGTGCAGCCCGCGGCATCGGGGATGCCGGCGCCGCGCGAAGCCTGGCGGGCGGGCGCCTGGCCGAGGCCCGCGGGGAGCACGCAGCCCATGATCACTTCATCGACCTGGTCGGCCGACAGGCCCGACTCCGCCAACGCGGCGGACATCGCGGCGCTGCCGAGGGCGGGGGTGGGAACGCCGGTGAACTGGCCGAGGAAGGAACCGATGGCGGTGCGCTTGGCACCGACGATGACGATCTCGCTCATGGAGGCTCCGTGCTGCGTGCGATGGGCCCCGGCGGATCCGGCGCCCGATGGCCCGATTATGGCGCGAAACCGGGCGGTCTGCTGCGCTGCGGCAAAACCCGCCGATTCAGGTTTCCGGCGTTGCCAAGAGGGCAGCGGCGACATACAACGGTGCCTCGCGGCAGGGCGGCCAAGGGGGTCGCGCCGCCGCTGGCCAGGGAAGCCCTCCACATGACGATGCACTCTTTTCACCGCCGCCCGGTCCTGACCGCGCTCCTGCCCACCGCCATCGCCTTGGCGCTTGCTGCCTGCGGTGGCGGCGGGGGAGGCGGCAACGTGCGGCCGACGCCGCCTCCGGTCACCCCCAGCGGGCCGGGCTTCACCCCGACGGTGGCCACCGACACCACCCTGTCCCAGGTCAATCCCCCGTCGATCCCGGCGCAGGCCGGGCCGGTGAGCTTCGCGACACCCAGCCTGTCGCAGCACTTGGCGCTGATCAACGCAGCCGGTGCCCTCGGTGCCGGGTTGAAGGGTCAGGGCGTCACCATCGGCTTCGTCGATTCGGGGGTGAATCGCAGCCATCCCACCCTCAGCGGTCGGGTGACGCGCAACTTCATCCACGTGTCGTCGCCCCCCAACGACACCAGCGTCGACGACAAGGTGGGGCATGGCACGACGGTGGCGTCGCTGGCCGCGGGCAAGCCCGCCACCGGCTACTACTACAACCAGGATGGAACCCTGTCGACGCAGTCTGGCACCTGGGGCGGCGGCGTGGCGCAAGACGCCAACGTGGTGTCCTCACGGATCATCGGCGACGCCCGTCCCGACGACGATGGGTCCGGCGAGGGCAATGAAATTCGCGCAGGCGAGGGCTACGGCGAGTTCTTCCAGGCGATCAATGCGGAACTGGCGAGCGCCGGGGCGAAGATCATCAACAACTCCTGGGGCGGGTTGTACTGGAACGATCCGGCGCTCTCGATTGAACTGGCGAATGCATGGAAGGATTTCGTGGTCAACCGCGGCGGCATCGTGGTGTTCGCCAACGGCAACAGCGGCGATGACCCGCGCTACGTGGGCAACCCGTCCGACAACGCGGCACTCCCCTCCATCGCCAACGATCCGGTGCTGGAGAGAGGCTGGCTCACGGTCGGCGCGCTGGATCCCGCGAATCCGACCCAACTGACCAGCTACTCGCAGCAGTGCGGGATCGCGATGAACTACTGCCTGGTCGCGCCGGGCAACGTCAACTTCATCGATCCCGATGCGACCAGCACCGCGAACAGCGGCCTGCTTCGCGGCGGCGGCACCTCGTACGCCGCGCCGCTGGTCTCGGGGGCGGCGGCCACGGTCTGGTCCGCCTTCCCCTACCTCAGCAACGACCAGGTGCGCCAACTGATCCTGGGCGGCGCCAAGGACCTCGGCGCGCCCGGCGTGGATGCCGTCTTCGGCTGGGGCCTGCTGGACGTGACCAAGGCCGCGAACGGGCCGAGCAACTTCGCCTGGGGCGACTTCAGCGTGTCGTTCACCGGCCGCTCGGTGTGGCGCAACCCGATCATCGGCAGTGGTGGCCTGGTCAAGGGCGGCAGCGGCATCCTGACCCTGGCCGAGACGGCCAACTTCACCGGCGCGACGCGGGTCGATGCCGGCGGCCTCGACATCCGCAAGGGCCTCAAGTCCAACCTCACCATCGCCAGCGGCGCCACCGTGTGGGCCAGCGGCGCGTTCGGCGGCAACGTCGACAACCGCGGCGCGTTCTTCAACGGGGCCAGCTCCCCGGCCACGATCGCCGGCAACTTCATCCAGTCGTCCACCGGCAACCTCGGCGTGTGGCTGGGCAGCACGCTGAAAGTCACCGGCACGGCGACCGTCGGCGGGCAGATGTCGATCCTCGGCGTGCGCAGCGGGTACACCACCGCGTCGAAGGAAACCCTGCTCAACGCGACCGGCGGCGTGAGCGGCACCTTCGCATCGCTCAAGGCCGCACCGAACGTGTTCCTCGACGCGACCCTCGGCTACGACCCCAACAACGTCTTCCTCAACATCAACCGCATCGACGTGAGCAAGGCGGTGGCCGGGATGGGCCTGTCGCTGTCGACGCAGGCCTCGGCGCAGCGCGTGGAGTCGGCGATGCAGGCGATCGACGGCCAGCTGGCCGGCGCATTGCCGGTCACCGTCGGCGCCCGCTTCCTCGATGCCGCCGGTGCCTTGCAGCAGGCGACCAGCATCGAGAACGCGGACTGGTCGCTGCGCAGCCTGTCCGGCGGCCTGCATGCCGCGTCCACCGCGATGACCCTGGATGCGATCGATGCCGGGCGCCGCGCGCTCAACGGCCGCATCGACGGCCTGTCGCGCAGCCGCGACGCGGCCGGCGGCTGGTATCGCGACCTCACCCGCAGCGGCAGCCTGGCGCAGGCCGGCTTCGACGGGATCGGCACCGAGAGCAGCGGCGAGCTGGTCGGCAACGACTGGCGGCTGGGCCGCGACGCAGTGGTTGGCATCGCGATGAACAAGCAGTTCCAGTCCAGCTGGCTCTCCGCGTTCGGCGACCGCAGCCGCGGCATGCAGCGCGAACTGCAGCTGTACGCCGCGGCCTGGCAGGGCGACTGGTACGGGCAGGCGCAGCTGGCCACCGGCAGCTTCGACCGGCAATTGCAGCGCAACCTGTTGTTGGGCGCGCTGCGCGACGCGGTCGCCACCGAGGTCTCCGGCCGCTACGACAGCGCCTTCGTCGAGGCCGGGCGTCGCTTCGACGTCGCCGGCGCCAGCCTGGTGCCCTATGTCGGCACCCAGTTCGTGCAGGTCCGCAACGACGGCTTCGCCGAGCAGGGCCAGACCGGCTTCGGCCTGCGCGCGCAGGCCTGGGACAGCCAGCGCTGGCAGGGCTTCGCGGGCTTGCGCGCCAGCCGCGGCTGGCGGGTCGGCGGCCTGCTGCTCGCGGCGGATGCGCGCGCCGAATGGCAGCAGACCCTGGCCGCGCGCGGCGAGCTGTTCGAGGCCAGCTTCACCGGGCTGGAGCAGTGGTCGCCGCTGCAGGGCATCGGCCTGGCCCACGACAGCCGCCTGCTCGGGATGGGGCTGTCGGCGATGCCGTCGGCGAACACGGTGTTCCGTTTCGACCTCAGCCGGCGCCAGAGCGACGTCGGCAGCAGCACCATGGCCGCGCTGCAGGCGCAGTTCCGGTTCTGAGCCGGGCCGGTGTGCGGGCGCTTGGCCCGCATGCGACAACGCCGCCCGCGGGCGGCGTTGTCGTTCCTGGTCCTGCGACGCGGTTCAGCTGTTGCCGTTGAACAGCTCGCGGCCGATCAGCATGCGCCGGATCTCGTTGGTGCCGGCGCCGATCGCGTAGAGCTTGGCGTCGCGCAGCAGGCGGCCGGTCGGGTATTCGTTGATGTAGCCGTTGCCGCCGAGCGACTGGATCGCCTCCAGCGTGACCTGCACCGCGGCTTCGGAGGCATGCAGCAGGCACGATGCCGCGTCGATGCGGCTCTTGTGGCCCGCGTCGTAGTCGCGCGCCACCTGGTAGGCGAACGCGCGCGCGGACTGCAGCGCGGTGTACATGTCGGCGACCTTGGCCTGCATGATCCCGAAGGTGCCGATCGGCTCGTCGAACTGCCGGCGCTCGCGCACGTAGGGCAGGGTGATGTCCATCGCCGCCTGCATGATGCCGAGCGGGCCGCCGGTCAGCACCAGGCGCTCGGTGTTGAGGCCGGACATCAGCACCTTGACGCCGTTGTTCACCTCGCCGAGGACGTTCTCCGGCGGGATCGCGCAGTCCTCGAACACCAGCTCGCAGGTGTTGCTGCCGCGCATCCCCAGCTTGTCCAGCTTCTGCGCGGTGGAGAACCCGGGCATGTCCTTCTCGACCAGGAACGCGGTCATGCACTTGCTGCCCGCGTCCTTGCCGGCGGTGCGCATGTAGACGATGAGGACGTCGGCCTCGGGGCCGTTGGTGATCCACATCTTGTTGCCGTTGGCGATCCACATGCCGTCGCGGAGCTCGGCGCGGCAGCTCATCGAACCGACCACGTCCGACCCCGCGCCGGGTTCGCTCATCGCCAGCGCGCCCTTCCATTCGCCGCTGCACAGCTTGGGCAGGTACTTCGCGCGCTGCGCGGCGTTGCCGTTGGCGTAGAGGTTGGAGACGCAGAGGTTGGAATGCGCGCCATAACTCAAGCCGATCGACCCCGAGGCGCGGCTGATCTCCTCCATCGCCACCAGGTGCGCGAGGAAGCCCATCTCGCTGCCGCCGTACTCGCCGGGCACGGTCATGCCCAGCAGGCCCATCTCGCCGAGCTTCGGCCACAGCTCCTGCGGGAACCAGTTGGCTTCGTCGACCTCGGCGGCGCGCGGCGCGATCTCGGCTTCGGCGAAGCGGCGAACCGCATCGCGCAGGGCATCGAGGTCTTCGCCGAGGGGGAATGGACGCATGGGGGCCTCTGGGAATCGGGGGCCCGCACGCACGGGCCGAAGGTTGCAATTGTAACCAGCCGCCACCGCCCACCGCTGCCGCCCAACGAAAACGCCCGGCAAGCCGGGCGTTTTCGTAGAGGTCGATCCACCGACCGAAGCACAGCCCCCTTTGGTAAAGGGGGCAGGCCGCGCAGCGGCCGGGGGATTCGGAAGCGACTCGTGGGGCCCAAAGTTTGCGAAGCCAACTTTGGGATTGACCTGGGCGGGAGCCCGGGTCAATGCCCGCGGATGCGCCCCTGGAAGCGCGGGGTGCCGCGCCCCATCGGCAGCTTGAGCTTGCCGATCTTCTCGATGCGCTCCTCGGCCAGGCGGTCGGCCGCCATGTAGGTCGGGATGCGGTCGCGGTCGGCGATCTCGTAGATGCGGCCGAGGTTGTGGTAGATCGTGCGCATCATCCGCATCGCGCGCTCGCGGTTGTAGCCGTCGATCTCCAGCGACACGTTCATCACGCCGCCCGCGTTCACCGCGTAGTCCGGCGCGTACAGGATGCCGCGCTTGGCCACTTCGTCGCCGATCGCGTTGTTGGCCAGCTGGTTGTTGGCCGCGCCGCAGATGACCTTGGCCTTGAGGCGGGGCAGGGTCTGCTCGTTGACGGTGCCGCCCAGCGCGCAGGGCGAATACACGTCGGCGGGGACGTCGTAGATCTCGTCCAGGCCCACGGCCTCCGCGCCGTACTCGTCGACCGCCTTCGCCACCAGCTTCTGGTTGATGTCGGTCACGAAGATCCTGGCGCCGCGCTCCTTCAGCAGCTTCACGAACTCCATGCCCACGTGGCCCAGGCCCTGCACCGCGTAGGAATACTTGCCGACTTCCTCGTCGCCGAACTTCTTGCTGAGGGTGGCCATCAGCCCCTGCAGGGTGCCGTAGGCGGTGAACGGCGAGGGATCGCCGGAGCCGCCGTGCACCTGGTGCACGCCGGTGACGAACTCGGTCTCGCGGTACACGTATTCCATGTCGTTGACGTCGATGCCGACGTCCTCGGCGGTGATGTAGCGGCCGCCCAGCGACTCCACGAAGTGGCCGAAGGCGCGGAACAGCGCCTCGGACTTGTCGCTGGCGGGGTCGCCGATGATCACCGCCTTGCCGCCGCCCAGGTTCAGGCCGGCGACCGCGTTCTTGTAGGTCATGCCGCGGCTCAGCCGCAGCACGTCGTTGAGGGCTTCCGCCTCGCTCTTGTACGGCCACATGCGGGTGCCGCCGAGGGCAGGACCCAGCACGGTGTTGTGGATGGCGATGATCGCCTTCAGGCCTGCGTCCTTGTTGTGGCAGAACACGACCTGCTCGTGGCCGTAGGTGTCCAGGGTCTCGAAGATCATTGCGGAAGCTCCAGCGAAGACAGCCGCGGTGGGCGGCGTGGTTCGCGGTTGGTGGGGTGGATGCGACAGTGCCCGGCCCCGGCCGGGGCGCGCATTCTAGTCCATCCCCCGTCGGGGTCCTGAATACGCCCGGGTACGGCGCTTCAGCCCTTCGGCGGCGTCGGCGCCTTGAAGCCGGCGCAGGGATCCGGGCGCTCGGTGGCCGGGATGCGCTCGACCGCGTCGAACGCGGCGGCATCGGAGGTCGGCTCCAGGAAGCCCACGGCGCGCGGGGCCAGGCCTTCGCGACGCAGCCAGTACGGCACCGCGATGTCCTTGCGCACGTGGCCGTTGCCGGCGATCAGCACCACGCCGCGCTGCGCGTGCGCCTGCATGGTCAGCGCCATCACCACGTCGCGGGCGATTTGCGCCCTCGCCATCGGCGCCACCATCGGTTCGGGCAGGGCGCCGCAATGGCTGTCGCGGACTTCGGTCTCCTGCGGGCCCAGCACGTCGGCCGGCAGCGCGTCCAGTCCGTAGCGGGCGATCACGTCCGCCGGCAGCGAGGCCGCGAACCCGTCCTTCACCACCTTCGACGCATCGGTCCGCGACAGGTTGGCGGCCAGCAGCGGCAGCTTGTACTCCAGCGCCAGCGCGATCACCGGCTTGTAATAGGCCCAGGTCCAGCCGGACTTGCTGGTAATCACCCTGTCCACCACGCAGTCGGCGGTCGCGCAGTCGCGCATCGCCGCGTCCAGCAGCGGCTGCTGGACGGTGTCGAACTGCTCCATCGCGATCGCCGGGCGCCAGCCGCCTTCCAGTTCCTTGCGCAGCAATGCGGCGCGCGCGGCATGGCCGGCGGCGCTGTCGTGGACCTCGCCGAGCAGCAGCACGCGCGGCGCGGGCGTCGCGTCCGACGCCCCGGGCGTCGCGGCGTGCTGGCAGGCGGACAGGGCGAGGGCGAGCGGGAGGCAGGCGAACAGGGCGCGACGGGTCATGGGATGGGCTGCGGGTGCGGTCCGGGCATGGTAAAGCCGCGCGCTACAATCGCGTTTCACCTGAAACCATGTGGACGCGACCCATGAGCACCCCGGCCGCCAACCTCACCGCGCCGCAGGCGGAGACCACCCCGCTGCGCTTCGTCACCGCCGCCAGCCTGTTCGACGGCCACGACGCCGCCATCAACATCATGCGCCGGCTGATCCAGGCGCAGGGCGCGGAGGTCATCCACCTGGGCCACAACCGGAGCGTCGAGGACGTGGTCCGCGCCGCGCTGCAGGAAGACGCCGACGGCATCGCGCTGTCGTCCTACCAGGGCGGGCACGTCGAGTACCTGAAGTACATGGTCGACATGCTGAAGGAGCGCAACGCCTCGCACATCCGCGTGTTCGCGGGCGGCGGCGGCACCATCACCCCGGAGGAGATCCGCGAGCTGGAGGCCTACGGCGTCGAGCGCATCTACCACCCCAACGACGGCATGCACATGGGGCTGGTGGCGATGATCGAGGACGTCGTGCGCCGCGCCGCGGCCGCGCGCTTGCCAGTCGACAAACCGCACCAGGTCGCGTTCGACAACGAGATCGAGATCGGCCGCATGCTCTCGGCGATCGAGGAGTCCGCGCTCGACGAATCGGAACTCGCCCACCTGCGCAAGCAGTGGCAGCTGGCCGGCGGCAAGACCCCGGTGGTCGGCATCACCGGCACCGGCGGCGCCGGCAAGTCCTCGGTGACCGACGAGCTGCTCAACCGCTTCCTGTCCAGCTTCCCGGACATGCACATCGCGGTGATCAGCGTCGATCCCACCCGTCGCCGCACCGGCGGCGCGCTGCTGGGCGACCGCATCCGCATGAACTCGCTGCGCTCCAAGCGCGTGTTCATGCGCTCGATGGCGACCCGCCGCCAGCACATGGCGACCAACGTGGTGCTGAAGGACTGCATCGCCTTCCTCAAGTCGCTGGGCTACGACCTGGTCATCGTCGAGACCGCCGGCATCGGCCAGAGCGACTCGGAGATCGTCGACCTGGTCGATTTCCCGATGTACGTGATGACCAGCGACTTCGGCGCGCCCAGCCAGCTCGAGAAGATCGACATGCTGGATTACGCCGAACTCGTCGTGCTCAACAAGTTCGACAAGCGCGGTGCCGAGGACGCCCTGCGCGACGTGCGCAAGCAGTGGAAGCGCAACCGCGTCGCGTTCCAGACGCCGGACGAGGACGTCCCGGTCTATCCCACCATCGCCAGCCAGTTCAACGATCCCGGCATCAGCTGGATGTTCGTGAACCTCGTTCGCCTGCTGAAGGAGAAATGGGCGGCGAAAAGGGGTCAGAGTCATTTTTCCGTCGTGGAAAATGATTCCCCGGACGACCTCGTCGGAAAACATGACGCTGACCCCTTTTCGCAGGGGCCGAAGATGTTCTCTGACCCCATTTCCATCGACACCACCCTGAAGGAACCCCGCGCCACCGTGTTGATCCCCGGCGCGCGCGTGCGTTACCTCGCCGAGATCGCCGAGCAGGGCCGCGGCATCAACGCTCGCATCGAATCCCAGGCCGAAATCGCCGACCGCGCGCAGTCGCTGTGGGAGGCGTTGCAGGAACTGGGCGATGCCGCGTTGCCGAAGGCGCTGGATCTCTACAGCGCTGACGCGCTGCTACCCCTCTCCCCAACCCCTCTCCCGCAAGGGGAGAGGGGCTTTAACCCCACCTCTCCCCTCGCGGGAGAGGTCGACGCGCGCAGCGCGGCGGGAGAGGGGGCGGCGGTCGACCGCGCGCTCCTCACCCTCCGCCAGCGCTACAACGACGCCCTCCAGTCGCTGGATGCCGAAGCGCTGAAGCTGCTGCGCGAGTGGCCGGCGCGCCTGAAGTCGATCACCGAGCCGGTCAACGAATACCAGGTCCGCGACAAGACCATCCGCGTCGAGAACTACCGCGAATCGTTGAGCCACCAGCAGATCCCGAAGATCGCCGCGCCCACCTACAAGTCGTGGGGCGAGCTGCTGGTGTTCCTGCAGAAGGA
>JAFLEB010000087.1 GCA_017302075.1 Lysobacterales bacterium
GGTCCCGGCCGCGCTGGCCGACCGCCGGGTCGAAATCACCGGCCCGGTCGACCCGAAGATGGTGATCAATGCGCTGAACTCGGGCGCCAGTTGCTACATGGCCGATTTCGAGGACAGCACCAGCCCGACCTGGGAGAACCTCGTCGCCGGCCAGCAGGCGCTGCGCGAGGCCGTCGCCGGCACCCTGGAGTTCACCGCCCCCGCCGCCGACGGCGCGCCCGGCAAGCAGTACGCGCTGGGTCCCGAGGCCGAGCGTGCGGTGCTGATCGTGCGCCCGCGCGGCTGGCACCTGGACGAGAAGCACGTCGAGGTGGATGGCGAGCGGATGTCGGCCTCGCTGTTCGACCTCGGCCTGTTCGCCTTCCACAACGCCCGCGCGCTGGCCGCGCGCGACCGCGGCCCGTACTTCTACCTGCCGAAGCTGCAGTCAATGGAGGAGGCCGCGCTGTGGGACGCGGTGATGGCCGACATCGAGGCCCGCCTGGGCCTGCCGCGCGGGCAGATGAAGGCGACCGTGCTGATCGAGACCCTGCCCGCGGCGTTCGAGATGGACGAGATCCTGCACGCGCTGAAGGACCGCGTCGTCGGCCTCAATTGCGGGCGCTGGGACTACATCTTTTCCTACATCAAGACCCTGCGCCGGCATCGCGACCGGGTCCTGCCGGAGCGCGGCCAGGTGACCATGGTCCAGCCGTTCCTGCGCGCGTACTCGGAGCTGCTGATCCAGACCTGCCACCGACGCGGCGCCCACGCGATGGGCGGGATGGCCGCGCAGATCCCGATCAGCGGCGATGCCGCGGCCAACGAGGCCGCGCTGGCGCGGGTGCGTGCGGACAAGCTGCGCGAAGTCACCGCCGGCCACGACGGGACCTGGGTCGCGCACCCGGCGTTGATCCCGCTGGCGCGCGAGGTATTCGACGCCGGCATGCCCGGGCCGAACCAGCTGCACGTGGCGCGCGACGACGTCCATGTCGAGGCTGCGGACCTGCTGCGGCCGTCGCTGGGCACGATCACCCGCGCCGGCTTCGAGGGCAACGTCGAGGTCTGCGTGCGCTACCTCGCGGCCTGGCTGGACGGCAACGGCTGCGTGCCAATCCACCACCTGATGGAGGACGCCGCCACCGCCGAGATCGCGCGTGCACAGCTGTGGCAGTGGCTGCACTACGCGGATGCCGGTGGCGAGCCGCTGCACCTGGACGACGGCACCCCGGTCGATTTCGCGCTGCTGGAGCGCGCCTTCATCGGCCTGCCCTCCCGCCTCAACGACCGCCTGCGGATGCCCGGCGCCAGCCGCGTCAACGAGGCGATCGGGCTGCTCGACCGGCTCACCCACGCCGACACGCTTGCCGATTTCCTGACCCTGCCCGCCTACGAACGCCTCGACTGATCGTCGACCCCGCCCCCTTTTGCAGCACCCCCACGAGGACACCACCATGAAGAGCCACCTGCCGACCGCCGAACAACTGAAGCTGGACTGGGCGAACAACCCGCGCTGGGCCGGCGTGACCCGCACCTATTCCGCCGAGGACGTGGTCCGCCTGCGCGGCACCGTGCACATCGAGCATTCGCTGGCCCGCCTCGGCGCGGAGAAGCTGTGGAAGTCGCTGCACAAGGAGGACTTCGTCAACGCGCTCGGCGCGATGACCGGCAACCAGGCGATGCAGCAGGTCAAGGCCGGGCTCAAGGCCATCTACCTGTCCGGCTGGCAGGTCGCCGCCGACGCCAACCTGGCCGGCGAGATGTACCCCGACCAGTCGCTGTACCCGGCGAACTCGGTGCCGCAGGTGGTCAAGCGCATCAACAACACCCTGCTGCGCGCCGACCAGCTGCACCATGCGGAAGGCGACGACAGCATCGACTTCCTGCAGCCGATCGTGGCCGACGCCGAGGCCGGCTTCGGCGGCGTGCTCAATGCCTACGAGTTGATGAAGGGGATGATCGAGGCCGGCGCCGCCGGCGTGCACTTCGAGGACCAGCTGGCCAGCGTCAAGAAGTGCGGCCACATGGGCGGCAAGGTGCTGGTGCCCACCCGCGAGGCGGTGGAGAAGCTGACCGCGGCGCGCCTGGCCGCCGACGTGATGGGCGTGCCCACCCTGATCGTCGCCCGCACCGATGCCGAGGCCGCCGACCTGCTGACCTCCGACGTCGACGACAACGACAAGCCGTTCTGCACCGGTGAGCGCACCGTCGAGGGCTTCTACAAGACGAAGAATGGCCTCGACCAGGCGATCAGCCGCGGCCTGGCCTATGCCCCGTACGCCGACCTGGTCTGGTGCGAGACCGGCAAGCCCGACCTGGAGTTCGCGCGCAAGTTCGCCGAGGCGATCCATCGCAAGTACCCGGGCAAGCTGCTGGCCTACAACTGCTCGCCCAGCTTCAACTGGAAGAAGAACCTCGACGACGCGACGATCGCGAAGTTCCAGAAGGAACTCGGGGCGATGGGCTACAAGTTCCAGTTCATCACCCTGGCCGGCTTCCACGCGCTGAACTACGGCATGTTCGACCTCGCGCACGGCTACGCCCGCCGCCAGATGAGCGCGTTCGTCGAGTTGCAGGAGAAGGAGTTCGCCGCCGCCGACCGTGGCTTCACCGCGGTCAAGCACCAGCGCGAGGTGGGCACCGGCTACTTCGATGCGATCACCCAGACCATCCAGGGCGGACAGAGCTCGACGGTGGCGCTGAAGGGCAGCACCGAGGAAGAGCAGTTCCACGGCGAGCGCGTCGCCGCCTGAGCCGGCGCCACGTCCCCGTTCGCCGGCATGCGCCGGCGGATGGGCGATGCGGAAAAATCCCGTCCCCGTGCAGGCCGGTCGCGGGACCGGCCTGCGTTGCTTCGGGGAGATGAACGCGGTGCTATCCTCCAAGCTCCTAGGGATCCGGGACTGGCGCGGGGCAGGGACGGGCGTGGTCGCACATGCACACATCGCCGATGCGCGCGCGGACGACGACGTCAACGCGTCCGCGCTGACCGCCGACGAGTACGCCTTGTTCGCGCAAGTGGCGCGCACGCGTCGGGTCGAGGCCGGCCAGCGGCTGTTCCTGCGCGGCGACCTGGGCACGTCCATGTTCGTGATCGCGCGTGGCGCGGTCGACCTCGATTTCGGAGACGACCTGGTCGGCAAGCGCCTGGGCATGCGCGCGTTCTTCGGCGAACTGGGCCTGCTGATCGGTGACCATGTGCGCAGCGCCGACGCGGTGGTGGCCGAAGACGGCGTGCTGCTGGAGCTGGGACGCAGCGAGTTCGACGCATTGGCCGGACGCGACCCGGCCCTGCTGTCGCAGTTCCTGCGCCGCGCGATCATGCGCGTGGTGTTCAACGAGCAGGCGCTGATCGGGCGCCTGCGCCGGCGCAACCAGGAGCTGCAGACCGCGCTGGACACGCTGCGCGCCACCGCGCACCGGCTCAACCAAACCGAGGTGCTGACCCGCACCGACGAATTGACCGGCCTGTTCAACCGCCGCGGTTTCGTCGCGCACCTCGACCAGCGCAGGCGGCACAGCAGCCTCGCCGGCCTGACCTTGCTGCTGGTGGATTGCGACCGCTTCAAGGACATCAACGACGCGCATGGCCACCTGGCCGGGGACCGGGTGCTGCAGGGCGTCGCCAACCTGCTGCGGGCGGTGGCCGGGCCGGACGACGTGGCGTGCCGGCTCGGCGGCGACGAGTTCTGCCTGCTGGTCCACGGGCGGGGCCAGGACGAGCTGCTGCGCATGGCCGACTACGTGGTGGATAGCGCCCGCGTGCTGCGCGGCATGCACAGCAAGGCGCCGCAGATGACCACGCTCAGCATCGGCGCCTGCACCATCGTCGCCGGTCGCGAGCCCGACCCCCGTGACGGTGACGAGTGGGAACGCTGGTACACCCAGGCCGACACCGCGCTCTACCGCGCCAAGCGCCTGGGCGGCGATCGCGTGGAGTGGCAGGACTAGGCGTGCAGGCCTTCCCGCAAACCCCGCAGGTGCGCACCCTGCTGCTCACCGACCTGGTCGACTCCACGCAGTTGGTGGAGCGACTGGGCGATACCGCGGCCGCCGAGTTGTTCCGCGCGCACGACCGCATGGTGCTGGACCTGCAGCAGCGCTGGCGCGGGCGCCTGATCGACCGCAGCGACGGCCTGCTGCTGTTGTTCGAACGGCCGATCGACGCGCTCGGCTTCGCCCTCGACTACGTGCGCGGGCTGCGCGACCTTGGCCGCGAGCGCCAACTCAAGCAGCCGTTGCAGGCCCGCGCCGGCCTGCACGTGGGCGAGGTGCTGGTGTGGGAGAACAGCCCGGATGCGGTGCGCCTGGGCGCCAAGTCGCTGGAAGTGGAAGGCCTGGCGAAGCCGCTGGCCGGGCGCCTGATGGCGTTGGCGCGCCCGGGGCAGATCCTGCTGTCCGCCACCGCCGAGCCGCTGGCCCATCGCGCGGCGCGCGAACTCGGCGAGCGCGGCGAATTGCTGGTGTGGAAGTCCTATGGCCGCTGGCGCTTCAAGGGCGTGCCCGAGGCGCAGGAGGTGTTCGAGGTCGGCGAACCCGGGCTGGCGCCGTTGCGGATGCCGTCGCATACGCCCAAGGCCTGGCGCGACCTGCCGCTGTGGCGGCGCCCGGTCGCGTTGGCGGCCGAGGCGCTGCTGGTGGCCGGCATCGCGCTCAGCGGCTGGTTCCTCACCAGGCCGCAGCCGGCGATCGCCTTCAACGAACGCGACTGGGTGGTGGTCGGCGACTTGCGCAACCTCACCGGCGACCCGCGCCTGGACGACGCGCTGGAACAGGCATTCCGGATCAGCCTCGAGCAGTCCCGCTACGTCAACGTGCTCAGCGACCTCAAGGTGCGCGACACGCTGGGGCGCATGCAGCGCAAGCCGGACGACCGCGTGGACCGCAACCTGGGCTCGGAGATCGCCCTGCGCGACGGCGCGCGCGCCGTGCTGCTGCCCACCGTCGCGGAAGTCGGCGGGCGGCTGCGGGTGAGCGCCGAGGTGATCGATCCGCATACCCAGACCACGGTCTACGCGGTGTCGGCCGATGGCCGTGGCGTGGAATCGGCGCTGGGCTCGATCGACACCGTCACCGACCAGTTGCGCGAGAAGCTGGGCGAGGCGATGCAGAACGTGCAGAAGACGTCGGTGCCCTTGCCCAATGTCGCCACGCCCAGCCTGGATGCATTGAAGGCGTTCGCGGTGGCGCGCAACGTGGTCAACACCACCGCCGATCGCGAGCAGGCGCTGGGGCTCTATCGGCGCGCCCTGCAGCTGGACCCGCAGTTCGCGCTGGCGCATGCGGACATGGCGCGCGTGCACGCATCGCTTGGCGAGGTCGCGCTGGCGGCCGCGGAGTGGCGCAAGGCGTTGCAGTTCCCGCAACGACTGTCGCCGCAGGAGCGGCAGTGGATCGAACTCATGCTGCTGCAGCACGATGCCGTCGACGCCTATTTCCGCAAGGCGGATGAATACCTCGCGCTCTATCCAGACGATTTCGCGGTGATGAGCCGCCTGAGCAGCAACCAGTGGCATCAGCGCAACGATTTCCGGGCGACGGAAGCGTGGGCCCGCCGTGGTGCGGTCCCGCAATCCGAACGCATGGCGAGTGCTTCCTACACCCTGGGCATCGCGTTGCTGGGCCAGGACAAGATCCCCCAGGCGCTGGCCGCATTCCGCAAGGCGCGCGAGGGCGGTTTCCTCGGCGCCGGCGAGATGTATGCCCGCGCGTACGATGCGCTGGGACAGCCGCAAGCGTCGGACAAGACCTATTTCGCGAGCACCGGCGGCCGCAACGGCTGGCAGGGCGATGCCGGCGTGGTCACATGGATCGACCGCGGCGATTGGCGCAAGGCGGGCGAGGTTGCGCGTGCGTGGCGCCAGGCGATGTCCGAGGCAAACGATGTCGCCGAACTGGTCCGTGCCCAGGCATCGCTCGCGACATTGGCGACGCTGGATGGCGGAGCAGACGGCGCGACTGCACGTCGGTCCTTGGGTGCGACGCTGGATGCAAGGGCAGAGGAACTCGCAGCGGTGTATCCACCGGCGGTCATCGAGTTGCGCCTCTATGCGGGACTCCTCGCAGCATATGCCGGCGATCGCGCCGGGGTGGACACGGCCTTGGAGGCGACGCGCGGAAGCCCGATCCTGCGCGACTATCCGACCGTGTCCGAGCTGCAACAGGTCGTGCTGGCCGAGCAGTCGCGCCTGGACGGGAAGCCGCAGGCGGCGGTCGCGCGACTGGCGCCGCTGGCGCGACAGGACACGGCGCTGGTGGCCGTGCACTGGGCGCTGATGCGTGCGGCCGCGGCCAGCGGCAACCAGGCCTCCGCAGCGGCCGAGGCCCGCTGGCTGGCGACCCGCCGTGGACGGGTCTTCGCCGAAAGCACCACCACCGACGTCCTGCGGTTCTTCAATGCCGCGGTCTCGCGGCAGGCACTCGACGACGCCCGCGAGTCGGGTAAGCAGTCGTCGCGCTAGCGGAGGTACGACAGGGGCGCGTCGCGCGCCCCCGCCCTGCCGGATCAGTCCGCGCTGAAGTCCTTCGCGCAACCGAAATTCACGATCCCGTTGAGCGCGGTCTCGAGCTTCGCGCGGTCGCGGACGATCTTGGCCTTCGGGGCGATGCTGTCGGTGCTGGCCAGCTGCATGCAACCCGCGGCGGAGGTGGCGCCCGCTTCGACCTTGTAGCCTACCTGCGACAGGGCAGCCGCGGCGTCCTTCTTGAACAGCCGGCGGAAGTCGTTGTCGGTGGACAGCTTGTCGAGCAGCTTCTTGGCGACCTTCGGATCCAGCGGTGCGGGCTTGGCGCCCTTCTTCATGGCCATCGTGCATCCCCCTGATGCAGGTTGAGGAAAAAGAACACCCGCGACGCTACCCTTGCGCAGGGGCGACGGCAAGCGTCGTGGGCGTGGGCAAGGGGGTGCAATGCGGATCCGGCGATGCTCGGTGCTGTGGCTGGAGCCGCGTGAGGTGGCCCATGTCGAACTGGCCGGCTTGCTCGCCGGCGGCACCGGCGTGGTGAGCCGGATCCAGTGGCAGGCGCATGCGCCGCAGCTGCCCGAAGCGGTCGACGTGGATGCCGAAGACGTGGCGCTGCTGGGCGAATTGAGTCCGCGCGACTGGAGCGCGTCCGCCCCGTTGCGTGCGCGGCACGGCGCAGCCCGCGTGCGACGCCTGCTGCAGGCCGGGTTGCTGGTCGGCAGCACCAAGCCGTGGTCGGCGGCGCGCGCGCTCGACGAACGCTTCCGCGACCAGCATTGGCATGGACTCGCCGCGACCTGGCATGCGGCCTCGCGCTGGGACGGAATCGATGCCGCCGGCGAAGTGGAGGAAGCCGGCCTGCTGACCGCCGAGGGACTCCGCGCGACGTATGGGGCGCCGCCTGCGGTGGCGCACGACCGCGGCCCTGCCGAAGCGCGCATCGGCTTGCCGCGCGCTGCCCGCACCGCGCTGGATGCGCTGCTGGATGCGCGCGCCACCTGCCGCAATTTCGATCCATCGGTCGCGCTTCCGCTGGCCCAGCTGGCGCAGGTGCTGGAGCGTGCGTTCGCGGCGCGTGGCCAGGTGCAGGGCGCGGACGACTTCGACGTGCTGAAGCGCACCAGTCCGTCCGGCGGGGCGCTGCATCCCACCGAGTGCTACCTGATCGCGCGCCATGTCGACGGCTTGCCGCGCGGCCTGTACCACTACCGCCCGCTCGAGCATGCGTTGCAGCCGCTGCCCTTCGATTCGGCTGACGTCGCGGACCCCGCGGCCTACCGCGCACAGGCGCCGCGCGATCCCCTCGACTTCCTCGCCTGGATCGCGGTCGGCGGCCAGCAATGGTTCGCCGAGGCGGCGGCGTTGTGCGTGCTCGCCCCGCGCTTCCATCGCAACTACTGGAAGTACCGCAACCATCCCAAGGCCTACCGGGTCTGCATCCTCGACATCGGCCACCTGTCGCAGACCTTCCTGCTGTCTGCGACCGAACTGGGACTTGGCAGCTATGTCACCGCCGCGATCAACGAAGTGGACCTGGAGCGTGCGTTCGGCCTGACCCACTGGGTCGATGGGCCGTTGGCGATCTGCGGGATCGGCCCGCGTGCAGGCCGCATGACCACCTACGAACTCGATCCCAACCGCAAGGCGTGGCCGCGCGGGTGACCCCGCGCGGCTGCCATCGCGTTACTTCTTGACTTCGGCAGTGTGCGACTTCAGTGCTTCGGCGAGCCCCGGCACGCCGTCGGCGCCGGCCGGCACCTGGATGCTCGAGCCGGCGAAGTCGCTGCCGATCGGCTGCGATCGCCCGCCCAGGCACTGGCCCAGGAAGCCCTCGGTGACGGCGTTGAACGCCTTGTTGTTCTCCGGCCGCGCGAAGCCGTGGCCTTCGTCCGGGAACAGGACGTAGGTGACCGGGATCTTCTTCTCCTGCATCGCCTTGACGATCTGGTCGCTCTCGGCCTGGTTGACGCGTGGATCGTTGGCGCCCTGGCCGATCAGCAGCGGCTTGCTGATCTTGTCGACGTGGCTGAACGGCGAGCGCTCCGCCAGCAGCTGCTTGCCGGATTCGGTGCGCGGGTCGCCGACGCGCTTGGCGAACTGCTCGAAGAACGCGGCCCAGTACGGCGGGATGGTGGCCAGCAGGGTGTTGAGGTTGGACGGCCCGACGATGTCCACGCCGCACTTGAACGCGTCCGGGGTGAAGGTCAGCCCGACCAGCGTGGCGTAGCCGCCGTAGCTGCCGCCCATGATCGCGACCTGGTCCTTGGTGGTCACGCCGCCCTTGACCGCCCAGTCGACCGCATCGATGAGGTCGTCGTGCATCGCTGCCGCCCATTGCTGGTCGGACTTGTTGACGAAGGCCTTGCCGAAGCCGGTGGAGCCGCGGTAGTTGATCTGCAGCACCGCGTAACCGCGGTTGGCCAGCCACTGCGTGTAGCCCGAGTAGCCGTAGCCGTCGCGGGCCCACGGACCGCCGTGCACCAGTAACACCATCGGCACGGCGGCATCGGCCTTGCCGTCGGCATTGGCGTCCGCGTGCCTGGGCAGGGTGAGATAGCTGACCAGGGTGAGGCCGTCGCGCGACTTGATCTCTTGCGGCCACATCGGCACCAACGGCTTGCCCTCGAGCGCCGGGCGCGCGGAGAACAGCTTCTCCGGCGTGCCGCCGCGCACGTAGCGGTAGTACGCCACCGGCGTTTCAGCCGCGCTGTAGGCGACGATCCAGGTCTTGTCGTCGAGCGTGCGCGCGGTGACGCTGAAGTCGCCCGGGCCGATCGCCTTGAGCTTGTCCATGTCGGCGGCGATCGCGGGATCGACCACCTTCCATTCGTTCTTGAGGTAGTCGACCGCGACCGCCTGCGCCTTGCCGGTCTTCGGGTCGTCCAGCGATCCGCCGATGTCGGCGCGTGCGTCCTCGGCGACCAGCGTCTTCGCGCCGCTGGCGGTGTCGATGGCGTACAGCGCGGCGGTGTCGCGGCCGCGCGAGTCGATGAAGTACTGGGTCTTGCCGTCCACGGTGAAGCCGCCCGGCGCGGTGGTCAGCGAATCGGCGAACGGGATGTCGCCGACCAGCTTCCAGCCGCCCTTGCCATCCGGCTCCAGCAGGTCGCTGCCGCCGTCCGCGCGCGACTTGGTCGCCATCCGCACCTTGAAGTCGGGGTCGGCGATGTAGCTCGCGAACTCGCCGGTGTTCTTCTGCACCAGAGTGCGCTGGCCGCTGGCGAGGTCGACCCGGTACAGGTCGTGCCAGCTGGGGTCGCGGTCGTTCATCCCGACCAGCACCGACTCGGGGTGCAGGTGGCTGACGCCGACGACGTAGGCGCGGGTCTTGGGGAAGTTGCTGAGGTCGCGCGCCTGCCCCGAGGCGAGGTCCACCGAGAACAGGTGGAAGTTCTCGTCGCCGCCGGTGTCGCGCATGTACAGCAGGGTGTCGGCGCGGTGGCTCCAGAAATACTCGCGGATGCCGCGCGCCTTGTCGTCGGTGACCGCGCGGGCCTTGGCCGGGTCGTCGGCGGGCGCGACCCAGACGTTCATCACGCCGTCGACCGCGGCCACCCAGCTGAGGTACTTGCCGTCCGGGCTGATCTGGACGTTGGCGCGCTCGGGGTTGCCGAACAGCGCATCGCGCGGGATCAGCTCGACGTCGGCCAGTGCGACGGGCTTGCTGGCCGGCGGCGTGGCGGCATCGGCGGCGGGGTTGGAGCGCTCGCAGCCGGCGAGCACGCAGGCGGCGAGGGCGGCGGAGAGCAGGGTGCGGTGCAGGTGCGCGTGCATGGACGATCCCCGGTGGTGTGTACGACACCAATACGCGATCCCGGGGTGGTCGCGGACGTGCCGGAAGTTCAGGCAGCCTCGCGGGCGCTGCCGCGGTCCAGGCGCCGGTAGCCGATCGCCTCGGTCAGGTGCGGGGTCTCGATGCCCGCGCTGTCGGCGAGGTCGGCGATCGTGCGGGCCACCCGCAGGATGCGGTGCAGCGAACGCGCCGACAGCTGCAGACTGTCCACCGCGCGTTCCAGCAGGGCGGTGTCGCGCGGGGCGAGCCGGCAATGCGCCTGGGTCTGGCCTTGGTCGAGGTGGGCATTGGCCGCGCCGGCACGGGCCAATTGGAGTGCGCGTGCCGCGACCACCCGCTCGCGCACCCGCGCGCTGGCTTCGCCGCCGGGCGCCTCCGGGCGCAGCGCGGTCGGCGGCAGGCGCGGGACCTCGACGTGCAGGTCGATGCGGTCGAGCAGCGGACCGGAGAGGCGATGGCGGTAGCGGCGGATCATCTCG
>JAFLEB010000088.1 GCA_017302075.1 Lysobacterales bacterium
GTGCAGGCCGCGACCTACCGGCAGCACGGGTTCCGCGCCCGGGTCGGGCTGCCGGTGATCGACTTCCCGACCGCGTGGGCGGCCTCCGACGACGAGTACTTCGACCGCGCCGGCGAGGTCCACGACCAATGGCGCGACGATCCGCTGGTCGCCACCGCATTCGCCCCGCATGCGCCGTACACGGTGAGCGATGCCAACTTCGAGCGCGTGCGCCTGCTCTCCGACCAGCTCGACATCCCGGTCCACCTGCACCTGCACGAGACCGCGCAGGAAGTGCAGCAGTCGGTCGAACAGCACGGGCAGCGCCCGATCGCCCGGATCGACCGCCTTGGCCTGTTCAACGACCGCCTGATCGCGGTGCACATGACCCAGCTCACCGACGCCGAGATCCACCTGTGCGCCGAACGCGGGGTCAGCGTGGTGCATTGCCCGGAGTCGAACCTCAAGCTCGCCTCCGGATTCTGCCCGGCGTGCGCGCTCGACCGGGCCGGCGTGAACCTCGCCATCGGCACCGATGGCTGTGCGTCCAACAACGACCTCGACATGGTTGGCGAGACGCGCACGGCCGCGCTGCTGGCCAAGGCGGTGGCGCAGGACGCCGCCGCGCTGGATGCCTTCACCTCGCTCCGCGCGGCCACCCTCGGCGGCGCCAGGGCGATCGGCTTCGACCACCTGGTCGGCAGCCTGGAACCGGGCAAGCAGGCCGACATCGCCTGCATCGACCTGGCCGCGCTGGAGACCCAGCCGTTGCACCACGTGGTCTCCCAGCTGGTGTATGCGGCCGGCCGCCACCAGGTGCGGGACGTGTGGATCGCGGGCGTGCGCAAGCTGGCCGATTACCGCCTGGCCGACATGGATGCCGACGCGCTGGTCGCCAAGGCACGCGAATGGCGCGCGCGCATCGCGCAGGTGCGCAGCGCATGAACACTGTTCCGGGCAATTTCTCGCAGGCCGAGCTCGACAAGTTCGACGAACTCGCGCAGAGGTGGTGGGACCCGCACGGCCCGCAAAAGGCCCTGCACGCGCTGAATCCACCACGCCTGGCCTATGTCGCGGAACGCACCCCGCTGCGCGACGCGGCGGTGCTGGACGTCGGCTGCGGCGGCGGCCTGCTGAGCGAGGCCCTTGCGCGTGCCGGTGCGCGGGTCACCGGCATCGACCTCGCGCCGAACCTGCTGAAGGTCGCGCGGCTGCACGGCCTGGAACTTGCCCAGCAACAGCCTGGCATCAAGGTCGATTACCGCGAGATCGCGGTCGAACGCCTGGCCGAGGAGATGCCGGCGTGCTTCGACGCCATCACCTGCATGGAAATGCTGGAGCATGTACCCGACCCCGGCGCGATCGTGCGCGCCTGCGCCACCCTGTTGAAGCCGGGCGGCCGCCTGTTCCTGTCGACCCTGAACCGCACGCCGGCGGCGTTCGCGCTGGCGATCGTCGGTGCTGAATACGTCGCCCGCCTGCTGCCGCGCGGCACCCACCAGTACCGCGATTTCATCAAGCCGTCGGAGCTCGCGGGCTGGCTGCGCGAGGCCGGCCTGGTGCTCGAGGACGTCAGCGGCCTGGCCTACGAGCCTTGGCGCAATGCCGCGCGGCTGGTCGCGCGCACCGACGTGAACTACCTGGCCTGCGCGCGCAAGCCGGCATGAGCGCCCTCCGTTTCCCCGCGCTGGTCCTGTTCGACCTCGACGGGACCCTGCTCGACAGCGCGCCCGACATGGCGGCCACGGTCAACCGCATGCGTGCCGCCCGCGGGCGGCCGCCGATGCCACTGGAGGCGTTGCGCCCGCATGTGTCAAAGGGCTCGCGGGCGATGAGCGCGGCGGCGTTCCCGGAGCTGGGCGGCGAAGTGCCGGGCGAGATGATCCGCGAGTTCCTCGATGTCTACGAGCAGGAACTCGGGCGGCACGGCGAGCCATTCGCCGGCGTGGCCGAGCTGCTGGCGGCGATCGAGGCGGCGGGGAGCCGCTGGGGCATCGTCACCAACAAGCCCGAATACCTGGCGCGGCAGGTCCTGCCCAAGCTGGGTTGGGACAGCCGCAGCGCGGTCCTGGTCGGCGGCGACAGCCTGCCGGAACGCAAGCCCCACCCGCTGCCGTTGCTGCATGCGGCGCAGGCCGTGGGCGTCGGCATCGCCGATTGCGCCTACGTCGGCGACGACGAGCGCGACATCGTGGCCGCGCGTGCCGCCGGCATGCACTCCGTCGTCGCGCTGTGGGGCTATCGCCTGCCGGGCGACGACCCGCTGGCTTGGGGCGCCGATGCGCAGGCGGCGACCGCGCGCGACCTGCTTGACGCGACAGCGTGGCGGGGCGCGCCATGAGCGACCACGATGCGTTGCAGGGCTTCCTCGACAAGTGGCGCGCGCGTTGGCCCGAGTGGCGGGTGGCCGAGGCATTCGTGCCGATGCCGGAACGTGAGCGCGCGGCGGCGTGGTTGTCGCTGCGCGACGAACTGGGCCAGGCCGCATGGGGCGGGGAGGATCCACGTCCCGGCGACGCCAAGCTGGCCTGGTGGGCGGAAGAGCTGGATGGCTGGGCGCGCGGTCGGCGTCGCCATCCGCTGGGCGTGCTGCTGCAGAAGGTCGCGGCTCCCTGGGACACGCTGGCGGCCTGCCTGCCTGCGCTGCGTGCGAGCCGCGAACGCCCCGCGGGCCTGGACGCCGCCCTGTTCATGCTGGAGCCGTATGCCGAAGCCCTGGCGGGCGTATCCCAGCATCTGTTCGAAAGCCAGGCGCCGGCGCCGGCGCGCAACGTGGTGGTCTCGCTCCTGGCGGAGCGGCTGCTCCTGAACGCATCCGGGGTGACCCCGCTGGGCGACCTCGATGTGCGGGGCTGGGCACGTGGCCTGCTGGACCAGTGGCCCCCGCCTGGCGATGGCACCCGGCCCGGCCGGGTGCATGCGGCGATCGTGCGCGGGCGCCTGTCGCGCTTCGCCGACGGCAAGTCGCCGCCGATGCCCACGGTCTCGGTGGCGCTGGCGGCCTGGCGCGCCGCGCGCGCCTGAGACGCAATGTTGCGCGGGCGCTCACGCCGGCGCCGGTAGAATCGCGGCATGGAATCGCGCACGCCCCAACACCCGCAGCCCTTGCCCGACGTCGCCCATGAGGCGGCGGCGCTGGCGCGCCCGCTGGACTGGGTCGGCATGGAGGCGCTGGCCTTGCCGATCCGGTTGGCCGGCGGCGACGCAAGCCCGTTGCTGGTCACGGCCGAGGTTGATGTCGCGGTGGACCTGCGCGATGCCGGCGCCCGCGGCATCCACATGTCGCGCCTGTACCTGCTGCTGCAGGGCCAGCTGGCCAACGAACCGCTGACCGCCCCCGGGCTGCGCCGGCTGCTGGATGCCTGCATCGCGTCGCAGCAGGGCCTGGCGACCCGCGCCCGCCTGCGCCTGCGCTACGAACACCTGCTGCTGCGGCCGGCGCTGGTGAGCGCGCATGCGGGCTGGAAGCGTTACCCGGTCGAGGTCGAAGCCGAGCTGCGCGATGGCCACCTGTCGCTATGGCTGGGGTTCTCGGTGGACTATTCGAGTACCTGCCCGGCGTCGGCGGCGCTGTCGCGGCAGGCCAACGCCGCGCGCTTCGAATCCGATTTTGCCGGCGCCAGGCCGCTGTCGAACGCGTTGGTGCGCGACTGGCTGGCGTCGCCGCGCGGACTGGCGGCGACCCCGCATGCGCAGCGCAGCCGCGCGCGGGTGCGCGTGGAGTTGCGCCCCGCGTTCGCCGAGCTCCCGCTGGCGGCGCTGGTGGACGCGGTCGAGGCGTCGTTGGGCACGCCGGTGCAGACCGCGGTGAAGCGCGAGGACGAGCAGGCTTTCGCCGAGGCCAACGCCGCGAACCTGATGTTCTGCGAGGATGCCGCGCGCCGGGTGGCATCGGTGCTCGCCGACGATGCGCGGGTGGCGGCGTGGGACGTGCAAGTGGCCCACTTCGAGAGCCTGCATCCGCATGATGCGGTGGCCTCGGTGAGTGGGCGCAATTCCTGAGATCGCTCCCTCCCTTGCGTAGCAGGGGAGGGCTGGGCTGGGGTGCTTTTGGTAGGGATGCCTGATAAGAGCTCCCCCTCCCAACCTCCCCCTGCGCTTCGCGCAAGGGGAGGAGACAGGGCCTACTTGGCCTACTCGCGCCCAACCACCAGCAACTGGTCGATGTGGGCATGGGACCGCGCCGCGCAGTGATGCGCATCACCAGCTTCTGCGGCGCGCCGCCGCGCGGGACGCGGGACGTGCTGCGGGCCGCTATTTCGCGCGCTCAAGCACCAGCAAGGGGTCGATCCGCACGTCGAACCAGTTCATGCCCCAGTGCAGGTGCGGGCCGGTGGCGCGCCCGGTCGCGCCGACCGCGCCGATCACATCGCCCTGGCGCACCACGTCGCCGGGGCGCACGTCGATCCGCGACAGGTGCAGGAAGTTGCTGCTGATCCCGTGGCCGTGGTCGAGCACCAGCGTCCCGCCGGTGAGGTAGAGGCCGGCATCGGCGAAGCTGATCACGCCATCGGCGGGCGCCTTGACCGGAGTGCCGGCAGGGGCGGCGATGTCCATGCCCGAATGCGGCGACTTCGGCGTGCCGTTGTACACGCGCTGGTTGCCGAAGCGGCCGCTGATGCGGCCCTGCAGCGGCCACGCGAACACCTGCGCGAACCCGGTGCGCGGATCGTCGCGCTCGCGCGCGGCAGCCACCCGGGCCTGTTCGCGTTCGATGCGCTCGGCGATCGCCTTCGGCGGGTCGACGGTGGCCGGCGGCACGCCGTCGATCCGCTCGACCGGCCAGTCGCGTGGGGTGATCGCGATGCGGTGCTCGATCCGGCCGGTCGCCGGCTGCTTGATCCGCAGCACCGCCTCGCCGGTCGCGTCGCGCCCGATGCCGAACACGAAGCTGCCATAGGGCGTGACCCGTAGCGTGCGCCCGGCGTACTCCACGACCGCCGCGGGGTGCGTGTTGCCGATCACCATGGCGCCCTGCGAGGCGCTGGCGGGCAGGCGCGTGGCGCGCGCCGGAATCGCGCCGCCGCCGCCGATCGCGGGTTCGCCCGATGGCGCCGTCTGCGCGGGCACGACGCCGGCGAAGGCCAGCAGCAGCAGCGACAGGACCGCGGCGCGCGCCATCAACGGTCGAACCGCAGGCGTTCGCCCATCGGTTCGCCGACCAGCGCCGTGCCGTCCCAGGCCAGGGCGCCGTTCACCCAGGTCGCGGCGATCCGCGAGCGGAAGGTCGTGCCCTCGAACGGCGACCAGCCGCACTTGCTGAGCACGTCCTCGCGGCGCACGGTGTAGGGCGTGTCGTCGACCAGCACCAGGTCGGCGGCGTAGCCCTCGCGCAGGAACCCGCGGCCGGCGACGTCGAACAGCTGCGCCGGGGCATGCGCGAATTTCTGCACCACCTGCGCGGTGCTCAGCCGGCCTTCGTGGACGAGTTCCAGCGCCGCGTTCAGGGCGAACTGCACCAAGGGCAGGCCGCTCGGCGCGGCGGCGTAGGGCTTGGCCTTCTCCTCCAGCGTGTGCGGCGCATGGTCGGTCGCCAGCACGTCGAGCACGTCGTCGGCCAGGGCCTGGATGATCGCCTCGCGGTCGTGCGCGTCCTTGATCGCCGGATTGCACTTGATCAGGTTGCCCAGCCGCGCGTAGTCCTCGCGAGCGAAGTAGGTGAAGTGCACGCAGGTTTCGGCGGTGATCCGCTTGCGGCTGCCGTCGGCGCGCACCAGCGGCCCGCGTTCGAACAGCGCCAGCTCGTCGGCGGTGCTGATGTGCAGCACGTGCAGGCGGCTGTCGTGGCGGCGCGCCAGCTCGAGCGCGAGGCGGGTGGACTTGATGCAGGCCTCGCGCGAGCGGATGTCGGGGTGGCAGGCCACCGGGATGTCCTCGCCGTAGCGCGCCTGGTACTCGGCGAACGCCGCATCGATCATCGGCGTGTCTTCGCAATGGGTGATGATCGGCGTCGGCGCTTCGCGGAACACCGCGTCCAGCATGACCGGGTCGTCGACCAGCATGTTGCCGGTGGAGGCGCCCATGAACACCTTGAGGCCCGGGGTCGCCCGCGGGTCGATCGCGCGGATCGCGTCCAGGTTGTCGTTGCTGGTGCCCATGTAGAAGGCGTAGTTCGCGCGGGCGCGTCCCGCGGCGCGGCGGTACTTGTCCTCCAGCGCCGCGGCGTCGAGCGTCGGCGGCTTGGTGTTGGGCATGTCCATGAAGCTGGTCAGGCCGCCGGCGACCGCGGCGGCGGATTCGCTGGCGAGGTCGGCCTTGTATTCCATGCCCGGTTCGCGGAAGTGCACCTGGTCGTCGATCATCCCGGGCAGCAGGCGGCGCCCAGCGGCATCGACGACGGTCTCGCCCTCGCGCGCGGACAACCCGCCGCCGATCTGGTCGATGCGGCCGTCGATGAAGCGCAGGTCTCCGTCGAACTCGCGGCCTTCGTTGACGAGGCGGGCATTGACGATGAGCGTGGAGGCCATGGCGTTTCCTATTCAGGGGGGACGGGGTCGTGCCCGCCGGGGTGCAGGGGATGGCAGCGGCCGATGCGCCGGGCCGCCATCCAGCTGCCCTTGAGCGCGCCGAAGCGGCCGATCGCCTCCATCGCGTATTCCGAGCAACTGGGGACGAACCGGCAGCGGGTCCCCAGCAGGGGGCTGATCCAGCGCTTGTAGCCGCGCAGCAGCGCGATGAGGAGTTGGTCGATCACGTGGCTTGTCAACGGCCGCGCGCGAAGTGGGCGCGGTTGCCGCTGTCTCCCCGGCAGGGTATAACAGCGCGCTTTCCCGTCTCAAGGGAACACCGAGGAACACCCGCACGTGGCAGCGAAGAAACCCGCGAAGAAGGCCGCCAAGCCGGCCAGCAAGCCCGCCGCCAAGGCGCCCGTGAAGAAGTCGGCAGCGAAGAAGGCCGCGCCCGCCAAGAAGGCGGCGCCGGCGAAGAAACCGGTGGCGAAGCCGGCGGCAGCGGCGAAGAAGCCGGTTGCCAAGAAGGCGGCGCCGGCCAAGAAGGCTGCACCGGCCAAGAAGCCGGTCGCCAAGCAGGCGGTACCTGCGAAGAAGCCTGCGCCCGCGAAGAAGGCTGCCGCGCCCGCCGCGAAGAAGCCCGTGCCCGTGAAGGCGTCGCAGGCCTCCAAGCCTGTACCGGCCAAGGCATCCGCGCCCGCCAAGGCGCCTGCACCGGCCAAGGCAGCGGCGTCGAAGCCCGCGCCTGCAGCGCCCGCCAAGCCTGCGACGTCGAAGCCTGCGCCCGCCAAGGCGACCAAGCCGGCGCCGATCGATCCCAAGCCCACTGCGCAGGGCGTGAAGACTGCGCTGGCCGGCAATCCGGCCTCGCCGGTCACCGCGCCGCGCAAGCCGGGCAAGGTGGCGGTGGCGGTCGTCTCCAAGCCCGCGTCGCCGACGCCGAAGGGCAAGATGAAGGTGGTCGCGTACCGCACCGACGAGGCCACCGGCCGTCCGATCGTACCGGCGGGTTACAAGCCCGCGGCCGACGAGGAGTACATGAGCGCGCTCCAGCTCGAGTACTTCCGCCAACGCCTGCTGCAGTGGCGCGCGGACCTGGTCGAGGAATCCAAGCAGACCATCGAGAACCTCAAGGAAGAAGTCCGCGACGTCGGCGACGAAGCCGAGCGCGCGACCCGCGAGACCGAGAACTCGCTGGAACTGCGCACCCGCGACCGCTACCGCAAGCTGATCGGCAAGATCGACAGCACGCTGAAGCGCCTCGACAACGGCGACTACGGCTATTGCGTCGACACCGGCGAAGAGATCGGCCTGGACCGCCTGGAGGCCCGCCTCACCGCCGAGCGCACGATCGATGCCCAGGAGCGCTGGGAGCACCTGCAGAAGCAGATGGGCGACTGAGCAGTCCGATCCGCGAGGCACATGGAACGGCGCCTTCGGGCGCCGTTTTTATTGGCGCCGGATCCGCGTTCGCGTTCGTCAAGCCCGCGCTAACGGAACCTGCACGCGGGGTGTACATCGCGATCGGCATCCTGCACGCGTGGCCCGGCAACGGTGCCACGCCATCCCCCAAGAAGGAGCATCGCCATGAACAAGGACATCATCGCCGGCAACTGGAAGCAGCTGAAGGGCAAGGCGCAGGCCAAGTGGGGCCAGCTCACCGACGACGTGTTCGACGTCAGCGAGGGCAACAGCGAATACCTCGCCGGCAAGCTGCAGGAAACCTACGGCTGGCAGCGCGACCGCGCGAACAAGGAAGTCGAGGACTTCCGCAAGACCCTCAACTGACTGCAACCGCCGTCGCGCCGAGTGCGCGGCACGCGATCGGGGGCCGGCGCATGCGCCGGCCTCTTCGCGTTCATTACTGCAGGTCGCGCAGGTCGAGCCGGCGCAGCCGCGGTGCGCGCCACGCGGTGCCGGCGACCACCGCGATCGTGGTGATGCCGCCGACCACGACCGATGGCACCAGGCCCAGCAGCCGCGCCATCGATCCGGAATAGAAGGCGCCCAGTTCGTTCGACGAACTGATGAAGATGCTGTTCACCGACGACACCCGTCCGCGCATCGCATCCGGCGTCGCCAGCTGCAGGATGGTCGAGCGCACCACCACCGAGACGCCGTCGAACATGCCCGAGACCAGCAGCAGGAACGCCGACAGCCAGAACGAGGTGCTGAGGCCGAAGCCGATCATGCAGGCGCCGAAGCCGGTCACCGAGGCCAACAGGATGCGGCCCGCGTTCGCCTGCAGCGGATGCCGCGACAGCCACACCGCCACCGCGACCGAGCCGAGCGCGGGCGCGCCGCGCAGGATGCCGAGGGCCTCCGGCCCGGCATGCAGCACGTCCTTGATGAAGGCCGGTGCCAGCGAAATCGCCCCGCCGAACAGCACGGCGAACATGTCCAGCGCCAACGCGGCGAGGAGGATCTGGTGGCTGAACACGAAGCGCAGGCCTTCGGCGATGCTCGCGAACACCGGGCCGCGTTGCTGCTGCTGGGCGGGCTCGGTGACCGGCATCGCCAGCAGCGCGGTGGCCGCCGCGACCGCGAACAGCGCCGCCAGGCCGTAGGCCACCGACTTGCCGGCGCTGCCGACCAGCACGCCACCGATCGCCGGTCCGGCGACCAGCCCGGTCTGGAACACCACGCTGCCCATGCTGGCGCCGCGTGCGAATTGCGCGCGCTTGAGCACCCGCGCGAACAGGGCGTTGTACACCGGGCCGAGGAACGAACGCGCCACGCCGCCGATCGCGATCGCCACGTAGATGGGCCACAGTCCCTGCAGCGGCAGCCAGCCGGCGGCGACCATCGCCAGCGCCAGCGCATTGAGCGCCAGGCCGGCGCAGGCCACCGCGCCGAGCTTGCGCCGTGGCAGGTGGTCGACCAGGTAGCCCGAGAACGGCGCGACGCAGAAGAACGGGATCACTTCCGCCAGTCCGATCAGGCCCAGCGACCACGGGTCGCGGGTGAGCTCGTAGACATGCCAGCCGACGGTGACCGCGACGATCTGGTAGGACAGCAGCGTGCAGATGCGATACAGCATCAGCCAGCGGAAGCCGGCGCTCGACAGCGGCGAGGCCGGCACCTCGTTCATGCGCCGGCGGCGGCGCGGGCGTGCTCGCGGATGAAGGCCAGCAGCGCGGCGAGGCCGTTGCTGCGGGTCGGCGAGAGGTGCTTGGCGAGGCCGATGGCGGCGATGTAGTCGGGCTCGGTGGCGAGGATCTCGGCGGCACTGCGTCCGGAGTACACGCGCAACGCGAGGTAGACGAGGCCGGAGACGATCGCCGAGTCGCTGGCGGCGGCGAAGTCGAGGCGGTCGGCGTTGCCCGAGGGCACCACCCAGACCATCGACTGGCAGCCGTGCAGGCGGTTCGCGTCGGTCTTCCAGGCATCCGGGAAGGCGGGCAGCTTGCGGCCGAGGTCGATCAGGTACTGGTAACGCTCCGACCAGTCGCCGAAGAAGGCGAATTCGTCGGCGATCGCCGCCTGCGCTTCGGCGGCGGTCGGTTCGAGGGGGAAGGGGGACTCGCTCATGCGCGCTTCCAGCGCACGCCCTGCGGCGTGTCCTCCAGCAGGATGCCTTCGTCGGCCAATTGCTGGCGGATCGCGTCGGCGCGGGCGAAGTCGCGCGCCTGCTTGGCGGCGGCCCGCGCCTCGACCAGCGCCTGGATGCGGGCGTCGTCGTCGTTCGAGGCGCCGCGCGTGAACCAGATGGCCGGGGCTTGCTGCAGCAGGCCGAGCGCCAGGCCGGCGCCCAGCAGTTGCGACTTCAGCGCCGCGCGATCGGCGGGATCGACGGCCTTGCGCGCTTCGGCGGCGATCCGCGCAACCTCGGCCAGCGCCGCCGGGGTGTTGAGGTCGTCGTCCAGCGCCGCTTCGATGGACGCCGGGATCAACGCCTCGGCCGCGACGTCGCCGAGGTCGCGCAGGGTGCCGTACAGGCGGTCCAGCGTGCGCACCGACTGCTCGATCAGGCCGTCGGACCACTCCAGCGGCTGCCGGTAGTGCGCGCTGAGCAGCGCGTAGCGCAGCGCCTCCGGCGGATGCGCGCGGACCAGGTCGTGCACGCGCTCGATGTTGCCCACCGACTTGCTCATCTTGGCGCCGCCGAAATTGAGCATGCCGTTGTGCAGCCACCAGCGTGCGAACACGCGCCCGCCGTGGGCGCATTCGCTCTGCGCGACTTCGTTCTCGTGGTGCGGGAACTGCAGGTCGACGCCGCCGGCATGGATGTCGATGGTCTCGCCGAGGTGCGCGGCGGCCATCGCCG
>JAFLEB010000089.1 GCA_017302075.1 Lysobacterales bacterium
GCCGCGCTCGACGGCACCGGCGGCAGCCACGACGCCCTGCTGTGCACCGTGGACGGCGCCGACGATCCGGCTTGGGCCGCGGTGGCGCGGGCCGCCGAGCGTCGCCCGCAGGCTACCCGGATCATCCTGTGCCCCCGCGCCGACCGCGCCCTGCTGGACAACGCCAGCCGCTTGCACGCGCATGCCATGCTGCTGCCGGCCGCCCCTGCGAAGCTGCGGGCCTTGCTGGCGACCCGCAGCGGCCTCAACACGGCGCGCGACGCCGCCTGAGCCCGGCGATGTAAGGAGGTGGCCGCCTCAGAAGTCGCTGCAGCCGCTGCGACGTTCCGCGTCGAAGCAATTGACCAGGTTGGGGCGCGAGCGGACCTTCGACCACTCGGTCGACAGCGCGTCACCGCTCGCGGCCAGGGCCTGGTCGTCGAGGGTGGCGTTCACGGCGCAGACCGGCGCGCCCGCGATGTTGCGATCGTACAGGTAGGTGTTCACGGGGTCGCTGATCAGGTCGGTCGGGGTCGACGACAGCTGCGGCAGTGGGATCACCTGCAGTGCGGTCGCGTTGCCCGGCGCCTGCACGAAGACGTAGTTCTTCGCGCTGGTGCCGCCGTTCACCGGGTAGTAGCCGATCGGCGACAGGATGCCGGCCGGGCTCGACCAGACCGGCGTGGTGCCGAAGACGCTCTCCACCGTGTCGCCGTTGCGGAAGCCGGTGACGGTGCCGGTGAACAATGGATTCGGCGTACCCAGGTAGCGCACGAACGGGTCCGCGGTGAACACCAGGGTGGCCGGGGTGATCCGCAACGTGCCGGGCACGAACTGCAACTGGTAGCCCGCGGCCGAGGTGAAGCTCCCGGAGATCGGGTAAGCCCCGACATCGCTGCCGACCGTCGCGGGGCTCGTGGCGCTGCCGCTGGCGACGTTGGCCGCGGTATCGCCGAGGATCGCGCCGCTCACGCTGAAGGTGAAGAGCGGATTCGGCAGGCCATATTCGCGGGTGGCATCATCGAAGGTGATGACCGCGACGGGCTGCTGCACGTAGATGAAATGGTCGCTCGCGCCGGGCACGCTCACCCCGCAGGCGCCCTGGAACTGGCAGCCGTAGAGGTTCGGCAGCGCGCCATTGCCGGCGAGTCCGCCACGGTTTTCGCCCACCCACGTGCTCGCCCACACGCGCCAGTCGCCGGAGGCGAGCAGGCTGGCGCCCGCCTTGTTCTGCAAGGTGTTGGCGATCACCAGGTCGATGTTGGTGCCGGACACGTCCGCGCCGAGCACCAGGTCGCCCTGCAGGTTGCGCACGAAGACGTCGCCCTCCGCCTGGATGCCGCTGGCTCCGATCGACGCCAGCGTCCCGCTGCCGGCATCGAAGCCGGTCGCGGTGACGTTGCCGATCGCCAGCGCATCCACGTCCTGGTACTCGAAGTCGCCGCCGGCGTTGCCGGCGAGCGTGGTCGCGGCGACGTTGTTCTGCGCAGCGGCCAGCAGCACATCGCCGTCGGCGCGGGCCAGCAGGCTGTGCGCGGTGATCGCGCCGGTCGCCGACTGGGTGATCGAGCCGCCGGTGGACAAGGCAAGCGTGCCGCTCCCGACATCGAGCGCCGCCTGCACCTGGATGCCGCCGCTGCCGCCATCGTTCTGCAGGGTCAGGTCGCCCGTGCGCGC
Organism: Lysobacterales bacterium; assembly: GCA_017302075.1. Classification (GTDB taxonomy): domain Bacteria; phylum Pseudomonadota; class Gammaproteobacteria; order Xanthomonadales; family Xanthomonadaceae; genus Thermomonas; species Thermomonas mangrovi. The sequence goes on from JAFLEB010000089.1 coordinate 1,657, forward strand.
GATCGCGCCGACCACCTGGATCGCGCCTGCATGCAGGCTGCTGCCGACGACCAGCCGGGGCGCTGAAATCCGCGCCAACTCGCCGCCGTCGAGCGCGAATCCGTTGCCCGTCGTGCCCAGCAGGATCGCCTCGCCGGTGAAATCGGTTGCCGCGCCATCGGCATCCACCCCGCCCGGCCGCAGGTTGACGGCCGTGCCGCTGGACACGGTGCCGGCGAGGCGGATCGCGTCGCTGGCGCCGGCGTTGCCTGCGCGCAGCACCACCAGGCCGCTGCCGGCGGTGATGCTGGAACCGCCATCGAGCTCGATGCCAGCGCCATCGCCATCGCTGCTGCCGGCCACGTCGATCCGGCCGCCCCCGCTGGCGATGCTGCTGCCGCGCAGGACCACGCCGCCGGTGAAGTCCGTCCCTCGCCCACGCAGGGTCACCGCGCCACCGCCGGTATCGACGGTCGTTCCATCCAGCACCACGCCGGCGTCGTCGCTGCCGGCATCCGCCGCCGTGGTCGCGCCGCGCAGCACCAGCTCGCCGCCGCCCGTGCGGATGCTGCTGCCGACCAATGAAATACCGCTGTTGTAGTTGCTGGCCAGGCCGGACAGCGGATCCGATTGGCCGTACATCAGGATGGCACCGCCGTTGCTGTCGAGCGTGGCGCCCGAGAAGGCGATGCCGGCGAAGCCGGTATTGGCGCCCGAAGCATCGGCGTTGAAATCCATCGACAGGGAGCCGCCGGCCGCGATGATGCTGAAGTCGTCGCCGTAGATGCCGCCCTGCGCGTCGGCGCGGAACGCCAGGCTCCCGGCCATGGAGGCGATGGCGACCCCGGCATCGAAGCCGATGTCGCCGGCGTCGCTCGGCGAGGTCCCCGCGCGCAGCGTGACGCTGGTGCCGTTCGCGAGCGCGGTGTTGATCTCCGCGTCCTGTACATCGTTGCCCCCGATTGCGGTCGACAGCGAACCGAGCGCCGCGCCGTCCACTACCCGGATGTTGGGGGCCCACAGGATCCAGGTGCCCGGCGCGCCGCCTCCGGCGTCGACCTGCAAGCCGCGGAGGTCGAAATCGCCGCCGCTGTAGGTGGTGATGTCGCCACCCGCGGTGGCGCCCCGTGCGGAAAGCGCGCCGTACGCGAGCAGGCCCGCGTCGCCACCGATATCCACGCTGCCACCGGCGCCTGACTGGGCGTTCGCGCTGACCAGCGTGCCGCCCGCCAGCGCGGTGGCGCCGGCGCTGATGCGGACACTGCCGCCATCGCCGGAAACCAGGGCGTCCGCCCGCACCTGCGCGTTCGCCAGCAGCAGTGCGGCACCGTCGGCGAGGATCTCGACCTGTCCGCCGCCACCGCCACCCGAGGCATCGATCAGGCTGCCCGGCGACGCGGGGTCGATCGGATCGACCGGGTCGTCGTCCTCGTTCACAAGCGTCACGGCCGCGCCCTGCAACAACACGCTGCCACCCGACTGGCTGCCCGCGCCGGTGACGTCGATGGTGCCGGCAGTGAACGGGGAATTGGCATCCGAGAACACCCCCGGCGCGCCCAGCATCACGGTTCCGCCGGCCGACGTCAGCTCGATCCGGCCCGCGACGTTATTCATCGTCTGCGCCCGCAGCAGGCCCGAGGCATAGATCGCGCCACCGGTGCCGCCAGCGGTCGTCGCGGTCCGCAGGAGGATCCGGCCGCCATCCGCGGTCATCGACCCGAAGCGGTCCTGGACGATCCCGGAATCGACCGTCGGCGGGAGGTCGATGGTGACCTGGGTCAGCCCATCGCCGACGAAATCGAGGGTGACCGAGGTACCTGCGCCGACCCCGATGCTGCCGCCATCGGTGACGATCGCGCCACTGTTGATCACGACCGGCCCCACCAGCGCGACGCCACCGCCCCCCGCCTGCAGGTCGGCGTCGTTGCGCACTTGGGACGCTCCGGTGGCGCCGTCGAAGCGATAGCGTCCCGTGGCGAGGCCGTCGAGGAAGTCGGCATCGCTGATCGCCAGCGTCGAAGCCACCAACCCGCCCACGTTCACCTGCGCACCGCTGCCGAAGGTGATGCCCGCGCTGTTGACGATGAAGACATGGCCATTCGCGGTGAGCGCGCCATCGATGGTCGTCGGGCTGATCCCGTAGCCGTTGCCGATCACCCGGTTGAGGATCACCGCGCTCGCGTTGGGCTGGTTGAACGTGACGCCATACCCTGCGCCGACGTTGAAGTTGTTCCAGTTGATGATCGCGCCCTGGGTGGACTGGTTCACCGTCGCCGTGTTCCCGGAATAGCCGATGGTGGCGCCACCGGACACCACGTTGCCGCCATAGGGCAGGCTTTGCGCCATGGCCGCCGGCGCGGCGATCGCCGCCAACAAGGCAAGCGCCAGCCTGCGCCGGCGCATCGGGCGAGCCTGCTGGATGCTGTGCTTGGTGCGCATGGTGGTGCTCCTTCAGAAGGCCTTCTGGATCGACCAGAACAGACGTGGGTTGCGGTCGCCGCCATCGGTGAGGCCGGGGCCGGTGTCGCGCCAGGCCACGGTGAGGTTGATGCTGGTCTTCCCCGGGCGGCTCCAGTTCAGGCCGAGTCCGTAACCGCGCAGGCTGCGCGACGTGACCAGGTCGAACGGGCGCGGGTCGTGGAAGAAGTCGCCGCGCGCGGCATCGAAGAACGCGAATACCGTCGCCTCCGGGGTGGGCGCGACGCGCAATTCGGCAGTGGCCATCCAGCCATCGTCCACCAGCACTTCGCCCACCGCGTACGCCCGCACCGCCTTCGGCCCGCCCAGCGACAGCTTTTCGTAGGCATCAAGGTTCTTGCTCGCGCGCTGCAGGCCTCCACCCAGGTACACGCTGACCTTCGGCGTGACCGCCTGCAGGCGGGCGAGTTGCAGGGTGAACTTGCCAAAGCTGCCCTCGGTGCCATAGCCGAACGGCGGCTGGTCGAAGGCCTCGCTGGTGGCGTCGCGGATGTCGAGATTGCCGTGGTAGAGCATTGCGTTGGCGCTCGTGTAGCCACCACCGAGGACGCCATCGCGGCGCTCCATCGACAGGCCGATGCCGCCGCCGCGGATGCGCTTGCGGGTCTCGAAGCCGACCGCCTCGAAGCGGTCGGTGAGGTCCTTGCTGTCCAGCATCCCGCGCACGAACAGGTTCATCGCGCGCTGGCGCACGATGGGATAGCTGAAGGAGAGATCGGCGACATCGCCGACGCCGGTCGGCTCCAGCGGCGCGAACGGTCCGCCGAGCTCGTACTGCACCCGCGCCAGGCCGCCACCGATCCGCAGCCCGCCATACCCGACCGGCGTCTCGTAGGACAGGCGGCCGAACGCGGTATGCATGCCCTGCGCCAGCATCAAGCGCAGGTCGAGGTTGTCGCCGCGCTCGAACGGGCTGGCCCAGCGCATGCTCCCGGTGGCGCGCAGGCGGCCGGAGTCGCGGGTGCCATGATTGTCCAGCTCGAGGCCGAACTGCAGGCGATCGCGCGGTCCCACCTTGACCAACAGGTCGGTGGTGCCGGCGGTGGCACCGGCGGAAATCGCGGACTGCGGCTTGATCCCCGGCAGGTCGGACAGCAGCAGCATCGCGCGCTCGTAGCGTGGCCCGTTCAACGGCTTGCCCGCCTCCAGCACCGCCAGCGTGCGCGCGATCCGCTCGCGCTGCAGCGGCGTGCCATCGGCCATGTCGATGGCGACGTTGCCGAGGACACTCTCGCTGACCATGATCCGCACGCGCCCATCCACCACTTCCTGCACCGGCACGTAGGCCTGCACGAGCGGGAACCCGCGCTGGTGGTAATGCGCGGCGACCCTGGCGGCGAGTTGCTCGAGGTCGGCGAAGCTGACGCTGGCGCCGATGCGGTCGGCGACCACGCCCTGCAGTTCAGCCTCGGGGATGCCGCTGGCACCGACGAATTCCACGCCCTGCAGGACGAAGCTCGGCTGCGCGGTCATCTGCGGTTCGGGCAAGGCCTGCGCCTGCTGCGGACCGGCCGCCGATGAAGGGGTCGCCTCCTGGCTTGCGGGCTCCGCGGCTTGCGCGAACGACGCGAGCGTGAGCCACAACGCACCCGCGAGATGGTGCGTGCGCAGCGAACGGTGGCGTGACTGGAAGTTCATCGCTCGGGTTCCCTGGTTCATTGGCCCACCGTGAGTCGCCAGTTGCCGATCAGGTTGAACGGCGCCCAATAGAACGGATGCGAGGTCTGCGGATCGGCCATCACCGCGCGCTGCGCGTCGCGCATCGCATCCTGCACGACCACGCCCTTGGCCAGGTCGGCATACAACGTGGTCATCAGCTTCTCGGTGGCGGCGTCGGATACCGGCCACAGCGAAGCCAGCAGCGTGGAGGTGCCGGCCGACAGGAAGGAGCGGGTGAACCCCAGCACCTCGTCGCCGTTGTCCACCCGGCCGAGCCCGGATTCGCAGGCGGACAGCGCCAGCATCGCGACGTTGCCGAGGTCCATGCCGATCACGTCCTTGGCCTCGAGGTAATTTGGCTTGCCGTCCTCGTCGGCCAGCAGCACCTTCGAATGCAGCGGATCCAGGGTGTCGGCCATGGCGTGCGCGGCGACATGCACCAGGCGCGCCTTCGGGGCGGCAGCCGTGAAGTTGGTCTTGTTCGCCTCGGCGTTGAAGTACAGCGTCGCCCCGGGGAACTGCGTGGCCAGCGCCTGGACTTCGCGCTCCGCACCGGGCAGCGGATCGGCTACGTCGGGCGAGATGGTCGGGTTGCCGAAGGCCAGCAACTCCGCGCGCGCGGTCGGGGTGCGCTGGGCCAGGCGCGCGGCGATGCTGATCGACGGCGCGATCGAGATCGGGTTGCGTTCGATCAGGTACTGCCCGTCGAGCCGCAGCGCCTGGAACGGCAGGTAGTGCAGCGGACCGTGCGGCACGATCACCACGCGCTTGCCGGGCGCGATCCCGAGCGGCGCCAGCAGCAGCTGTCCGATCTGGTCGCCGATGCCCACGGCCTTCGGATTCAGCTTGATCAACGCGTCGCGGTAGGCATCGACCAGCCTGCCCAGGTCGGCGCGCGGGAGCGCCAGCGGGAACTTCGCCTCGCGCACGCCATCGCGCGACAGCACCCAGGCGACCAGGCGGTCGGGCAGCGTGTGGTACGCCACCACCACCTCGTCCGGCGCGAGCATGGCCTGCAGCTGCGCTGCATCCATCGCCGCCCCGGTGTCGCCCTTGAGTTCGGCGCGCCCCGCCACCGCGTCGAGCAGTGCGCGCGCGCGGCTGCGCTCGCTGATGTCGAACGCGCGGGCCGGCTGGCCGAGCTTGTCGTTCAACACGATCGCCCGCTCGAACACCGCCTGCAGGTCGGAGAACAAGCCCATCTTGAATTCGTCGCTGCGGAACTGCGCGCGGGCGCGATCGAAGGTATCGATGGCCTCGTCCAGCGCACGCGCAGCCTCGGTATCCTGGCCCAGCGCGGCCTGGCTCTTGGAGATGCCGTCCAGCGCCCACGCGCGGTAGAACGTCTCGTCGCCGTCGGCGGGCGCATCGGCCAATGCCTGGTAAAGCGCCAGCGCCTCGGCCGGCTTTCCCTCGGCCAACAACAGGCGGCCCCGCGTCCGTTGCAGTTGCGCGCGCTGGCGGGCTTCGGCGGGCTGCGCGAGGCCGTCGAGGGTGGCGCGCGCGCGCGGCAGGTCGCCCGACAGGATCAGCGCATTTGCCAGCGACGCGTCCACCAGCGGGCGGAACCGCGCGGAGCTCTCGGTGGCGGCCTGCTCGTAGCTGGCGATGGCCTCGTCGAAACGCCGCTGGCGCGTCCGCACGTCGCCGATGACCTTGCGTGCCGGTCCGTTGACCTGGGTCGGATCCACGCCCGGGTACTTCAATGCGAGCGTGGCGAACTGCTCCGCGCGCTCCAGCTGGCCGGCGTAGTTGAAGGCGATCGCGAGGTCGCGGTAGGCCTTGCCGAGCAGGTCGCTGTTGCCGCTCTGCAGGGCCACGTGCAGGGCCTTGCTCGCGGCGCGGGCGCTCTCGCGGAACTCGCCCTTCTCGGCCAGTTCGACCGCCTGGCTGCAATAGGCATAGCCGTCCAGCTTCACCGCGTCGCGCTCGTACAGCGCCGCGCCTTCGGCCGCGAGGGACAGCGCGGTATCGGCATCCTCCAGGCGACCGAGCGCAGCCAGCGCGGCGCGGTCGTCGTCGCCGATGGCAGCGGGCGCCTCCGCGGGTACGACGGGTGACACGGATGCCTGCGCAACGGGCGGCGGGGCGTCCTGCCCACGCATGCCGGCCTCCGGGGCACAGGCAGCGAAAGCGGGCGCCGCTGCGAAGGACAAGGCGAGCAGGATCGCCAACGGGCGGGCGAAGGATGGCGCGGTGCGCGACATGCGGGCACTCCCAATGCAGGACGGGCCTGCGTGCAGTGCGTCGCAGTCTAGGAAGCCTCCCCTGCCTAGCCTATTCGCGGTAAGGCATAGGACTTATTGGCTATGGATCGCTGGCCGGTCGGCCCGTCGTACGGCGTGCACCGCGCGTTCAGGCGCGCGGATGCCGCACCTGGCCCTCGCCGCGCACCACGAAGCGTTCGATGGTGAGCGCCTCGACGCCCATCGGGCCGTAGGCATGCAGGCGGGTGGTCGAGATCCCGATCTCCGCGCCCAGCCCGAGCTGGCCGCCGTCGTTGAAGCGGCTGGACGCGTTGACCATCACCGCCGAACTGCGGGTGCCGCGGACGAAGGCCTCGGCGGCGGCGGGGTCGCTGGTGGCGATCGCCTCGGTATGGTCGGAGCCATGGCGGGCGATGTGCGCCAGCGCGGCGGGCAGGTCGTCGACCACCCTCACCGCGATCACCAGGTCGAGGAATTCGGCGTCGTAGTCGGCCTCTGTGGCGGGCGCCAGGGTCGGATCGAAGGCGCGGGTGGCGTCGTCGCCGCGCACCTCGACGCCGTGCGCCTGCAGCCGCTGCAGGGCGCGCGGCAGGAACGCCGGCGCGATGTCGCGATGGACCAGCAGGGTTTCCAGCGCGTTGCAGACGCCCGGCCGCGAGACCTTGCCGTCCACCAGCAGGTCCAGCGCCAGCGCGACGTCGGCGTCGCGGTCCACGTACAGGTGGCAGACGCCCTTGTAGTGCTTGATCACCGGCACCCGCGCATGCTCGGCGACGAAGCGGATCAGGCTCTCGCCGCCGCGCGGGATGGCCAGGTCGACCAGGTCGGCCAGCTGCAACAACTCGAGTACGTGCTCGCGGGCCGGGTCGGCGACCAGCGATACCGCCGCTTCCGGCAGGCCGGCCTCGCGCAGGGCGGCATGCAGGCAGGCGGCGATCGCGGCATTGCTGGCCGCGGCCTCGGACCCGCCGCGCAGCAGCACCGCGTTGCCGGCCTTCAGGCACAGCGCCGCGGCTTCCGCGGTCACGTTCGGGCGCGCTTCGTAGATCATCGCGACCAGCCCCAGCGGGATGCGCTGGCGCTCGACCACCAAGCCGTTCGGGCGCGTCTCGCGGCGGGTCACCTCGCCCAGCGGATCGGCCTGCGCTGCCACCTCGCGCAGGGCCTCGGCCATCCCGCGCACGCGCGCCGGATCCAGCGCCAACCGATCCAGCGTGGCCTTGCCCGCGCCGTGTGCCGTCGCCTTGGCGAGATCGTCGGCATTCGCCGCCAGGATCGCCGCCTCGCCGGCCAGCAGCTGGTCGGCCATGGCGTCCAGCAGCCGGCGGCGGGTCGCCGCATCCGCGGCCGCGATCGCCGCCTGCGCCTGCCGCGCGGCAAGCGCCAGTCCACGCACGTAACCGGTCATGTGGTTGCCTCCGCCGGGTGGGCGACGCCGTCCAGCAGGACCAGGTCGTCGCGATGGACCAGGGCTTCGTCGTAGCGGAAGCCGAGGATGGATTCGATGTCGCGGCTGTGGCGACCGGCGATGCGCGCCGCCTCGACCGCGTTGTACTGCGCCTGCCCGCGCGCCAGCGGCTGGCCATCCTCGCCGACCACCTCGATCACGTCGCCGCGGCGGAAGTCGCCGACCACCTTGCGCAGCCCGCCGGGCAGCAGCGACGCACCGCGCAGCAAGGCGGCGCGCGCACCCGCGTCGACCTCCAGCATGCCGGCGACCGGCGCATGCCGCAGCCATTGCTTGCGCGCATTGATCCGGTTGCCCTGCGCGGCGACCAGCGTGCCGTGCAGCACATCGCCCGCCAACGCGGCCACGGTGCCGGCGTCGCGCCCGCAGAACAGGGCGGTGGGGATGCCGGCAGCCGCGGCCTTGGCCGCCGCTTCCAGCTTGGTGCGCATGCCGCCGGTGCCGAGCGCGCCGGCGCCCCCGGCCATCGCCAGCACCGCGGGGGTGACCGCCTCGATGCGTTCCATGGGGCGCGCCAGCGGATCCTGCACCGGATGGCCGCTGTACAGGCCGGCGATGTCGGTGGCGATCAGCAGCAGGTCGGCCTCGACCAGCGAGGCGACCGCGGCGGCGAGGTTGTCGTTGTCGCCCAGCTTGAGTTCGTCCACCGCGACGGTGTCGTTCTCGTTCACCACCGGCAGCGCGCCCAGCTGCAGCAGTGCCTGCAGCGCGGTGCGCGCATTGAGGTAGCGGCGGCGGTTGCGCAGGTCGTCATGCGTCAGCAACACCTGCGCCACGGGCACGTCGGACAACGACTGCCAGAAGCCCATCAGCGAGGCCTGGCCCAGCGCAGCCAGCGCCTGGCGCTGGACGATGCCGTTGCCCGCCGCGCCGATCCGGCCCCGCCCCGCCGCGACCGCACCCGACGAGACCAGCACCACCTCGCGGCCCTGTGCGCGCGCCGCCGCGATGAAGGCGGTGGGCTGAGCCGGCCGGATCTTTCCGCCATCGAGGAGCTGGTAGCGCAGCACGTCGCGATCCTCATCGGGCAGCTGCTCAAGCCAGCGATCAGCGGCGGTCTGGTTCAGGGCGGCG
>JAFLEB010000009.1 GCA_017302075.1 Lysobacterales bacterium
GCGATCGCCATCGTGGCCTCGCTCGCGGCGGCGACCGGCGCGGCGTCCAGCGGCTCGACCGAGCTGCCCAGCGCGGCGGCGACGTCGAAGGCGATGCCGCGCACGCCGAAGCAGTCCGCGCGGTTCGGGGTGAGCTTGAGCTCGATGCTGGCGTCCGGCAGGCCGAGGTAGCCCGCGAGCGGCGCGCCCACCGGCGCATCCGCCGGCAATTCCAGAAGCCCGGAGGCATCGGCGTCGAGGCCGAGCTCCTTCGCCGAGCACAGCATGCCGTTGGACTCGACGCCACGCAGCCTGGCGGCCTTGATCGTGAGCTCGCCAACCTGGGTGCCGATGGTCGCCAGCGGCGCGACCAGGCCCGGGCGCGCGTTCGGTGCGCCGCACACGATCTGCAACATCCCGTGCGTGCCGGCATCGACCTGGCAGACCTGCAGCTTGTCGGCTTCCGGATGCTTCGCGCATTCGACGATGCGCGCGACGACCACGCCGTCCAGCGCATCGCCGAGCACGGTCATCTCCTCGACCTCGAGGCCGATCGCGGTCAGCGTTGCGGCGAGCTCCTCGCGCGTCGCGGTGGTCTTGACGTGCTGGCGCAGCCAGCTTTCGGGGAACTTCATCGCGAAACCTCAGGCGAACTGGCGCAGGAAGCGCACATCGTTGTCGAAGAACGCGCGCAGGTCGTCCACGCCGTAGCGCAGCATCGCAAAGCGCTCCACGCCGAGGCCGAACGCGAATCCGGTGTACCGCTCCGGATCGATGCCGACGTTGCGCAGGACGTTCGGGTGGACCATGCCGCAGCCCAGCACCTCCAGCCAGCGCTGGCTGCCGTCGGCTTGCTGCCAGGCGATGTCGACCTCCGCCGATGGCTCGGTGAACGGGAAGTAGCTCGGGCGGAAGCGCATCTCGAAGTCGCGCTCGAAGAACGCACGCACGAACTCGGCCAGCGTGCCCTTGAGGTCGGCGAAGCTGGCGTGCTCGTCCACCAGCAGGCCCTCCACCTGGTGGAACATCGGGGTATGGGTCTGGTCGCTGTCGCTGCGGTAGACCTTGCCGGCGGCGATCATCCGCAGCGGCGGCGCATGTTCCTTCATGTAGCGCACCTGCACGCCCGAGGTATGGGTGCGCAGCAGGCGCGCGATGCCGCTGCCGTCGGCCGGCATGTAGAAGGTGTCGTGCATCGCCCGCGCGGGGTGGTGCGGCGGGAAGTTGAGCGCCTCGAAGTTGTGCCAGTCGTCCTCGATCTCGGGGCCGTCGGCAAGCGCGTACCCGAGGCGCCCGAAGATCTCGGTGATCCGCGCCAGGGTGCGGCTGACCGGATGCACGCCACCGCGGCCGCCATCGCGCCCGGGCAGGGTCACGTCGAGGGTCTCGCCGGCCAGGCGCTGGTCCAGCGCGGCGGCATCGAGCAGCGCCTTGCGCGCCGACAGCGCCGCGGAAATCGCGTCGCGGGCGCGGTTGATCGCCTCGCCGGCGGCCTTGCGCTCGTCGGCAGGCAACCCGCCCAGCGCCTTCAACTGCGCGGTGATGCTGCCGCTCTTGCCGAGCAGCGCGACGCGCAGGGCCTCGACCGCGTCGGGCGACGCCGCCGAGTCGATCTCGGCCAGCGCGTGGGTGGACAGGGAGTCGATGTCGCTCATGGGATTTCCCGATGCCAGAAACAAACATGGGGAAGGACTTGCGCCCTTCCCCACGTGATGGCGACCGAAGCCGCCGCTACAACCGATGTGGAGTGACGGCTTACGCCGCCAAAGCGCCCTTGGCCTTTTCGGTCAGGGCCGCAAAACCCGCCGCGTCGTGCACGGCGATGTCCGCCAGCACCTTGCGGTCCAGGGTGATGCCGGCCTTCAGCAGGCCGTTCATGAAGCGGCTGTAGCTCATGCCGTTCGCACGGGCCGCCGCGTTGATGCGGGCGATCCACAGGGTGCGGAAATGGCGCTTCTTCTGCTTGCGGCCGATGTAGGCGTACTGCTGCGCCTTGGTGACCGCCTGCTTGGCGACGCGGAAGACCTTGCGGCGGGCATTGTAGTAACCCTTCGCGGCCTTCAGGACCTTCTTGTGACGACGACGGGCCGTCACACCACGCTTGACTCGTGCCATGTCTTATCTCCTCACAAATACGGAAGCATGCGGTCCAGGCGGCCCGCGTCCTCGGCACGAACGTGGTTCGTCTGCCGCAGGTTGCGCTTCCGCTTGGTCGCCTTCTTGGTGAGGATGTGGCTCTTGTTGGCGTGGCCGCACTTGTACTTGCCGGAAGCGGTCTTCCGGAAGCGCTTGGCCGCCGCCCGATTGGTCTTGATCTTGGGCATTGGGAATCCTTGCGATATCTAGAACTGGCCTAGGCGCCGTCTCCCGCGGTCCTTGCGGCTTCGCCGCGAAGACCCTGGAGCTGGTCTTTCCATCCTGCCTGGCCGGTGGGTAAGCCTTTGATTCCGAAGGAACCAAGGCGGGTCCTGGGTGCCACTGGATAACAAACCCGGCGAACCGGGCCGCGCATTATGGCGGGCCGGAGCCGGGTTTGCAATGTTTCCTTGCGAAATCAGGCGCTTGCGGGCCTGATCAGGCCATCACTTCTTCTTCGGCGCGATCATCATCACCATCTGCCGGCCTTCCAGGCGCGGGCGCGACTCGATGACGATGTCCTCGCCGAGGTCGGCCTCGATGCGGGCCGCCATCTCGCGGCCCAGCTCCTGGTGGCTCATCTCGCGGCCGCGGAAGCGGATGTTGACCTTGATCTTGTCGCCTTCGACCAGGAATTCGCGCATCTTGCGCAGCTTGATCTGGTAGTCGCCCTCGTCCGTGACCGGACGGAACTTCACTTCCTTGATCTCGACCTGCTTGGTCTTCTTCTTGGCCTCGTTGGCCTTCTTCTGCAGCTCGAACTTGAACTTGCCGAAGTCCATGATCTTGCAGACCGGCGGATCCGCATTCGGCTGGATCTCGACGAGGTCGAGGTCCTCGTCCTCGGCCATGCGCAGGGCCTCGTCGCGCGACAGGATGCCGATCATCTCGCCATCGCTGCCGATCACGCGCACGCGCGGGACGCGGATCTCCAGGTTCCTGCGGTTCTGCTTGTTGTCGGGGGTGCTGATGTTGCGATCTCCAAGGGTTGGCCTCGTCGGAGGCCGGGTCCGCCCGACGTTCCGGGACGTCGGGCGCGCGATCAAACGGGGCAGCCCGCGGTCAGCCGGCCTGCTCCTGGCGCAAACGCGCGGCGAAGTCGTCGACGGACATGCTGCCGAGGTCTTCCCCACCCCGCGTGCGCACGGAGAGCATGCCATTGTCCTTCTCGCGGTCCCCGACCACCAGCAGGTACGGCACGCGCTGCAGCGTGTGCTCGCGGATCTTATAGCCGATCTTTTCGTTCCGCAAATCGGCGTCGACCCGGAACCCTTGATTTGCAAGGGTTTTCCGGACGTCGTCCACGTAATCGGCCTGCGAGTCGGTGATGTTCATGACCACCGCCTGGATCGGCGCCAGCCAGGCCGGGAACAGGCCGGCATGGTGTTCGATCAGGATGCCGATGAAGCGCTCCATCGAGCCGACGATGGCCCGGTGCAGCATGACCGGGTGGCGGCGCTGGCTGTGCTCGTCCACGTATTCGGCGCCGAGGCGGCCCGGCATCATGAAATCGACCTGCATGGTGCCCAGCTGCCAGGTGCGGCCGATGGCGTCCTTCAGGTGGTACTCGATCTTCGGGCCGTAGAACGCGCCCTCGCCCGGCAGTTCCTGCCATTCCACCCCGGAGGCGCGCAGCGCGTTGCGCAGGGCATCCTCGGCCTTGTCCCAGGTGGCGTCGTCGCCGAGCCGGGAGTCGGGGCGCAGCGCGATCTTGATCTGCACGTTCTCGTTGGAATCGCCGGACATCCCGAACGCGCGGTACACCTCGAGCGCCTGCTCGTGGAAGGCGCGCACCTCGGACTCGATCTGCGCCTCGGTGCAGAAGATGTGGCCGTCGTCCTGGGTGAAGCCGCGCACGCGCAGGATGCCGTGCAGCGCGCCCGAGGGCTCGTTGCGGTGGCAGGCGCCGAACTCGCCGTAGCGGATCGGCAGGTCGCGGTAGCTGTGCAGGCCCTGGTTGAACACCTGCACGTGGCCGGGGCAGTTCATCGGCTTCACCGCGTAGGTCCGCTTCTCGGACTCGGTGAAGAACATGTTGTCCTTGTAGTTGTCCCAGTGCCCGGACTTCTGCCACAGCGAGACGTCGAGGATCTGCGGGCAGCGGACTTCGCCATAGCCGGTCTTGCGGTACACGTTGCGCATGTACTGCTCGACCACCTGCCAGATGCTCCAGCCCTTCGGGTGCCAGAACACCAAGCCAGGGCCTTCCTCCTGCAGGTGGAACAGGTCCAGCGCCTTGCCGATCCTGCGATGGTCGCGCTTCTCGGCTTCCTCGATCTGGGTCAGGTAGGCCTTGAGGTCCTTGTCGTTCAGCCACGCGGTACCGTAGATGCGGCTCAGCATCTGGTTGTTATGGTCGCCGCGCCAGTAGGCGCCCGCGACCTTCATCAGCTTGAACGCGCGCAGCTTGTCGGTGCCCGGCACGTGCGGGCCGCGGCACAGGTCGGTGAACTCGCCCTGCGAATACAACGACAGATCCTCGTTCGCCGGGATCGATTCGATGATCTCGGCCTTGTAGGCCTCGCCCATGCCCTTGAAGAAGGCCACCGCCTCGTCGCGCGACTTCACGCTGCGGCTGACCGGCAGCGATTCCTTGACGATCTTCTGCATCTCCGCCTCGATTGCCGGCAGGTCCTCCGGCGTGAACGGGCGCTCGTAGGCGAAGTCGTAGTAGAAGCCGTTGTCGATCACCGGGCCGATGGTGACCTGCGCGCCCGGGAACAGGCGCTGCACGGCCTGCGCCAACAGGTGCGCGGTCGAGTGGCGGAGGATGTCCAGCGCCTCCGGCGATTTGTCGGTGACGATGGCGAGGCGCACGTCGCGGTCGATGAGGTGGCTGGCGTCGACCAGGCGGTCGTCGACCTTGCCGGCCAGGGTGGCCTTGGCCAGGCCGGCGCCGATCGAGGCAGCGACTTCGGCCACCGTGACCGGAGCCGCGAACTGGCGGACCGCGCCGTCGGGAAGGGTGATGTTGATCATGTCGGCGAGCTCCCCCACGCGGCGTTGGGCGTGGGACGGGATGGGGGTCGGAAACGAGAAAGGCGCCGAAGCGCCTTTCGTGGGCCCGCGAGCGTGCGGGCGCGAATGCGTCGGCAGGCGTCAGCGGTGGGCGATGGTAGTGCTCATGTCGCACGCTCGGCCGGCGTTGCCGCGGGCCACCTGCTCCTCGGGATTGCCACGCCGGCGAGGCGTGGTGGGCGGTACAGGGTTCGAACCTGTGACCCCTACCATGTCAAGGTAGTGCTCTACCGCTGAGCTAACCGCCCGAAGGGGCGCGAATTGTAGCCCGATGCCGGCACCGGCCACAAGCGGGCGCACCGGCCTACAGGCTGGCCTCGCGCAGGCGGCGGATCTGGTCGCGCACGCGCGCCGCGTCCTCGAAGGCCAGGTCGCGGGCGTGCTGGTGCATCTCCTGCTCCAGCGCCTTGATCCGCGCCGCCTGCTGCGCCGGGCTCAGGCGCAGGTATTCCTGCTCGGGTTCGGCCACCCGGCGCGCCTTGCCCCGGCCCTTCAGTTCGCCGGGCTCCGGACGCGCGCCCTCCATCACGTCGACCACCGCACGCTGCACGGACTGCGGCGTGATGCCGTGCTCGGCGTTGTACTCCAGCTGCTTCTGCCGGCGACGATCGGTCTCGTCGAGCGCGGCGCGCATCGAACGGGTGACGGTGTCGGCATACAGGATGGCCTTGCCGCGCAGGTTGCGGGCCGCACGGCCGATAGTCTGGATGAGTGACCCCGTCGAGCGCAGGAAGCCCTCCTTGTCGGCATCGAGGATCGCCACCAGCGAGACCTCGGGCATGTCCAGGCCCTCACGCAGCAGGTTGATGCCGACCAGCACGTCGAACATCCCGAGGCGCAGGTCGCGGATGATCTCCACGCGCTCCACCGTGTCGATGTCGGAGTGCAGGTAGCGCACCCGCACGCCGTGCTCGGACAGGTACTCGGTGAGGTTCTCGGCCATCCGCTTGGTCAGGGTGGTGACCAGCACGCGATCGCCCATCGCCACCCGCTCGCGGATCTCGCCGAGCAGGTCGTCGACCTGGGTCGCGACCGGGCGGATCTCCACCGGCGGGTCGACCAGGCCGGTGGGGCGCACCACCAGCTCGATGATCTCGCCCGCGGCTTCGCGCAGTTCGTACGGCCCCGGCGTCGCCGAGACGTAGACGCTACGTGGCGCGCGCGCCTCCCATTCCTCGAAGCGCAATGGCCGGTTGTCGAGCGCGGAGGGCAGGCGGAAACCGAACTCGACCAGGGTTTCCTTGCGCGAACGGTCGCCCTTGTACATCGCGCCGATCTGCGGAATCGTCACGTGCGATTCGTCGACCACCAGCAAGGCGTCGGACGGGAGGTAGTCGAACAGGGTCGGCGGCGGCTCGCCCGGCGCACGCCCGGTGAGGTGCCGCGAGTAGTTCTCGATGCCGTTGCAGTAGCCGACCTCGGCCATCATCTCCAGGTCGAACTGGGTGCGTTGCGACAGCCGCTGCACCTCGACCAGCTTGTTCGCGGCGTAGAGCTGTTCCTGCCGCTCGCGCAACTCGGCCTTGATCGTCTCCACCGCGGACAGCGTGCGTTCGCGCGGGGTGGCGTAATGCGTCTTCGGGTAGACCGTGTAGCGCGGCAGCCTGCGCAGCACTTCGCCGGTGAGCGGGTCGAACATCGACAGCTGCTCGATCTCGCCGTCGAACAGTTCGATGCGCAGCGCCTCGAGGTCGGATTCGGCCGGGAACACGTCGATCGTCTCGCCGCGCACGCGGAAGGTGCCGCGATCCAGCGCCATCTCGTTGCGCGTGTACTGCAGCGTGGTCAGGTGCCGCAGCAGCTCGCGCTGGTCGATGCGCTCGCCGCGCGACAGGATCAGCCGCATCGACAGGTAGTCCTCGGGCGCGCCGAGGCCGTAGATCGCCGACACCGTCGCCACCACGATCGTGTCGCGCCGCGACAGCAGGGCTTTGGTCGCGGACAGGCGCATCTGCTCGATGTGGTCGTTGATCGAGCTGTCCTTCTCGATGTAGGTGTCGCTGGACGGGACGTAGGCCTCGGGCTGGTAGTAGTCGTAGTAGCTGACGAAGTACTCCACCGCGTTGTGCGGGAAGAACGAGCGGAATTCGCCGTACAGCTGTGCCGCCAGCGTCTTGTTGGGCGCCATGACCAGGGTCGGCTTCTGCACCGCCGCGATCATGTTCGCCACCGTGTACGTCTTGCCCGAGCCGGTGACGCCCAGCAGCACCTGCCGCGCCAGGCCGGCCTCGAAGCCGGCGACCAAGCCTTGGATGGCCTGCGGCTGGTCGCCCGCCGGCTGGTAGGGCGAGACCAGCTGGAAGCGGTCCTGCGCGGTGGACAGGTCGAGGTCGGACGGCGTGGCTTGGGGCATCGTCGGGGGATTCGATGGGCAACCGCTGAGTGTACGCCCGATGAGATCCGCGGCCTGTCATCGCCGGGAGGCGGGACGCGGGGTTTTCCTACCCGCCGCGACACCGCCGTCCGATCGTCGCCGCGTTCGCCCGCGCGCAGGGTGGACACCACCACCTCGGGTCACCGACATGCCGCGCTCAGCCTCCGGGTTCACCCTCGTCGAACTGGCCATTGCCTTCGCAGTCCTCGGCATCATGGCCGGCGTGGCCTTGCCATCGATGCAACGCTTCATCGAGCACCAGCGCACCTCCGCGGCCATCGGCACGCTGATGAGCCACATGTCGCTGGCCAGGATGGCGGCGATTAGCCGGAACCGGCGCACCACCCTGTGCCCGTCGATGGATGGCGTGGCGTGCGACGTCGGTACCGATTGGAGCCGCGGCTGGATGCTGTTCGTCGACGAGAATGGCAACCGCAAGGCGGATGCCACCGATGAAGTGCTGCGAACCGACCTGGAACCCACCAGCCGCCACCTCCGGGTGGCGAGCACGTCGGGGCGCCAGCAACTGCGGTACCTGCCGGATGGCCGCAGCGCCGGCGCCAACCTGACCATCTCGATCTGCAGCCTCGACGGCCGCCTGCTCGGGCAGGTCATCGTGAACAATGCGGGCCGCCCGCGCAGCGAGCGCCCCCACCGGAGCACCGCCTGCCCAGCGTAAGCCCAGAGGCCCACTTGCCGGAAGGCAGGCGCTTGCCCAGTCCGGCCTGGCCGCCTACAATGCGCTCCCCCGCCCGAATAGCTCAGCCGGTTAGAGCACTTGACTGTTAATCAGGGGGTCGTTGGTTCGAGTCCAACTTCGGGCGCCAGACTTCGCAAAAAACCCGCCTCTCGGCGGGTTTTTTGCTTGTTACAGCATGCCGATGGCTGGTGGTCTGCCTACCAGCACCCGGTCGTGGACGGACTCTTGGTCCCGGCCTGGTTGATGCTCAGCGTTCCGCAGCTGTCGCCCGATTGCTTGCCGGTGGGCGCCGCCGACACCGTATAGGTCTTGGCGGCGACGTTGGCTGCGTTGACGTTGTAGAACGTTAGCACCTCGGGGTCGCAGATACCGGTGTTCGCCACCGCCCCGACATACGTCAGGTTGCTGGTGTAATAGCGTTCGAATTGCTGCGCCACCGCAGTGGCGCACGCCGCGCCTGCCGCACGGCGCGCCTTGCGCTGGTGCTCGTTGTAACTCGGCAGCGCGATCGAGGCCAGGATCGCGATGATCGCGACCACCACCATCAACTCGATGAGCGAGAACCCCCCAGTGCGTGCGGTGCTTCGCGGAATGGCATGCATCTGCACTTTCTCCATCAGTCGGACCTCAGTTCACGCCAGGACACGCGGCCCCAACTCTTACGGGTGATGCCGCCGGCACCAGGCTTCTCGGCGCTGACCGATCCGCCCGTGCCACCCACGACCAGCTTGCCATCCAGGAAGATCGGCAGGGTCGGCATGCCGACGCCGAAGTTCACCGAGCCCACCGGCACGCCGCCGACCATCGTGTCGTCGGTCTTCCCATCGCCGTCCAGGTCGAAGAAGGAGGATCCGGCACTGGTGCCGGTGAACGCATCCAGGGCATTGATGTAGCCCGTGCCGGAGGCTTCGCAGGCATCGCCCTCGGGGATCATGCTCGCGGTCACCAGGATGTTCGCGACCACCTGGGCATCCTGCACGATGCGCTCGCCGTTGCCGGGCAGGTTCACGAACCAGCCCTTCTTGTTGGCCGGCAGGCTGGCCTTGGCCTCGAAGGTACGCACCGGATAGCCGTCCTGGCTTGCGCCGGTATTGCCGATGGTCCGCTTCACGAGGTCGCTGTAGGCCACCGGGTTGGCGCTGCCATCGTCGATGAAGCCGTACAGGCTTTGCGCCAGGGGCGTCTTGTCGTCGGCTTCGGTCGTGGTCATGAAACTGCCGGTGCCCAGGAACACCCAGCGCTTGAACGTGCTGGGCTCGGTCGCCACGGTGACCGCACCGGTGATGGGCTGGGCGGCGCCGCTGCCGTCGTTGGACTTGGCGGTGAACAGGCGGGTGGCGGTCCAGCCACCGGGCGAGGCGCTGGTCAGGTCGAAGCGCCAGACATTCCCCAACCGATCGCCCGCGTATGCATAGGACACCGTCTTGCCGTCCGGACCCAACACCGCGGTCGGCGCAGCCAGCCCGTTGGGCGTCGACGAGGAGCCCACGCCGGTATCGACCTCGCCGATCACCGCGCCGGTTTCTGCATTCACCACGATCAACACCGCCTTGTCGTTCGGGCTGTTGACGCCGTTGCCGAGGATCGCCGCCACCGCACCGGTCTTCACCTTGGCCAGGACCGGGCGCCCGGTGACCAGGCCCATGTTGTTGCCCGGGGTTTGCGCGCGCTCCCACTTCACCCCGGTGCCATCGAAGGTCGACGGATTGGTGACGTTCAGTCCGAACAGGCCACGCCCGCCCTTGCCCAGCGCACCCACCAGCAGGTTCTTGCCGGGAGTGAGCTTGCGGCTGGTCACCACGACCGGACCGTCCACGAAGAACTTGTGGGTGTAGTCGCCGCGGCTGAGATCACGCAGGTTCGCCATGTTGATGATCGACGGCACGTAGGCGAACAGTTCCTGCCCGTTCGTCGCGTCGAAGGCATGCAGCATGCCGTCGTTGGCGCCCACGTAGAGGGTCGCGGTGTCGTCGACGTAGGCCGGCGACGACCCCACGATGTCGCCGAGCACGCTGGTGCGATTGCGCAACAGGCCGCCATTGCGTTCCTCGTTGGATGCATCGCCCTTCAGGTAGCTGGCATTGGCGCTGCCGGTCACCGGGTAATCGACCGGGCCGCCGGTACGCGTGAGCGTGGCGATCTGCGTGGAGGTCGGGAATTGCTGGCCGCTGCTGCCATCAAAGGTATACACCTTGCGCGTGGCGACGCCCGGGACCGATGCACTCCATGCCAGCGCACTGGGGTTGTTGTTGGCATCCAGGGTCCACGCCTTCATCGCGCCGGTCCACAGGCCGGAGACGTAGCTCGCGCTGAACACCTTGCCGCCCGTCCTCACCGAAGCCGCATTGGTCGCGACGTTGGAGAACGAGCTGGTGCGCTGGCTGATGGTGGCGAGCGCCGCGTTCAGGCCGGCGGTGAACTCCGCCGGATTGGCAGCCGACACGAAGGCGCCACGACCGTTCAACGCGGCGTGCAGGAGGTCATCGATGCGATCGGCGTCTTCGGTGTCGGTCGGGTCGGCCCACGAGGGGTTGGCGGGCACGTCGCCGATGTCCTGCCATCCCTTCTTGCCGCTGAGGCCGATCGAGATGCCGAAGGTGACCATGTGCTGCCAGAACGCCGGGTCGCTCGACGTCGTCGGCACGTTGTTCACCATGTTGGTCTGGGTGCGCAGGTCGCGCTTCCAGTAGTACATGGCGATGTCGGCCAGAGTCTGGCTGTAGGAATCCTTGTAAGGATTCGCGGCGGTGTAGGTATAGGACTGGTTGTTCGGACCGGTGATCTGGGTGCCGTTCGTGTTGTCGGCATTACCCACGTCGACGGTGCCGCTGTTCCAGTAGCCGTCCGTGGTCAGGATGGTGAAGTTCTGGCGGCAGGAATACTGGCTCGCCGTTGCTTGCGGACCATAGGGGCCGGTGCTGGCGGTGCTCGAGAAGTATTGGCCCGCGCTGTCGAGCGCCGACTGCAACGGCGTGCCATTGCTGGCCTGCGCTGCGTACAGCCGGCGGTACCAGGTCGTCCGGGTGGTGGTGCTTTCGTTGCTGGGGGTGTTGGGGTCGTCGATGTTGTCGACGAATCGGCCATCGTTGCCGTCCGTCACCGGGATGTCGAAGTCGTTGCGGTTCCAGATCGTGCGGAAGCCCACGCGCGCCTTCGCCCCGATCGGACGGAACGCATCCGCGGCACCGCCCTTGGCGGCCTTGGAACGGGTGCGGAAATAGGAATACCAGGTGGCGAAATTGGTGCGTTCGTCCGCCGTGCTGCGTCCGGTCGGCGTGTTGTCGGTGCAATTGACCCAATCGGTGGTGCCGGAGCCGGTCCCGCACCGATTGGTGGTGGCGTAACGCACCGACAGGATCACATTGCTGTAATTCGAAGCGCGGTTGATGCCGATGTACCAAGTCCCCGATTGCGGGTTGTTGAGATCCCCATCGTTGTTGGCGTCGCAGCGCTCGTTGTTGCTGCTGCCGTTGCTGCGGCAGTCGTAAGTACTCGTCGACGGCCAATTGCCCCGGCGCACATAGAGGTCTGCGCCGGATCCCGTCGGATCGTTGCCGGACAGGGTGACCTCCAGTTGGGTCACGCCACTGGGGAGGTTGAAGCTGTAGACATTGCGCATGCCGCCAGTGGTCGCGGACTGCGCGCCCGGCAATCCGGGGGCGGTCGTCCAGCTGGTCACCACGGTGCCGAACTCGGCGCGCTTGACGCTCAGGTCGGTGAGGATCTGGTAGCGGTAATAGTTCGCGACATTCGACAGGTAGGTAGTGTCCGTCCGGTTCACGTCCTTCGGCACGTAGAACGTCTGCGTGTTGTCGCTGAGGTCGATCGAACCACCGCTGGTTCCCGCGCCGGAATTGGTGATGTAGGTGTTGCTGTCGTACGCGGAGGTGTAGGACGTGCCGCCGCTGAGCCGGTTGCCATCCGGCCCCATCCAAGGTTGGTAGGCCACAGCCGGGTTGTAGTAGAGCGTGTTGGTGACATACGTCTGGTCGTAGACGGCGTTGCGGTTGGTGCTGGCGCTGTCGTAGCTGCTGTTGTTGGTGCGGTTGTCGCCGGTGGGCCCGCTGTCGATGTCGCCACCGCTGATTTCGGTGATCTGCTGGTTGTACATGTAGCGCCAGGCCATGGATCCCGAGTCGTCCAGGATGAACAGGATGTTCGGCGCGACCCGGTTGGCGGTGGTCAGCGGCTCGTCCGGGATCGTGATGCCGGCATGGACCGGCAAGGCCAGGATGGTGGCCAGGCACGCGGCGGGGACGACCCACCGGGGGTTGGCCGGGGCGGACGGAGTGCGGCGCTTGTTCATGGCAGGAGCCTTCATGGGCTTACAGCGTCGGGAAGCGATAGATGACGTCGGATTGCAGGGTCACGGAGGCGCGGCCCTGGGCCTGGCTGCGCGCGGTGATGCGATACATCGGCCCCAAGGTGCTGGTTTCCGACGCAGGCACCACGCCACCGGTGGACATGTGGCTCTGGTTCTCGCCGAGGTACACGATCCAGTACTGGGTGGTAGTCCGCAGGCCCGGGTTCGTTGCCATTAAAGTCGGACCATCCCGCCACACCGCCTGCGTCGTGGGGGTCGGGCAGACGCTGTTTGCTGCACATGACGTCGCGTCCGGCACCTCTCTATCCCAGTTGCCGCCGGACCTCGCCGGATCCCCGAGGTATGCAATCGCATCCGCCAATGCCGCTTCCGTGGCCTGCGTCGCCAGGCTGCGGTCGTACATGTTCGCGGACATGCGTTCCTGCATGGCTGCACTGCGCAGCACCGCGATGCCGAGCACGGACATCACCACCAGCAGGATCAGCACGACCAGCAGGGACATGCCGCCCTGACGGGTGGGGGCGGTCACGTTGGCGTGGCGTCGGTTCATGGCGCTCGGCTCCTGATGCTTGCCGCCGCGGCGATGGTGCGGTCGACGTTGCGGGTTTCGCCCGGATTCTGGGTCGGCATCACCGCCCGGATGGGCATGCTGATGCGGACGGCATCGACCCGTTGCATGTCGGTCGGCGCCGCCACGTACGCGTCCGGATTGCCTCCGGAGGCCTGGTGGTAGGTCAGGGCCAGGCTCTGGACGCCATCGGCCACCTCCTCCGCGGCCCCACCGGAGCGCGATACGTACAGGGAACTGGCGGTGTCGCGTCCATTGGGCTGGGTGAACCAGCGATTGCTGCGCAGACGGGCGATGGAGATGCTGCCCGGATCGGCGTTCGCGGTGTCCGCGGGATCGAACGGGAGGGATGCGCTGAACGTAATCGTCTGCCCCGACACCGACGCCACGGTGGCGAAGCCGGTCATCGCCGCATTGCAGACCATCACGATGTCGTTGGCCCTGAACACGTCCGAGGCCGCCGGCGTGGCCTCTAACAGGGTCACGGATGCCGCCGATGCGCTGCCTGCAGCCACCCGGTAGGACATGTCATCCGCGGAGGTGGTGGTGAGCTCGGTCGCGCTCCCGGCCAACGGCGCGCGGAAAGCGACGCTATGACTGTCCGCACCCAGGACCAGGGATTCGCTCGAGCACGCCGACCCGCCGGTGGCGCGGAGATCGCGGGTCACCATCTCGTAGGCGGCCCGGGCATTTTCCTGCACGCGGTTCTGCCCCTCGTTGGCGCTGTAGCTGCGCTGGTTCGACTGGAACACCGCGATCGCGGCCCCGAGCACGATCAGGCCCAGCACCATCGCGATCATCAGTTCAATCAGGCCGAAACCGGCGGCCTGCCCGGAACGCTGCATGTCGATGCCCCGGCGGCTCATATCCGCGCCTCCGTGACGATGGTCCGCGCAGCCCCGCCCTGGTCGGCACCGGCGCGCGAATCGTCCCACTGCAGGGTGATCACGCAGGCGTTCGGACAACCTGCGATCGTGGCCCGCGCTGTCGCTCCGAGGACCGGCTGTGCGGGCGTCGGGGTTGCCGGATTGGTGTCCGCCACCCCCTGCAACGCCGCCATCCACTCTTCCAGATCGCGCATGGCCAACGTGGTACCGCTCGGGGGCGCCGTATATGTGCCGTTGTAGGAGGCCGCATTCGCCCGGTTCGCGCGCATCGCCTCGATGATGGCGTTGGTCGCCATCACCGCCTGGCTGCTTTCGAGCGAGCTTTGCCCGCCCCGCAAGGCCATCGACTGCATCGCGGCGATGCCCAGCAAGCCGATGCCGAGCACCAGCACCGACACCATGACCTCGATCAGGCTCATGCCCGTGACCGCACGCCGACCCACGCCGGGGCTGTTCGTTGCGCGCGCATGGAATGCGACTTCGATCATGGGCAGGCACCACCACCGTTGGACTTGGAAATACTGGACACGCCACTGATCATCACCGTCACCGCGCGCCGGTTGTCGCCGGGGTTGCTGACCGGCATGCAGGTCGTCACTGCCGCCTGCGCATCGATGCGGCCCGAGGAGCGGAACACGATGCCGGCCGCCGGCCCGGACACCTGCAGGCCACCGGCGGGCGTCTCGTCGCGCAGGATGTCGATCGTGTTGTTCGCGGGATCAAGCCCGCGCACGATCCAGCGGTTCCAGGCCGTCGCGCCGGAACAGGTGAGGCCGTCCGTGGAGCCGCACAGGGTCACCTGAACGTTGCGGCGCACCGCCTCGCTCCTGGCGAGCTGCACGGCCGTCTGCAATTCGCCGGCCGCGCCGTTGAGGCGGTAGGCGTTCACCAGCCCGGTCATCGCCGGCACCGCGACCACCGCCAGCACGCCGATGACGGCCACGGTGACCATGAGCTCGATGAGGGTGAACCCGGCCGTCCGCCACCCCTTGCGCGCGATGTGATGCCGATTCGGCATGCTGCCTCCACTGTCTTGGCGGAAACAGGCTAGGGGGAGCCCGCCGAGCGTGCCAGCCGTAACCGATGGGCGGCGCGTGGAACGGCATGGGCG
Organism: Lysobacterales bacterium; assembly: GCA_017302075.1. Classification (GTDB taxonomy): domain Bacteria; phylum Pseudomonadota; class Gammaproteobacteria; order Xanthomonadales; family Xanthomonadaceae; genus Thermomonas; species Thermomonas mangrovi. The sequence continues at coordinate 15,098 of JAFLEB010000009.1, forward strand.
GCAGCGGATGCCGCTAAGATCGGGCGCCACGTGGGCAATCCTCCTCCATGAGCCCGACCGCCACCCGCCCCCTCGACGCCCTCTTCCGCCCGCAGGCGATCGTCGCGACGATCCTGGTGGGCGAGGCCTTGGCGATCCTGTTGGCGCTCGCCCCGGCCCGGATCGCGGACCGGCTGGTGCTGTTCGGCCTGGTGTCGTTGGCGGTGCAGTGGGTGTCGCTGGGAACCCTCGCCCTGCTCTACCTGCTGCGCGCGCCGCTGTCCCGGCTGCCGGCCGCGCGACAGGCATGGGCGGCATTCGGCATGTTCCTGTCCATGTCGACCCTGGTGTCGTGGGGCGGCATCCTGCTGGTCGAAGTCGCCGATCCGCTGGCCGAGGCCCGACCGGCGTTCCTGCTGCGCTGGACCGGGATCGCCGTGGTGGTCGGCCTGCTCGGGCTGCTGGCTTACCAGAACTACTGGCGCGCCCGGCAGCTGGCGGTGCGTGCCAAGCAGCTCGAACTGGAAGCCCTGCAGGCGCGCATCCGCCCGCACTTCCTCTTCAACACGCTCAACACCGGCGCCGCGTTGGTCCACGCCCGCCCGGACGAGGCCGAGCGCGTCCTGCTGGACCTGGCCGACTTGTTCCGGACCGCATTGCGCGGCCCGCAGGAGATTCCCCTTGCCGAGGAACTTGCGCTGGCGAGGCGTTACCTGGACATCGAGGCGCTGCGGCTGGGTCCGCGCCTCGTCGTGCGCTGGCAGCAGCCGCCGGAACTCCCGGACATCGAGGTCCCCGCGCTCTCCATCCAACCGCTGGTCGAGAACGCGGTGCGCCATGGCATCGAGCCGCGACGCGGCGGCGGGACCCTGGACCTCGACGTCCGCATCGTCGGCGATGCCATCGAGGTGGTGGTCGAGAACGACCTGCCCGATGCCGCCCCGCCCGCCTCCGGGCACGCGATCGGCCTGGCCTCATCGCGCCGACGCGTCGACGCACTGACCAACGGGAGCGGCCGGGTCGAATCGGGCCCGGAGCAGGGTCGCTACGTCGCGCGGGTGGTGGTGCCGATCGCGGAACGCGGCGGGCCGCCTCAGGCCACCACGCGGTAGCACGGGCGGTACTCGCCCGAGATCTTCATCCGACGCTGCTCGACGAAGGCGCGCAGCAGGCCGTCCAGCGCCTGCATGATGTCGCGGTCGCCATGGATCTCGAACGGCCCGTGGGCCTCGATCCGGCGCATGCCGTCTTCCTTCACGTTGCCGGCCACGATGCCGGAGAATGCACGACGCAGGTCGGCCGCCAGCTCGTGCGGCTTGCGTCCGTGGTGCAGGTCGAGCGCGGCCATCGCTTCGTGGGTGGGATGGAAGGGCTGCTGGAACGTCAGCGGCACGTGCAGCGCCCAATTGAAGAAGAACGAGTCCTCCTGCGCGATGCGCTGCTCGCGCACCTTGCGGATCCCGGTGTCCATCAGCCGCGCGACGCGCGCCGGATCGGCGACGACGATCTCGTAGAGCGAGGCGGCCGCCTCGCCCAGGGTCAGGCGGATGAACCGGTCGATCTGCTCGAAGTACGGCGCCGCGCCGGTCGGCCCGGTCAGGATCAGCGGGAAGCGCCGGCCCGCGTTCTCCTCACGCAGCAGGATGCCGAGCAGGTACAGGATTTCCTCGGCGGTGCCGACGCCGCCGGGGAACACGATGATGCCGTGGGCCATGCGGACGAAGGCCTCGAGGCGCTTCTCGATGTCCGGCATGATCACCAGGTGGTTCACGATCGGGTTCGGCGACTCCGCCGCGATGATCCCCGGTTCGGTGATCCCGATGTAGCGGGTGCGGCGCCGGCGCTGCTTGGCGTGGGCGATGGTCGCGCCCTTCATCGGCCCCTTCATCGCGCCCGGGCCGCAGCCCGTGCAGATGTCCAGCCCGCGCAGTCCGAGCTCGTAACCGACCTGCTTGGTGTAGACGTACTCCTCGCGCCCGATCGAATGGCCGCCCCAGCAGACCACCAGGTTGGGATCGCCCGGGTGCAGGACGCGCGCGTTGCGCAGCAGGCGGAACACGGCGTCGGTGATGCCCGACGAGGTTTCCAGCTCGGCGGCGAATTCCGGGCCGAGTTCGATGGCGGTATAGGCGAGGTCGCGCACGACCGCGAACAGCAGCTCGGCGACGCCGCGGATGATGTGGCCATCGACGAAGGCCATCGCCGGGGCGTTGCGCAACTCGATGCGCACGCCACGGTCCTGCTGCAGGACCTCGATGTCGAAGTCGGGGTACAGCTCCTGCGCGGCGCGCGGGTCGTCCGAAGCGCTGCCGCTGGTGAGCACCGCGAGGGCGCAGCGACGCAGCAGGTCGTGCATGCCGCCGGAGGCATCGCGCAGGCGCGCGACTTCCTCGCGCGACAGCACGTCGAGGCCGCCCTTCGGATACAGATGGGTGTTGACCGTCGGCAAGACGGAGTCGGCGTTCAAGCGGGCCGCTGGCTGCGGCGTCTGGGTCGTATCGTCCATAGACTGCCCACTTTAGCCCAGATGCGCGCCGCGTTCGCGCAAAAAAAAGCGGCCGGGTTGCCCCGGCCGCCTGGGTGGCGCATTGGTGCGTGGATCAGAACTCGTACTTGAAGCCGACCTGCACCGACCACTGCGAGATGCCGTTGGTCTGGCCGTCCGCGTCGGTCGGGATGCTGAGCGCGGCCGCCTGGCCGAACTCGCTGCCGCTGCGGAAGCTGTACACGTACTTGCCGGTGGCCTTGTCGATGCCGACCAGGGTGGCGACGGCGACGTTGCCGTTGAAGCCGTAGTCGTAGATGTGGCCCCAGTCCTTGTTCAGCATGTTGCCGATGTTCTGGACGTCCACCCACAGCTTGGACTTGTGGCCCTTGAAGAAGCCCGGCAGTTCCTGGCTGATGCGCAGGTCGAAGGTGTTCACCCAATCGGCGCGGAAGTCGTTCTCGCGGGCGTAGGTGCCCTGGAACGCAGCCAGCTCGCCCTGGGTCGCCATGTACTCCCAGAACTTGGTTTCCATCTGCGCGGCGGTGTAGGTGGTGCCGGACACGGTCACGCTCGGCACGTACACGCCCGAGTTGTTGATGGTGCCGAACAGCACGTCGCCACGGCCCGCCGGGACGTAGAACAGGTCGTTGAAGGTACGCGAATCGCCATTGGCGTCGCCCGCGAAGATGTAGCTGTACGGACGGCCGCTGCGACCCTCGTAGACCAGGCCGATCTGGGTCTCGTAGTCGCCGAAGAACGCGTGCTTCCAGTTCAACGAGCCCGAGAAGCGATCCTTGATCTCGTAGCGCGCGGTGCTGACGTCGTCCTCATTGATGTTGAAGGCGTACTGCCCACCGTAGCCCGAGCCAGCGGTGGAGCTGGTCAGCGCGCCCACTTCCTCGGCATTGGTGTAGGTGTAGGCGATGTTCCACGACCAGTCGCTGTCCAGCGAGAACGGCTTGTTCAACGAGACCGTCAGCTGCTCACTCCCGCCCTTGTCGGTGTTGTCGAGCAGGTAGACGTCGCCGAAGTAGCTGTTGCGGCCGAAGCGGTTGTTCGCAGTCGACAGGAAGTTCGCCGCATTCGGGTTCCAATACAGCCGACGACCATCCGGACCGATGTAACCGGGGCCGACGTTGAGCGACTTGTAGAAGATGCCGTTCTTGACGTCGGTCAGCAGGACCTCGGCCGAGGCGACCACGCCATGCCACGGCAGCTCGTGGTCGAACGCCAGGTTGGCCTTCCACACGGACGGCAGCTCGAAGTCGTCGACGATCGCGTTCACGTTGCGCACGCCGGCGCCGGAGGCCGGGATCGACGGGTTCAGGCCATCTGCGGTGAACTGCACGCCATTGTCGCAACGGCCATCGTTGTTGGCATCCACGCACACCAGGTTCTGGTAGGAGGTGTAGTTCATGCCCGTGCTCTGGTAGGCATTGCCCACCCAGACCTGCGGCGCGTCACCCTGGAACAGGCCGAGACCGCCGCGCAGCTGGGTCGGACGGTCCCAGTCGAAGGTGTAGTTGAAGCCGAAGCGCGGCTGGATCACGTACTTGCCACTGTACGTGTTGCTGTTGTCGAGGCCGAAGCCGCCGTTCGGGCAGGACGCGGGGCCGGTGTTGTTGGCGACCCGGTCGGACGCGAAGCAGGCATTGTAGGGCGGGTTCGGGCTGGTGGTCGGACGATCCCCGCGCAGGCCGAAGGTCAGGGTCAGGTTGGAATTGACGTACCAGGTGTCCTGCACGAACAGGCCGAAGTTCTTGTTGTTGTAGCGCGCCGGGATCGCGTCAGGGTCGGTCGGGTTGTTCTGCAGGTCGTAGTCGAAGTAGATGCCCTTGATCAGGTTGGTGTAGTCGGACACCCCGTTCACGTTGGGCACGTAGAAGCTGTAGTTGCCCCACGAATCCTGCAGGAAGTAGTTGTAGATCTCGCTGTCGCTGTACTCGGCGCCGAACTTGACGTCATGGTCGCCCAAGGTCCAGGTGGCCGAGGCGAAGTAGTTCCAGGTCTTGGTCAGCAGGGCGTTGCCCATCGAGCTGCGCTCGGTGCCCAGGCGGATGAAGTCGCCGTTGGTGACCGCGGTGCTCGCGTTGTTGTCGTCGAAGTAGACCTGGATGGTCGGCGCGGTGGTCGGGTTGACGCGGACCGCCGAGTAGTCGCGGTACGACACCTTGAATTCGGTCGAGAAGTTCTCGGTCCAGTCGCTGAAGACCTGGCCGACGTAGCTCTCGACCGACTTCACGTGGTTGTACCAGTTCGAGCTGAGCGACAGCGCGGTCGCACTGGAGCCCTCTGGACGCACGCGGGTCTGCTCGAGGTTGCTGTAGCGGAAGTTGGCGCGGTGGTTGTCGTTGATGTTCCAGTCCAGCTTGAGCGCGTACTCCTCGAGCTCGGTGTCGCCGTTGCCGGTGGTGTCGCCGGCGTCGAAGCCCCACACGTCGCTGGCGATGCGCTGCACTTCCGCCAGGTCGTTGGCGTCGAAGTCGCCGTCGGCACGCAGCAGCGGGGTGTTGGTCAGGTCGGGGCTCGGCTTGCCGCGCTTGAACTTCTCGTAGTTCGCGAAGAAGAACAGCTTGTCCTTCAGGATCGGACCGCCGAGGGTGAAGCCGTAGGTCTTCTCGTCGGTGAATTCGGTGAACGGCGCGCCGGTGATCGGGTTGTCGCCGAACCAGTCGCCGTCACGGAAGGTACCGTAGACCGAACCATGGAACTCGTTGGTGCCCGACTTGGTGACCGCATTGACGTTGGCGCCGGCGGCGCCGGCGATGGTCACGTCGTAGTTGGACAGGCTGATGTCGATCGCCTCGATCGCCTCCATCGACACCGGCTGGCGCATGGTCGGCATGTTGTTGCCTTCCAGGCCGAAGGTGTCGCTGGCGGAAACGCCGTCGATGGTGATCTTGTTGAAGCGCGGGTTCATGCCGCCGGCGCTCATGCTGCCCGAGGCGCGGTCGGTGAAGGCCACGCGCGGATCCAGGCGCATGAAGTCCTGGATGTTGCCGTTGATCGACGGCAGGTTCTTGATGTCGTTCTGCGAGACGCTGGTGCCCGCGCCGACCTTGTTGGCGGAGAACACCGACGCCTCGGCCGAAACCACGGCCTGCACCGCGCCAAGCGTGGTGACGTCGTTGTTGAGGTTGGCATCGACCGTGCTGACCTGGTTCAGCGCGAGGTAGACGTTCTCCTCGGAGTCGGCGCCGGCGCCGGCCTTGGTGACGGTGACGGTGTAGGGACCGCCGACGCGCAGGCCACGCGCGGCATAGCGGCCGTTGGCGTCGGTGGTGGCGCGGCTCACGGTGCCCGACTCGACGTGGGTGATGGTGACCTCGGCGCCGGCGACCGGCTTGCCATCGGCGCCGACCACGGTGCCGCCGATGCCGGAGGACGTGCTCTGCGCGAATGCGGGGGCCGCGGCGAGCGCGAGCATCAGGCCAAGCGACAGCTTCGACAGCCGCGCGCGGTTCGGGTGAGTCATGGCGATAACCTCATTGATCAACGGAAGATGGAGACAGCGGACGATGCACGGCACGAGCCGACACGTCCGCCCTGCGACGGTTGTCGGCGAATTCTGGATCCCAGCCCCATGCGCTGCCGCATGGGTTCACCAAAGTTTAACACGGTAGATCGGGCCGATGACGGTTTCGTGACAGCCGGCGAGGCCATGGAGAGTGCCGCCGCGGGCGTCCCCGTTCAGCCCGTGGCGCGAAGGTAGCTGGTGATGCCGTCGAGGAGCATTTGCACGGAAATCGCCACGATCACCATGCCCATGAGCCGCTCGATGGCGGTCAGGACGCGCGTCCCCAGCCACTTCTGCAGGTAGGTGGCCGAGAACAGGATGACCGCGGTCGCGCCCCAGGCCAAGGTCAGGGCCAGCATCCAGTCGCCCATCCGCGCCGGCTCCTGGCTGCCCAGCAGCATCACCGCGGCCATGCCCGACGGGCCGGCGATCATCGGGATGGCCAGCGGGACGATGAAGGGCTCCCCTCCGGGGACTTCCCCCATCACGCCTTCGGCGGTCGGGAAGATCATGCGCAGGCCGATCAGGAACAGGACGATGCCGCCGGCGATCGAGACAGACTCCTGGCGCAGGTGCATCAGCTCCAGCGCGTACTGGCCGCCCCACAGGAACAGCATCAGCACGCCCAGCGCGATCAGCAGCTCACGGGCGAGGATCCGCCGCTGGCGGGCGGGCGGCAGCGACTTCAGCAGCCCCAGGAACACCGGGATGTTGCCCAGCGGGTCCAGGATCAGGAACAGCAGCAGGGCGGCCGAGGCGACGGTCATGGGCGACCTCAGTCGATCTCGACGACCCGGCCGCGGGCATCGGCCGCGGCGCTGGACAGCAGTTCGACGCAGGCGGCGGCATAGGTTTCCGGCGCCCTGGCCTTGAAGTCGGTGTTCGGCTGGAAGGCGCGCGCGCGCAGGCCGGTGCGCATCGGGCCCGGGCGGAGGCCGCTGATGCGCGGGCCGTCCGCGCCCAGCTCGGCCTGCAGCATCGGCACCAGCGCCGCCTGCGCGGCCTGGGCCAGGCCATACCCGCCCCAGAAGGCGCCGGCGCCCCCGGCCCGGATCGGGTCGTCGATCGCGAACACCACCGCGCCGGCATCCGACCGGGACAGCAGCGGCAGGCAAGCCTGGGTCAGCCACCAGCGCGCGGTCAGGTCGACGTGGATGGCGCGGGCGAAATCGGCGGGATCGGTGTGTTGCAGCGGGGTCAGGCCCTTGAACTCGGCGGCGCAATGGAGCACGCCGTCGAGCCGGCCGAATTCCGCTTCCAGGCGCTGCGCGAGCTCGTCGAAGTCGTCCGGCGAGGCGCCTTCGAGGTCCAGCGGATACAGCGCGGGCTCCGGCCCGACGGCCTTGGCCGCGTCGTAGACCCGGTTCAACGGGGCGGGCTTGCGGCCCAGCAGGACCACGGTGGCACCGGCCGCCGCGCACGCGACCGAGGCGGCCGCGCCAAGGCCGCCGGCCGCGCCGACCACCAGCACGACCCGATCCTGCAGGGGTGCGGCGGTGCTCACGCCTTCTGCGCGTCCGCGACCAGCCGGGCAAGCTCGCCGGACTCGGCGAGCTCGACGGTGATGTCGCAGCCGCCGATCAGCTCGCCGTTGATGAACAGCTGGGGGAAGGTCGGCCAGTCCGAATAACGCGGCAGGTTGGCGCGGATCTCGGGCTCTTCCAGCACGTTGACCGTGTGCATCGGGTTGGCGCCCGCGGCGCGCAGGGCCTGCACGGCGCGGCTGGAGAAGCCGCACATCGGGAACTGCGGGGTGCCCTTCATAAACAGCACGATGGGGTGGCCTTCGACTTCGGCCCGGATGCGGTCTTCGATGGACGACATGGCGTTGCTCCTGCGGTGCGGCGGCCCGTGGGCGCCAGCGGCGATCGACGGCTTGTCGACGCTGCGGCAACGGGCTGTGGGGATAGAATTGCCTATTGTAAGTCTTCGCGCGGCCCCGGCCGCACCCACCGCCCTCCAACGGAGTCCCCCGTGGCCATCGAACTGCCCGCCCTGCCCTACGACCGCACCGCCCTGGAACCGCACATCTCGGGCGAGACCATCGACTTCCACTACGGCAAGCACCACCAGGCCTACGTGACCAACCTCAACAACATGATCGCCGGCACCGAGTTCGCCGACATGTCGCTGGAGGACATCATCCGCAAGTCGCAGGGCGGCATGTTCAACAACGCCGCGCAGGTCTGGAACCACACGTTCTACTGGCACTGCCTGTCGCCGAACGGCGGCGGCGAGCCCACCGGCAAGCTGGCCGAGGCGATCAACGCCGCGTTCGGCAGCTTCGAGAAGTTCAAGGAAGAATTCACCAAGACCGCCGTCGGCACCTTCGGCTCCGGTTGGGGCTGGCTGGTGCAGCGCCCGGACGGCGCGCTGGCGCTGGCGAGCACGCCGAACGCCGCGACCCCGCTGACCGGCGAGGACACCCCGCTGCTGACCTGCGACGTGTGGGAACACGCCTACTACATCGACTACCGCAACGCCCGCCCGAAGTATGTCGAGGCGTTCTGGAACCTGGTGAATTGGGACTTCGTCGCCGGCAACATGAAGTGATTGATTCCCCTCTCCCCTCACGGGAGAGGGTGGCCGAAGGCCGGGAGAGGGTGATGCGCCCCCCCTCTCCTGTCGCTGCGCGACATCCTCTCCCACAAGGGGAGAGGAAACAGGCTCAAACCAACGCGGCAATCACCGGCGCGACCTGCGCCTCGCGCTTAAGCACCGCGCCGACCCGCCCTAGCGCATCGGCAAGTTCCATCGGTGCGTCCGCGCGCAAGGTCGCATGCCCGACCTTGCGACCCTCGCGCGGCTCCTTGCCGTAGTCGTGCCAGTGGCCGCCGGCCTCGCGCAGAACCGCCGACGCTTCCGGCATCGCGCCGATCCAGTTGAGCATGCAGGCGAGCCCGACCATCCGGGTATCGCCCAGTGGCAGGCCGAGCACCGCGCGCAGGTGGTTCTGGAACTGGCTGGTCTCGCTGCCCTCGATCGTCCAGTGGCCCGAGTTGTGCACGCGCGGCGCCAGCTCGTTGGCCAGCAGCTCGCCGTCCTTGCAGAACAGCTCCAGCGCGAACACGCCGACGTAGTCCAGCGCCTCGGCAAGCGTGCGCGCGTGCGCCAGCGCGGTGGCCTGCAAGCCGGCGTCGACGCGCGCCGGTGCCAGGCTGGCCGACAGCACACCATCGACGTGCCAGTTCTCGGTCAGCGGCCAGGCACGGAACTCGCCATCGCGCCCGCGCACCGCGACCACCGAAAGCTCTCGGTCGAAGTGCACGAAGCCCTCGAGGATCAGGCCCACGCTGCCGGCCTGCGCGCCGAGCGCCGCCCAGGCGCCGTCGATGTCGGCGGGCGACTTGATCCGGAACTGGCCCTTGCCGTCGTACCCGAGGCGGCGGGTCTTGAGGATGCACGGCGTGCCAAGGCGCGCGACCGCCTCGTCCAGCGCTTGCCGGCTCGGGATGTCGGCGAAGTCGGGCACCGGGATGCCGAGTTCGCGGAACAGGGTCTTCTCGGCCAGGCGGTCCTGCGCCACCGCCAGCGCGCGCGGGTTCGGGAACACCGGCACGCGCTCGCTGAGCCATTGCGCGGATTCCGCCGGCACGTTCTCGAAATCGAAGGTGGCGACGTCGACCTGCGCGGCGAACGCGGCCAGCGCGGCCTGGTCGGTGTAGTCGCCGACGATCATCGGCGCGAACTGCCCGGCGCAGGCATCTGCGACGTTGTCGAGCACGCGGAAGCGCAAGCCCAGCGGTGCGCCCGCAAGCGCCATCATCCGGGCCAGTTGCCCGCCGCCGAGGATGCCGACGGTCGTCATCGCAGCGCCCCGCTCATGCGCGCGGATCGTCGTGGGCGAGCACGTCGGCGGTCTGCCGCTCGCGGAACGCCGCCAGCGCCTCGCCGATCGCCGGGAATTCGCGGGCCAGCATCGCCGCCGCGAACAGGCCCGCATTGGCAGCGCCGGCATTGCCGATCGCGAAGGTCGCCACCGGGATCCCGGCCGGCATCTGCACGATCGACAACAGCGAATCCATGCCGTTCAGCGCCTTGCTCTGCACCGGCACGCCCAGCACCGGCAGGGCGGTCTTCGACGCCAGCATCCCCGGCAGGTGCGCGGCACCGCCGGCGCCCGCGATGATCGCGCGCAGGCCGCGCGCCTGCGCCGACGCGGCGTAGTCGAACAGCACGTCCGGCGTGCGGTGCGCGGAGACCACGCGCACCTCGTGCGGCACGCCGAGTGCCTCGAGGCGGGCGACCGCGTGCTGCATGGTCTCCCAGTCGGAACGGGAGCCCATCACGATGCCGACCAGTGGTGCGTCGCCTGCTGCTGCCATGCTGGACTCCCCGCGGCGATCCGCGTGCGCCAAACCGTTATTCTAGCGATCCCTCCCGCGCCCGGCACCGTCAATGGACCGCAAGCTGCTCGACATCCTGGTCTGCCCCGCCACCCGCCAGCCGCTGGCGCTGCTGGAGCCGGCCGGCCTGGAGGCGCTGAACCAGGCGATCGCCGCCGCCGCGGTGGCGCGCAACGACGGCAGCCGCGAGGCCGCGCCGCTGCGCGAGGCGCTGGTCACCCGCGACCGCAAGACCGTGTACCGCATCGACGACGGCATCCCGGTGCTGCTGGCCGAGGAAGGCATCGCCACCGCCCAGCTCGACACCTTCCCCCGCGCATGAACGCGCCGCGCTTCGCCCCGCCGCCGGCCTCGGTGGTGGACGCCGACGTCGCCGCCGCGCTGGCCGAGGACATCGGCACCGGCGATGCCACCGCCCTGTTGCTCGACGACGCGCCCGACAGCGCCTACCTGCTGTGCAAGGAAGACTGCGTGCTCGCCGGCCGGCCGTGGTTCGAAGCCTGCCACCGCGCGCTGGATCCCGGCGTCGCGTTCGACTGGCGCTTCGACGAAGGCGACCGCATCGCCAAGGGCGAGGTGGTCGCCACCCTGCGCGGACGCAACCGCGCACTGGTGATCGCCGAGCGCGCGTCGCTGAACTTCCTGCAGACCCTCAGCGGGACGGCGACCACCACCGCCCGCCACGTCGATGCGGTGCGCGGCACCGGCGCCACCATCCTCGACACCCGCAAGACCATCCCCGGCCTGCGCATCGCGCAGAAGTACGCGGTGCGGGTGGGCGGCGGCGGCAACCACCGCATCGGCCTGTATGACGCGGTGATGCTGAAGGAAAACCACATCCGCGCCTTCGGTTCGGTGGCGGCCGCGATCCAGCGCGCGCGCGCGCTGCATCCCGCGCTGCCGCTGATCGTCGAGGTCGAGACCCTGGCCCAGTTACGAGAGGCCCTCGACACCGGCTGCTCGCGGATCCTCATCGACGATTTCGATGCCGACACCCGCCGCGAGGCGGTGCGCATCGCCAAGGGCGCGCCGTACGCCGGCAGGATCCCGCTGGAAGTCTCGGGCGGCGTGGACCTGGCCAGCCTGCGCGGCATCGCGGAGGACGGCGTCGACTGCATTTCGATCGGCGGGCTGACCAAGCACGTCCACGCGATCGATTTCTCGTTGAAACTCGGGCCGCCGCCCGCGGGCTGAGGGCTAGACCAGCCACCAACCCAGCAAGGCCACCGCCAGCGCCACTGCCGCGAGGACCCACGGGTTCCGCAGTCCGCCACGTTCCAGCCTCGGGCTGGCTTGCAACGGCCGTCCCGGGGACAGCACCTGGAAGCGCTGCGTATCGAAGCGCAATTCGTCGCCATGGCCTGCTTGCGCCCGGGTCACGCGCCGGCCATTGAGCCAGGTGCCGTTGGCGGAGCCGAGGTCTTCGACGATGAGTTCTTCCCCGGCCGCCGTGAGCCGTGCATGCATCCGCGAGATGCCGTCCAGCTCGACCCGCACGTCCGCCTCGCTCGCGCGCCCTATGGTGATGCCGCCGTTGAGCGGGAATGTCCGTCCGAACAACTCGCCCGACAGTCCGCGCAACACGAGTTTCGGCACCACCGGCCGCACCATGGTCGCGTCGAGGTCTTCGCCGCGCCGCCGTGGCGCACTGGGGGCCTCGACCGCGACCAGGCGCATGCGCACGCCACCGACCGCGAGCGCATCCCCCGGCCGCAACGCGATCACGCCATCGACCGGCCGCTCGTTGACCTCGACCAACCGGCCAGGCGGGATGCGCAGTTGCACGCCATGCGAGCCGACCCGCAGCTCGCAATGCATGGGCGCGACGTCTTCGCCGGGCAGCACCAGGTCGGCGGCCAGCTCGCTGCCGAGGCTGTAGGCACGCTGCTCGAGGACCACCGGCGGGCGCTCCCCGCCCGCGAACACCAACTTCATCGCCATCAGGGACTCCCTTGTCCACACGGACCGGCTTGCGATCCTTGCCCGCCGACGCCACATTGGCGCCATGCCTACCCTGCTCATCTTAATGATCGTCGGCGTGACGGCGATGTTCCTGTTCACCGCCGCGCGCGCCGCGGCGGAGCGCGCCGCCGAGATCGGCCGCGACGCCTGCCAGGCCGCCGGCGTGCAATGGCTGGACCAGTCGGTGCATGCGACCGGCATGCGCCTGCGCCGGCGCGAGGACGGATGGCTGGGGATCGAGCGCACGTTCCGCTTCGAGTACTCCGAGGACGGCCACGATCGCCATGTCGGCCGCGTCGTCCTGCTCGGCGATCGGTTGGTCGGCTTCAGCGGTCCCAGCCGAGCCGCGCAGGCGGTGGTACGCGACTTCCCGCTCCACTGAGCTGCCGCCTGCCGGACCGCGCAACGGCCCCTGGCGTCACTTGACGATGCGCAGGTGCCCGCCGCGCTTGGGCGGCTCCGGTGTGTCGTCGCCGGGACCTTCATCCGAGGCCCTCGGCGCGGAGGCAGTCGGCGCGTCGACCTCGTCCGCCGGCAAAGTGCCCTGCGGATCGTCCGGCAAGGCCATGCCGTGGCCGGTTTCGCGGGCATAGATCGCGATCACCGCGGGCAACGGCACCAACACCGACTGGCTGACCCCGCCGAAGCGGGCGGTGAAGCCCAATGCGTCGTTGCCCATCTCCAGCCGCGCCACCGCGCGTTCGGCGATGTTGAGCACGATCCGGCCGTCCTTCACGGCATGCGCCGGTACGCGCACGCCCGGCTGGGTCGCATCGACCAGCACGTGCGGGGTCATGCCGTTGTCGACGATCCATTCGTACAACGCGCGCAGCAGGTAGGGGCGATGGCTGGTCATCGCCGGCGGCATCGGTTCGGCCATGTCATGCGTCCTTGCGTCGCGCGCCGCGGATCACTGCGGCATGTCGCGCAGCTGCTTTTCCTGGTCGGTCAGGCTGCGCAGGAACCCCGGGTTGCGGAAGATCCGGTTGCCGTAGTCCTCGATCGCCTTGCCGTCCTTCGGCAGGCCGACGCCGAGGGCGTCGAGGCGCCAGATGATCGGCGCCATGGCGCAGTCGGCCAGGCTCATTTCCGGATTGAGGAAGAACTTGCTGGCCTTGAACAGCGGGATCGAGGCGGTCAGCAGCTCCTTGAGGCGCTTGCGGCCGGCTTCCGCCTGCTGCTTGTTGCCGAGCTGGATGGCCTGCACCTGCGGCACCCAGTCGTGCTCGATGCGCAGCATCGCCAGGCGCAGGCGCGCGCGCGACAGCGGGTCGACCGGCATCAGCGGCGGATGCGGATAGCGCTCGTCGAGGTATTCGCTGACCACGCTGGCCGCATACAGGACCAGCTCGCGCTCGACCAGGGTCGGCACCGAGTGGTAGGGATTCAGGTCGATCAGGTCTTCCGGCGGATTCTGCGGGTCGACCGGGATCAGGTCGTAGGTGACGCCCTTGGCGGCGAGCACCAGCCGCACGCGATGGCAGAGGACGTCGTCGACCGAGGAAAACAGCGTCAGGGCGTTACGCATGCGCGGACTCACAGCCATCATCAGGACAACTCCCGCGCCCGGTCCCCGCCGGACGCACCCGCGCCGCCCGCACGATGCGGGCAGCCGCCAAGCGTCGTTCCCCGTGCTGCGCGTGACGCCGCGTCAGTGAACGTCCCGCCAGTATTCCTTCTTCAACAACCACGCCATCAAGGTGAAGAAGGAGAGGAAGAGGATCACCCACACGCCGAGCGCCGGCCGCTTCAGGGCCGCCGGCTCGCCCGCGTACTCGAGGAACGCGGCGATGTCGCGCACGGTCTGGTCGAACTGCTGCGGGGTCTGCGAACCCGCCTGGCTGATGCTGAAGCCTTCCACCGGCAGTTCGCCCGACGCGGTCTTCGCGCCGAACACCGGTTGCTGCAGGCCCTGCATCTCCCACAGCGGGTTCGGCATCGAGGCGTTCGGGAACAGCTTGTTGTTCCAGCCCAGCGGACGCGACTCGTCCAGGTAGAACGACTTCAGGTAGGTGTAGATCCAGTCGGAGCCGCGCACGCGCGCGATCACCGACAGGTCGGGCGGCGCCTTGCCGAACGCGGCCAGGCCCATCTCCGCGGTCATCGGCGAGATCACGTGGTCGCCGATCTTGGCGCCGGTGAAGTTCAGGTTGGCCTGCACCTGGTCCTCGGTCAGGCCGAGGTCCTCGCCGATCCGCGCGTAGCGGACGTACTTCAGCGAGTGGCAGCCGCTGCAGTAGTTCATGTACAGCGCGGCACCGCGCTGCAGCGAGGCCTTGTCGTCGAGGTCGGTGCCCGACTGCTGCAGGCCGCCGGTCTCGCTGGCGAGGGCGCTGGCGGAGATCAGCAGGCCGGCGGCGAAGGTCGCGGCGCGGGACAGGAAGGGTCGCTTCATGGCAGGCATGTCAGTCATGCGTCGTCACCCGTTCCGGCACCGGCTTGGTCTTGTCGAGCTTGGTCCACAGCGGCATCGTGATGAAGAACGCGAAGTAGAGGAAGGTCAGCACGCGGCCGATGATCGCCTCGACCGGATCGGTGCCCGGGCCCGCGCCGATCTTCGCCAGCCACAGGAAGCTGACCGCGAACACCAGCAGCATCACCCAGCTCAGCAGGCCGCGGTAGCGGTAGGACTTGACCGGCGACTTGTCCAGCCAGGGCACCAGGAACAGCATCACGATCGCGCCGAACATCACCAGCACGCCCCACAGCTTGATGCCGAAGAACGAGGGCACCACGCGGAGCATCGCGTAGTACGGGGTGAAGTACCACACCGGCTTGATGTGCGACGGCGTCACCAGCGGGTTCGCCTCGGTGAAGTTGTCGTGTTCCAGGAACCAGCCGCCGAAGGTCGGGGCGAAGAAGATGATGAAGGCCGCGATGATCAGGAAGAACCCGACGTAGAAGGTGTCCTTGACCGTGTAGTACGGATGGAACGGCACGCCGTCCGCAGGCGCCGTGGCCGACCAGCGGTTGCCCTTCGGGCCCTTCTTGATCTCGACGCCGTCCGGGTTGTTCGAACCGACCTCGTGCAGCGCGAAGATGTGCAGCACCACCACCAGCAGCAGGACCAGCGGCAACGCGATGACGTGCAGCGCGAAGAAGCGGTTCAGGGTGGCGTCGCCCGGGTTGTAGTCGCCCATGATCCATTCGGTCAGGCCGCCGCCGATCACCGGGATCGCGCCGAACAGCGAGATGATCACCTTGGCGCCCCAGTAGGACATCTGGCCCCACGGCAGCACGTAGCCCAGGAAGGCCTCGGCCATCAGCACCAGGTAGATCACCATGCCGAGCAGCCACACCAGTTCGCGCGGCTTCTTGTACGAGCCGTACATGAGGCCGCGGAACATGTGCAGGTAGACGACGATGAAGAACAGCGAAGCGCCGGTGCTGTGCATGTAGCGGATCAGCCAGCCCCACTCCACGTCGCGCATGATGTATTCGACCGAGGCGAAGGCTTCCGCCGCGCTCGGCTTGAAGTGCATCGTCAGGAAGATGCCGGTCAGGATCTGGTTGACCAGCACCACCATCGACAGCACGCCGAAGATGTACCAGATGTTGAAGTTCTTGGGCGCGTAGTACTCGGACATGTGCTTCCGGTACACCGGCATCATGCCGGGCGCGCGTTCGTTGACCCAGTTCCAGACCGTGTCGACGCTGCGGGTGATGATGTTCGCCATGGCTTACGCGGCTCCCTTCGGGTCGACGCCGATCACCAGCATGGTGTCGCTTTCGAAGTGGTACGGCGGCACCGGCAGGTTCAAGGGCGCGGGCTGCGCCTTCAGCACCCGGCCGGCCAGGTCGTAGCGCGACTTGTGGCAGGGGCAGAAGTAGCCGCCCTTCCAGTCCGGGTCGAACGGTTCCGGCTTCACTTCGGGCAGGAACTCCGGCGCGCACCCCAGGTGCGTGCAAACGCCGACCAGCACCGAGATCTCGGGCTTGATCGAGCGGGTCGGGTTCTGCGCGTACTTGGGCTGGTCGGACGCCGCCGACTGCGGGTCGGCCAGCAGGTTGTCGAGCGACTTCATGACGTCCAGCATCGCCGAGGAACGGCGGGCGATGAAGATCGGCTGGCCACGCCAGTTGATCACCAGCTGCGCGCCTTCGGCGAGGGCACTGATGTCCTGGTTCACCGGCGCACCGGCGAAGCGGGCCCGCGCACTGGGGCTCCAGGACTTGATGAAAGGCACCGCGGCGAACCCCGCCCCGACCGCGCCGACCACTGCCGTGGTCGCGGTCAGGAACCTGCGCCGGCCGGTGTTGACCTCTTCGTTGGCCATCCCGCACTCCGAAAAATTGCCAAATTACGCTCGCGGGAGGCAGCCGTTGCGCGCTGGCGCGCCGACTGGCCGCGAAGGACACGCAAGTGTAACGGAACGCTTAACGGGCCGACAATCCGCCCGTGCCGTTGGCGGCGATCGGGTTGAGCACCCCGCGGTAACGCTCCGCCAGCACCCCGACGCGCTGGACGTAGCGCTGGGTCTCGTTGTAGGGCGGGACGCCCTTGTACTTGTCGACCGCGCCCTCGCCCGCGTTGTAGCCGGCGGCGGCCAGGGTCAGGTTGCCGTCGAAGCGCTTCAGCAGCCAGGCCAGGTAACGCACCCCGCCGCGGATGTTCTGGGTGGCGTCGAAGGCATCCCCCACCCCGAACCGGCGGGCGGTCGCCGGCATCAGCTGCATCAGGCCCTGGGCCCCGACCCGCGACAACGCCTTCGGGTTGAACGCCGACTCGGCGTGGATGATCGCGCGGACCACCGCTTCTTCGACGCCATGCTCGCGCGCCGCTGCCCGGATTTCGTCCTGGTAGGCCGTGGTATTGAGGCGCAGGGTGCGGAAATCCACGCCGGGCTTGGCCCCGCAGGCGTAGCAGGTCTCCATGTAGCTGTAGCGGATGGTGCGGATCGAGGCGCCCGAGACCCCCGTCGGCCGCGCACTCGTGTAGTGGCGGACACCATCCTTCCCCGTGTAGGCGTAGACCTGCCCGCGGATCAGGCGCGGTCCCACCCCGGGGGCGACTGCCGGAGGCGGGGCGGACGTCGCGGCGGGCGTGGCGACCGCGGTGCGATTCTGCTCGGGCCGGTCCGGCATGGGCGGGGCGCTGGCCGCTGGCTTGGGCTTCGGCTTGGGGGCACGCTCGGCCTTGTAACTGCCGACCAGCTTGCAGCGGGCACCGGGGATCCGCTTGTTGGCATAGGAAGTGATCCCGTCTGCGCCATCGCAGCGGTACACGTTGCCGGCGACCACGACGGGCGCAGCCAGCACGGCGAGGCACAACACGGCGAGGCGCAGTCCCGTCATCGCGGCAGTCTCCCCGCTCCCGCCTGCGCATGCAACTGATTGATTTTGCTGAACGGGAGCCGACCATGGCCGCGGCCTGCCCGTACAATGCGTGCCCCGGCGCGGATTCACCGCCGTCTTCCCGGACCCAGCCCATGCCCATGCTCCATCCCGCCGGCACGCCCGGCGACCTGCCCGCCCCGCGCCGCGCAACCACCGGCAAAGTCTTTATCGAGACGCACGGTTGCCAGATGAACGAATACGATTCGGCGAAGATGGCCGACGTTCTGGCTGAGCATGAGGGCCTTGAGTTGACCGACAACGTCGCCGAGGCCGACGTCATCCTGGTCAACACCTGCTCGATCCGCGAGAAGGCGCAGGAAAAGGTGTTCAGCCAGCTCGGGCGCTGGCGCCAGCTCAAGCAGGACGGCAAGCCGGTCCTGATCGGCGTGGGCGGATGCGTCGCCTCGCAGGAGGGCGAAGGCATCGTCAAGCGCGCCCCGTTCGTCGACCTGGTATTCGGGCCGCAGACCCTGCACCGCCTGCCGGAGCTGATCCGCGAGCGGCGCCAGACCGGGCGGCCGCAGGTCGACATCAGCTTCCCCGAGATCGAGAAGTTCGACCGCCTGCCGGAGCCGCGCGCCGACGGGCCGTCGGCCTTCGTCTCGATCATGGAAGGCTGCAGCAAGTACTGCAGCTTCTGCGTGGTGCCCTACACCCGCGGCGAGGAGATCAGCCGCCCGTTCGAGGACGTGCTGGTCGAAGTCGCGGAGCTCGCGGCGCAAGGCGTGCGCGAGGTCAACCTGCTGGGCCAGAACGTCAATGCCTACCGCGGCGCGTACGGCGACGGGGAGGTCGCCGACCTCGCCCTGCTGATCCGGGCGATCGCCGGCATCGAGGGCATCGGCCGGATCCGCTTCACCACCTCGCACCCGCTGGAGTTCAGCGACGCGCTCATCGAGGCGTACCGCGACGTGCCGCAACTCGCCGACTACCTGCACCTGCCGGTGCAGAGCGGCAGCGACCGCGTGCTGGCGGCGATGAAGCGCGGCTACACCGCGCTGGAGTTCAAGCAGAAGCTGCGCAAGCTGCGCGCGGTGCGGCCGGGCATCTCGATCAGCTCGGACTTCATCGTCGGCTTCCCCGGCGAAACCGACGCCGACTTCGAGAAGACCATGAAACTGATCGAGGACGTGGGCTTCGACCAGAGCTTCAGCTTCATCTATTCCCGGCGCCCGGGCACGCCCGCCGCCGACCTGCCCGACGACGTCCCGGATGCGGTCAAGCATGCCCGGCTGTCGCGGCTGCAGGCGCACATCAACGCCCACAGCTTCGGCATCTCCGAGGCGATGGTCGGCAGCGTGCAGCGCGTGCTGGTCACCGGCCCCTCGCGCAAGGATCCGAACGAACTGACCGGCAAGACCGAGAACATGCGGCAGGTGAACATCGCCGCGCCGGCACGGCTGGTCGGCCAGTTCGTCGACGTCGCGATCACCGAGGCCCTGCCGAACTCGCTGCGCGGCCGCGTCGTCACCGCCGACGCGACCTGAGCCCAAGCCGCGCGCTCAGCGCGGGGCCTCGTAGACCGGCTTGCCGTCGACGTAGGTGGCGCGTACTTGCAGGCTGCGCAGCGCCGCATCCGGCACCGCCAGCGGATCCTCGGCCAGCACCACGAAGTCCGCGCGCTTGCCGGCGGCGAGGCTGCCCAGCTCGCCTTCCGCGAAACCGGCGTAGGCCGCGTCGAGGGTGAAGCCGCGCAGCGCCTCGTACGCGGTCAGCTTCTCCTGCGGCATCCAGCCGCCGGCCGGCTTGCCCGCCGCGTCGGCACGGCTCACCGCGGAATACAGGCCGAGCCGCGGATCCACCGATTCGACCGGAAAATCGGAGCCCAGCGCGAGGCGCGCGCCGCTGTCGCGCAACTGGCGCCACGCATAGGCACCGACGATCCGCTGCGGGCCGACGCGATCGCCGGCCCAAGGCATGTCGCTGGTCGCGTGGGTCGGCTGCATCGAGGCGATCACCCGCATCGCCGCCAGCCGCGGCAGGTCGGCGGCCGCCAGCACCTGCGCATGTTCGATCCGCCAGCGATGGTCGCCGGCCGCGGCTGCGCCCAGGGCCTCGGCATAGACGTCGAGGCTGACCCGGTTGCCGCGATCGCCGATCGCGTGGGTGGCGACCTGCACGCCGCAGCGCTTCGCCTTGGCGCTGGCGACCGCGAGTGCCTCCGGCGACATCACCATCAGGCCCCGGTTGCCATGGTCGTCGCTGTAGTCCTCGAGCATCGCCGCGCCGCGGCTGCCCAGCGCGCCGTCGGCGTACAGCTTCACCGCGCGCATCTGCAGGCGACCCGACGGGTGTCGGTACAGCCCGTCGCGACAGAGCGCCGCCAGCGCGGCGGCATCGCCATCGGCCATCGCGTAGATGCGCAGCGGCATCGCCCCGCGGTCCGCGAGGCGCTGGTAGCGGCGCAGTTCGTCGAGGCTGATGCCGGCATCGTGCACGCCGGTGAGGCCGTGCTGCACCGCGGCCTGCATGCCCAGCGACAGCGCGCGCTCCAGCGTCGCCTGGTCCAGCGCCGGCCGCGCCTGGTCGAGCAGCAGCATCGCGTTGTCGACGAAGATGCCGGTCGGCCGGCCTGCCGCATCGCGCAGGATCTTGCCGCCGTCGGGCTGCCAGGTGCCGGCGAGGTCGCGGCCGACCGCGCGCATCGCCGCGCCATTCGCCCAGCCGGCGTGGCCGTCGATGCGCGAGAGCCATACCGGACGATCCGGGAACACCGCATCCAGCTCGGCGGCGGTCGGGAACGCGCGCTCCGGCCAGTCGTTCTGGTCCCAGCCGCGCCCGACCAGCCAGGCGCCCGGCGCCAGCGTGCGCGCATGCGCCTGCAGGCGACGCAGCACCTCCTGCTTGTCGGTCGCGCCGGTGAGGTCGGCTTCCATCATCGCCATGCCCAGCCCGCTGACGTGCGCATGCGCGTCGATCAGGCCCGGCACCACGGTGGCGTCGCCGACGTCGATCCGCCGCGCCTGCGGGAACTGCGCGGCGAGCGTGGCGGGATCGCCCACCGCGAGGATCCTGCCGTCGGCGTCGTAGGCCATCGCCCGGGCCAGCGGGCGGGCCGCGTCCATGGTGTGGATGCGCGCGGCGGTGAGCAGGGTGGCGGGCGGCTCCTGCGCCTGCGCCGGCCCCAGCGCCAATGCAGCGGCGAAGATCCATGCGGTCCTGTGCATCCTGCCCTCCCCGGGCGTCCGGCATCCGAGCCCGGACTCTGCAAGAGATGGCAGGCCACCGCAACCGCGCGGCGTCAGTCCAGCCGCTTGCGGAAGCGCAAGGTCGCCATGGCCATCATCGCGGCGGTGAACCCCAGCAGCGCGAACACCTCGGGCCACAAGTCGGCCAGGCTCGCGCCGCGCAGGATGACGCCGCGGATCAGCCGCATGAAATGGGTGAGCGGCAAGGCTTCCGCGATCCACTGCGCGGGCCGCGGCATGCCGTCGAACGGGAACATGAAGCCGGACAGCAGGATCGACGGCAGGAACAGGAAGAACGCCATCTGCATGGCCTGGAACTGGGTGCGCGCCAGCGTGGACACGAACAGCCCCAGGGTCAGGTTGGCGACGATCAGCAGCATCGCCGCGCCGTACACGCCCGCCAGGCTGCCGCGGATGGGCACCTCGAACAGCGCCGCCCCCAGCAGCAGCACGACGCTGACCTGCACCAGCCCGACCGCGATGTAGGGCAGCACCTTGCCGACCATCAGCTCGCCGCTGGACACCGGCGTGGTGATCAGCAATTCCAGGTTGCCGCGCTCGCGCTCGCGGACGATGGCCATCGCGGTGAACATCACCATGGTCATGGTCAGGATCACCCCGATCAGCCCGGGCACCACGTTGATCGCCGAGATCCGGCGCGGGTTGTAGAGCGGCAGCACGCTGACCTGCGCGGGCGCCGCCTTCGCAGCGGGGTTGCCGGCGTCCAGCGGCATGGCGGCGAGCTGCCGGGCGGCGGCCTGCACCGAGGTATCGCTGCCGTCGACCAGCACCTGCACGGCCTCGCGCCCCTCGATGCGACGGCGCTCGAAGTCCGGCGGCACCAGCACGCCGACCTTGATCCGGCCCTCGCGCAGCAGCGCCTGCAGTTCCTGCGGCGTGCGCGCGCCGGCCACCGGGCGGACCACGCCGGTGGCCCACATGTCCTGCACCAGCGCGCGCGAACCCGCGGTGCCGGCCATGTCGGCGGCGGCGGCCGGCAGGTTGCGCACGTCCGGATTGATCGCATACCCGAACAAGAGCAGCTGCAGGGTCGGGATGCCGATCATCATCGCCAGCGTCATCCGGTCGCGGGCCATCTGCCGGATTTCCTTCAGCATCACCGCGAGCACCATCGCCGGCTTCATGCGCCTGCCCCCCGGCCGCGCGCATGCGTGGCGGCGACGAAGACGTCCTCCAGGTTCGGCGCGATGGCCACGACCTCGGCGTCGAGCCCCTGCGCCTGCAGCGCCTCGAGCAGCCTGGGGCCGAGGCCGTCGCCGGCGGTCGTTGCAGCCTCCGCGAGCACCCGCAGTTCGTTGCCAATCTGGGCGATCCCGAGGACGCCGGGCAGCCCGTGCAACAGCGCCTGCGCGCGGCGCGGCTCGCCGGTGCGCACGCCGAGGGTACGCCCATGCAGGCCCGCGGTCAGCGCCGCGGGCGTGCCATCGGCGACCAGCCGGCCGTTGTCGAGGATGGCGAGGCGATGGCAGCGCTCGGCCTCGTCCATGTAGTGGGTCGACACCAGGATCGTGGTGCCGGCGTCCGCGAGGTCGAACAGCTTCTCCCAGAATCCGCGCCGCGATTCCGGGTCGACCGCACTGGTCGGCTCGTCGAGGAACAGCAGCTCCGGCGCATGCACGACCGCGCCGGCCAGCGCCAGGCGCTGCTTCTGCCCGCCGCTCATGGTGCCGGCGAGCTGCGACGCCTGCGCCTGCAGGTCGTAGGTCTCCAGCAAGGCGTCGACCCGTTGGCGGCGCGCCGCGCGCGGCAGCCCCTGCACGCTGGCGAGGAACAACAGGTTCTCGCGCACGCTGAGGTCCTCGTACAACGAGAACTTCTGGGTCATGTACCCCATCCGCCGGCGCAGGGCCTCGGCTTGCGCCGGGATGCGCAAGCCGAGCACCTCGATCTCGCCGGCGCTGGGCGTGAGCAATCCACACAGCATGCGGATGGTGGTGGACTTGCCGGAGCCATTCGGGCCGAGGAAGCCGTACACCGACGCGCGCGACACCGACAGGTCGACGCCGTCGACCGCCTGCAACCCGCCGAAGCGCTTGCCCAGGCCACGCGCGCGAATCGCGAGCGGGCCGTCAGCGGCCACCCGTGGCCTCCGCGAACTCGACCAGGACCGGGACGCCCGCCGGCAGGTCGATCGGCGCATCGAGCACCACTTCGGCGAGGTAGCTCAGCCGCGCCGCGTCGTCGCCGGACAATGCGTAGTACGGGGTGAAGCTCGGCTCGCTGCGCACCATCCGCACATGGCCGGCGATGCTCCCTTCGCGTCCGTCCACGAACACGCGCGCCGCCTGCCCGGGCTTGACCCCGGCGCGCAGCGGCTCGGGCACGTAGACCCGCGCATACGGCGCCTCGCCGACCAGCAGGATCGCCAACGGCGCACCCACCGGCGCCTGGTCGCCCAGGCGATACGGCAGGCTGTCCACGCGTCCGGCGCGCGGCGCGCGGACATCCAGGTTGCCGAGGCTGGCCGCCTGCAC
>JAFLEB010000090.1 GCA_017302075.1 Lysobacterales bacterium
ATGGCCGGGCTGGGCGCGGCCGATATCGAACGCCTGCACGCCGCGGCACGCGCCATCCGCGACCGCCAGCCCGCGCTCGCCGACCGCCTGCTGGGCGAGGTCCTCGCGGCGCATCCCGCGCACGCGGAGGCGCTGCGCCTGCGGGCCATCGGGCAGCTGCACGGGCGGCGCCCCGACCTTGCCATCGCCACCCTCGGCGACGCCCTGCGCACGCACCCCGGCGATGCACTGCTGCATTGCGAACTCGGCAACGCCTGCAACGCCACCGGCGACCAAGTGGCGGCGATCGCGGCCTGGCGCGAGGCGGTACGCCTCGATCCCGCGCAGGGCGTGGCGTGGTTCAACCTTGGCCGCGCGCACCAGTTGCGCGGCGAGACCCCCGAGGCAATCGACGCCCTGACGCAGGCGCGCGCATTGGCACCCGAGGTGCTGCCGGCGGCGATCCTGCTCGGCGATGCGCTGGTCCATTCCGGCGACTTCGATGCGGCGCAGGCGCAGTACCGCGACGCCCTGCGCCTGCATCCCGGCTGCGGCGACGCCTGGCGCGGCCTGGCCAACATCAAGACCCGTCCGCTCACCGATGCCGACGCCGACGCGCTGCGCGCGCAACTGGCCCGCCCCGGGATCGCCGACGCCGATGCCATTGCGATGGGCCACGCGCTCGGCAAGCTGGAGGAAGACCGCGGCCAGCCGGCGCGGGCCTTCGCCGCCTTCGTTGCCGCGAATGCGCGGCAACGAAGGCTCGCGCCATACCGCCTGGACGCACTGGAGGGCTACGTGGCGCAGGCCCTCGCCACCACAGAGCGGCTGCCGCCGCCGCAGGACCCGACCCTGGGCCGGGAGGCGATCTTCATCGTCGGCATGCCGCGCTCGGGCTCGACCCTGTTCGAGCAGGTGCTGGCCGCGCATCCGCAGGTCGAGGGCGGCAGCGAATTGCAGGACCTCGGCATCGTCGTTCAGCAGGAATCGCGGCGACGCAACCAAACTTATCCCCATTGGATCGCGGAGGCGACGGCTGCCGACTGGCACCGCCTCGGGGCCGACTACCTGGCGCGGACCGCGCGCTGGCGCGGGCGGCGGCCGCGCTTCACCGACAAGCTGCCGGAGAACTGGAAGCACGCGGGCATCCTGCGCGCGATGCTCCCGGGCGCCACCGTCATCGAGACCCGGCGCGACCCGCTGGAGACCGCGTGGTCCTGCTTCAAGCAGCAGTTCTACGTGCAGCCGCACTTCGCCTGCGACTTCGCCGACCTCGCGGGCTACCTCCGCGCCTGCGAACGAGCGATGGCGGTATGGCGCGCGCGCGATCCCGCGCGGATCCGGCTGCACGCCTACGAGGACCTGCTGGCCGACCCCGCGCAGGGCATCCGCCGCCTGCTGGACGATTGCGGGCTGGTCTTCGATGCCGCCTGCCTCGCGCCACATGCCGGCACCCGCAGCGTGCGGACCGCCAGTGCCGCACAAGTGCGCGAGCCCCTGCGCGGCGATACCGCGCGAACCGCTGCCTACGGCTTGTTGCTGGACCCGCTGCGGGCCGCCCTCGGCCTGCCGCCCGCCTGACGCCCGCCCGCGCTTGGCGGATAATGCGCGGATGGACACCCTCCTCATCGTCACCACCGGTGGCACCATCGACAAGGTCTACTTCGACGCGAAGTCGGATTACCAGGTCGGCGAGCCGCAGATCGGCCGCATCCTGCAGGAACTCGGCGTGGCCTTCCGCTTCCACGTCATCCCGCTGCTGCGCAAGGACTCGCTGTTCGTCGACGATGCCGACCGCCAGCTGCTGCGCGCCACCATCGCCGCCCAGGCCGAGGCGCAGGTGCTGGTGACCCATGGCACCGACAGCATGGTCGAGACCGCGCGCGTGCTGGCCGGCCTGCCCGGCAAGACCATCGTGCTGACCGGCGCGCTGAACCCCGCGCGCTTCGAAGGTTCGGACGCCGAATTCAACATCGGTTGCGCGGTGGGCGCGGTGCAATCGCTGCCGCCGGGCGTCTACATCGCGATGAACGGCCGCATCTGGGATCCCGCCAAGGTCCGCAAGAACGTCGAGGCCAACCGCTTCGAGCCGGCAGGCTGACCCCTCCCTGGCGATGCGTTCCGCGAAGCCCGGCGATGCCGGGCTTTTCGTTGCGCGATCGAGTCCCGAAAAAGCAAGACCCCGGCCGAAGCCGGGGTCCTGGGTGTTACGCGACGCTCACGCTTACATCGTGATCGACCAGCTGTTGATGTAACCGGTATCGCTGGCGGCGCGATCGCGGGCACGGAGCTTCCAGGTGCCGTTGATGGTTTCGGTCGACAGGTTCACGGTGAAGGTCTTGACGATGTTGTCGGCGCTGCCGCCGGTGCGGTTCTGCAGGGTATAGACCGAACCGTCGGGCGCGATCAGGTCGACGATCAGGTCGCCGCTGTACGGATGGACGATGTTGACCGCCACCGCCGTCGCGCTGGGCGCATTGCCCGAGCGACCGGACACCACGATGTCGCTGGTCACGCCCGTGGTGTTGTTGTCCGGGATGTTGACGTCGGTCCCGTTGGTGTAGGTCTGCGTGGTCCCGCCGCCGCCACCGCCGCCGCCCGTGGTGTAGTCGGCCAGCAGGCTGACGCCCGAGAAGGCGCTGTAGGCCTTGAGGCGCACGTAGTAGGTGCCCGCCGACGGCGTCGCGAAGGTGCAGGTCTCGGCGTTGCCGGACTTGTACGGGCGGCAGTCGTAGGAGCTGTCGGTCGGTGCGCTGCCGAACTTCACGTACATGTCGGCATCGCCGGTCCCGCCGGACATGGTGAAGCTCAGGTTGGTCGCACCCGACGGCACGGCAAGCGTGTAGTTGACCGAATAACCCGAGGTCGATTGGGCGATGCCGGTCTTGGCCACCGCCTTGGTCAGCGCGCCGCCGTTGATGTCGCCACCGGTGCCGCCACCGCCACCGCCCGAACAACTCACGCCCACCGAGGTGAACGCCGCGGTCACGTCGGCCACCGTGTAGCCAAGGTCGCTCGCGGCGGTCTCGGCGCCGCAGGCACCCTGGTTGAACGTGGTGCTGGCGACCCAGTAGTTCGCGTTCGCGCGCGCGAACACTGCGAAGGCCTTCTGGGTGTTCCAGCCGGCCTTGGTGGCCAGCAGGTAGAACGCCTTGTTGTAGACACCCGAGCTGTAATGGACGTCCATGCTGCTGGTGTAGTTGGCGGCGTTGTCGATCGAGCTGCCGTCCAGCGGCGGGTTGTTCATGTAGCGCAGCGCGCCGCTGCCCTTGAAGATGTCGGCACCCACCTGCCAATCGTTGCTGCCGCGCATGTAGTACTCGGCGGCTTCGCCGGCCATGTCCGAGAAGGCCTCGTTGATGCCGCCCGACTGGCCGGAATAGGTCAGGTTGGACTGCTGCTCGGTGAAACCGTGCGAGACCTCGTGGCTGGACACGTCCAGGCTGACCAGCGGGTAGAAGGTGGTCGCGCCGTCGCCGAAGGTCATGGCGCTGCCGTTCCAGAAGGCGTTCTCGTAGTTGGTCTTGTAGTGCACCTTCATGACCAGCTGGAAGCTCAACGGCGCCATGCCGACGTAGGCCTGGTACATGTTGAACACCACGCCGCCGAAGTAATGGGCGTCGTTCAGCGGCGAGTACGCGCCGTTGATGGTCTTGGTCGTGTTGCGCGGGCAGGTATACGAAAACGCCGTGTTGCTGGTGTTGGTGCTGGCGTTGTTGAGGTTGACGGTCTTGACGTTGGTGTTGCTCATCGTGCACGTCGTACCGCTCTGGGTCACGTCCAGGTAGCCGTAGTTGGTGCCGTACTCGTACTGCCCGGTCTTGGCGTTGCCGCCGGGGCCGGTGCCCACCAGCGCATGCTGGAGGTTGTCCCAGGACTTGAGCACCTGGCCGCTGTTCGCGTCGATCAGCATCGTCGGGCGGGTCGGGCGCACGCTCGGGCCATCCGCGAAGAAGCTGACCGCATAGGCCAGGCGGCCACGGCCGGTGTCGTCGATGAACACCACCAGGTCAGACTTCTCGTTCTCGGTGCGGTAGGCGGACAGGCTGTTGCCGAGGTGCAGGCGCTTGCCTGCGGCCAGCGCGTTCAACCGGGTCATCGCCGGCTTGGTCGAAGCGATGTCGTTGTCCAGGCCCGACACCAGGTTGCCGAACAAGGCGCGCGCGTTGCCGGCGGCGTCCTCGCTGACCACCACGCCTTCGCCGAAGATCGGGATGCCGCGCCAGGTCTGGGTGTAGCGGTAGTTGTTGACGCCGAGGTCGCTGCGGCGCGAGTGCATCAGCAGGCGGCTGTTCGCGTCCGCCCCGATCAGCTGTTCATGCCGGCTGTGGGCCATCGGCGCCGCGGCGCCCCGTGCGGAAACCAGCGCGCGGTACTGCTGCTTGAGCTGGGCGAGGTCCTTCTTGTTGAGGTCGGCGCGGCCGGCGGCATTGGCGCCGGTGGCGGACAGCGACAGCACGACGGCTGCCGCAAGCAGGTTGATGCGACGTTGATTCACTGGTGGTTCCCCTAGCTGGTGAAAGAAGCGGCCCGCGTCCTGGGCCATGTCGACGACTACCCCATCCCACGCGGCGGACCGGACTTTTGTCCAACCGATTCGCGCCGCGGGAGTCGCCCCAGGAAGCTGAATCAACCCCGAAGCGATGGGCAACAGGTAAGGGAACCGACAAATTGCGTCAAGCGCGTGCCGGCATGTCGATATAACACACAGCTATATGAAAGCCTGCATACGTTTGCAATGGCTCTAGGGCTTCGTTTCACGTATTGCTGCTATGCAGCACAAACGGATCGAATGGTCGACGAACTCACCAAACTGCTGCACCGCACCACCCGATTGCGCCACCGCTCAACGGCGAAAAGTGACGTAGTACGACTAGTCCGATGGTCACGCAGCCGTGATTGCCATCACGCCAGCGGCAGGCGCGCACTGGCGGACACCGCTAGAGCATCCCGGTTTCCAGCTTGGCCACGTCCGACATCAGGGTCTGGTTCCACGGCGGGTCGAACACCAGCTCGACATCGGCCTCGGCCACGGTCGGGATCAGCTCGACCTTGCTGCGGACATCGTCCACCAGCACCTCGCCCATCCCGCAACCCGGCGCGGTCAGGGTCATCCGCACGTGCACGTCGCGCCTGCCGTCCTCGCGCGGCACCACCTCGGCGGCGTAGACCAGGCCGAGTTCGACGATGTTGACCGGGATCTCGGGATCGAAGCAGGTGCGCAACTGCTGCCAGACCAGGCGCTCGACGTCCTCGTCGGTGGCGCCTTCCGGCAGTTCGATCGGCGCCGGCGGCTCCTTGCCGATGGCGTCGGCATCCTTGCCCGCGATCCGCATCAGGTTGCCCTCGACGAACACGGTCCAGCTGCCGCCCAGCGACTGGGTGATGTAACCCACCGTGCCGGCCGGCAGGGTGACCTGGTCGCCCGCGGGCACCAGGACGGCCTCGCAGTCGCGCTCGAATCGGACGGGTTCGCTGTTGCGGGAGTACATCGTCGGGGCCGGGATCTGGAATCCGTACCATTCTAGTCCCGATCCAGCCGCAACCCCAGCGCGGCTATGATGCGCGGCCATCCGCCGCCGGCCCGCACATGCCCGCCCCACCCCCTTCCCGCTGGCTCGCGTTCGCCCTGCTGGCGCTGGGCAGCCTCGGCTTCGCCGCCGCCTGGCTGCTGGTGGCACTGAAGGCGGAGCGCCAGCTCGCCTGGCTGGCACCCTTGGCGGCGGCCGACATGGTCCTGCTGCTGGCGGTCATGCGCTGGCCGCCCGGATGGCCGCGCGCCGCGCTCGCGACGGTGGCGACGCTCGCCACGATCTGCTTCGCCAACTACGCGATCGTCGCCGGCGAGGTCGGGCGCGGCATGGGCCTGCGCCCTTGGGAATCGGCACTGCGGCTGGGACCGGATTACGCCTGGGAACTGCTGCGGCTTGCGACCCGACCCCGTGACCTCGCGTGGTACGGCCTGGCCTTGCTGGTCGCCGCCTGGGCCGGGCTCAGTGCCCGCCGCCGTCCAGCGCCTTGAGTTCGCTGACCAGCGCGTTCGCCATCTCGCTGCCGTCGCCATACAGCATCCGTGTGTTGTCGGCGTAGAACAGGGCGTTCTCGATGCCGGCGAACCCGGTGCCCTTGCCGCGCTTGATGACGATGGTGTTCTTCGAATTGACCACGTCGAGGATCGGCATCCCGTAGATCGGGCTGGCCGGGTCGGTCTTGGCGACCGGGTTGACCACGTCGTTGGCGCCGATCACCAGCGAGACGTCGGTATTGGCGAATTCCGGGTTGATGTCGTCCATGTCGGCGATCAGGTCGTAGGGCACGCCGGCTTCGGCCAGCAGCACGTTCATGTGCCCCGGCATGCGCCCGGCCACCGGGTGGATCGCGAACTTGACCTTGACCCCGCGGTCCTGCAGGCGCTGGGTCAGCTCCCAGATCTTGTGCTGCGCCTGCGCCACCGCCAAGCCGTAGCCGGGCACGATCACCACGCGCTCGGCGTAGGCCATCATCGCGGCGACGTCGGCGGCTTCGATCGGCTTCATCGACCCGCCGATGGCCTGCATCTCGCCGCTGCCGCCACCAAAATCCGAGAACAGCACGTTGCTGATCTTGCGGTTCATGGCCTTCGCCATCAGCCGGGTCAGCAGCATGCCGGCCGCACCGACCATGGTGCCCGCGATGATCAGCGCCTCGTTGCCCAGCACGTAGCCCTCGAAGGCCACCGCCAGGCCGGTGAACGCGTTGTACAGCGAGATCACGACCGGCATGTCGGCGCCGCCGATCGGCAGCGTCATCAGCACGCCCAGCGCCAGCGCCAACGCGAAGAAGGCGGCGATCCACGGCATCGCCAGGGTCTGCAGCGCCATCACCCCGCACGCCACCGCAGCCACCGCGACCGCGGCGTTGAACCACTGCTGGCCGGGGAAGGTGTAGCGCTTGTCCATGCGCCCGTCGAGCTTGGCCCAGGCGATCACCGAACCAGTCAGCGACACCGCGCCGATCAACGCGCCGATCACCGCGAGGACCGCCGGCACCGGCCCGGCGGACTGCCCCGCAGCCGACCAGCGCACCAGTTCCATCGCGCCGATCGCCGCAGCCGATCCGCCGCC
This sequence comes from Lysobacterales bacterium, assembly GCA_017302075.1. GTDB lineage: Bacteria > Pseudomonadota > Gammaproteobacteria > Xanthomonadales > Xanthomonadaceae > Thermomonas > Thermomonas mangrovi. Next base: position 7,083 of record JAFLEB010000090.1, read on the forward strand.
CATGCCGTTGAACAGGGCGACCATCTGCGGCATGTCGGTGATCGCGACCTTCTTGCCCCAGGCCCAGTTCAGGCCGACGCCGAGCACGATGGCCACCAGCATCAGGCCGATGTTGTGCAGGCCGGGCAGGAAGAAGGTGGCGCCGGTGGCGATCAGCATGCCCACGCCTGCCCACTGGATGCCGCTGCGGGCGGTCTTCGGGCTGGCCATGCGCTGCAGGCCCAGCAGGAACAGGGTGGCGGCGATGAAGTAGCTCAGCTTGACGAGGGTCAGCACGGTCACTTGGCGCCCTCCTTCTTCGAGGACTTGAACATCTCCAGCATGCGTTCGGTCACGACGTAGCCCCCCGCCGCGTTGCCCGCGCCGAGGAACACCGCGATGAAGCCCAGCGCCTTCTCCAGCGTGGTGTCGGCGTGGCCGAGGACCACCATCGCGCCGATCAGGACGATGCCGTGGATGAAGTTCGACCCCGACATCAACGGGGTATGCAGGATCACGGGGACCCGGGAAATGATCACGTGGCCGGCGATCGCCGCCAGCATGAAGATGTACAACGCCACGAAGCCGTCGCCCACGTCCGCCTCCTCCCCGAGTGCCGATCTGCATCATAACCACGGATCGCGGCGTTCCCGCGCATGTCAACCGCGTCGCCCGGCATGCGTTCCCCTTCCCGACGCCCGGCGATCCCCGGGCAGGGACCGGACCATGCACGACGGACATCGACATGCTGGTGGATGCGGCTAATCTGGCGCGGATGCGCGACGCCGAGCCCACCGCCGAGGCCTGGACCGGCCCGGCGACGCTGGCGGAGTTCCTGGCCGGCATCGAGGGCCGGGCGTTCCGCTTCGCCGAGGTGGCCCTGCGCCAGCGCGACGACGCGCTCGACGCGGTCCAGGACGCGATGATGAAGATGCTCGCCTACCGCGATCGCACGCCGTCGGAATGGCAGCCGCTGTTCTGGAGCATCCTGCGCAACCGCATCATCGACGTGCAGCGGCGCGGGCTGTTCCGGCTGCGCTGGTTGGTCCCAGGCAGCAGCGATGCCGATGGCGAGGCGATCGACTGGGCGGACGAAGCCAACCCGGACCCGTCGCGCAGCCACGACGGGCAGGAAGCCTGGGCGCGCATCCGCCAGGCCCTGCGCGGACTGCCCGCCCGCCAGCGCGAGGCGTTCACCCTGCGCGTGCTGGAGGACCTCGACGTCGCCCAGACCGCGCAGGCCATGGGCTGCAGCGAGGGATCGGTGAAGACGCACTTGTCGCGCGCCCGCGAGGCGTTGCAGAAGCAACTGGAGGAATTCCGATGAACACCGGCGAGCACGCCCCTTTCGATGCCGCCCTCCGCGCCCGCCATGCCGAGGCGCTGGAGCAGCTGTCCCCGCGGGTACGCGCGCAACTGGCGCAGCGCCGGCATGCGGCATTGCGCGGCCAGGCCCAACCCCGGGCGCGGCGCAATGGCCTGCGCTACGCCATCGCCGGGTTCGCCGCGATCGGCGTGCTGGGGCTGGGGTTGCAACTGCAGCCGGCCCGCATCGCCCCGCCGACGACGCCCAGTACCTCCGTCGCCACGGTCGCAACTGCGGAGACGCGTGGCGATACCCTGCTCGACCAGGATCCCGAGTTCTACGCGTGGCTGGCGTCGCCCGATGCCCAGCAGCTCGCGATGGAGTAAGCCATGACCCGCAACGCCCGACTCCTGCTGTTGACCCTGCTGCTGGCCCCGCTCGGCGCCTTCGCACAAACCGCGCCTGCCGTGCCGCCGGCCGAATGGGACAAGCTCAGCCCGGCCCAGCGCGAGATGCTGGTGGCGCCGCTGAAGGAGCGCTGGAACGCCAACCCGGAGGAACGCGCGCGGATGCTGGAGCGCGCCAGGCGCTGGCAGGCGATGCCGCCGGCGCAGCGCGAGCGCGCGCGCCACGGGATGTCCCGCTGGGAACACATGCCGCCGAAGCAGCGCGACGAAGCGCGCGCGCTGTTCCACTTCATGCGCGGCCAGCCCGAAGTGGAACGCAAGGCCTTCCTGGCGCAGTGGCGGCAGATGACGCCGCAACAGAAACGGGACTGGCTCTCGACGCACCCCGCCCCGGCGCGGCGCGAACGCGACTGAGTCAGGACGCCGCGGCCCGCTCCGGCCACACCGTCTTCGCCAGCAGCTCGTCGTCCCAGTCGAACGCCAGCGCGCCGTCCTTGAGCAGCAGCGAGACGAAGTTGTAGACGTTGCGCGCGTACATCTCGCTGGCGTGCTGCGCGCCCATCGACGCCAGGTTCAGCGGACCCGCCACGGTGACGCGACCGCGGTCGATGGTCTCACCCGGTTCGGTGAGCTCGCAGTTGCCGCCGGTCTCGGCGGCGAGGTCGACGATCACGCTGCCGGGCTTCATCCCGGCGACCATCGCCGCGCTGATGATCTTCGGCGCGGGGCGCCCCGGCACGGCAGCGGTGCAGACGATCACGTCGATGTTCTTCAAGTGCTCGGCCAGGCGGCGCTGCTGCTCGGCGCGTTCCTCGTCGGTCAGCGCGCGGGCGTAGCCGCCCTCGCCGGCCGCGGACACCCCGAGGTCGAGGAACTTGCCGCCCAGCGACTCGATCTGCTCGCGGGTCTCCGGGCGCACGTCGAAGCCTTCGACCTGCGCGCCCAGGCGCTTGGCGGTGGCGATCGCCTGCAGGCCTGCCACGCCGGCGCCGACGATCAGGACCTTCGACGGCCGGATGGTGCCGGCCGCGGTGGTCAGCATCGGGAAGAAGCGCGGCGCCAGTTGCGCGGCGATCAGCACCGCCTTGTAACCGGCCATGCCCGCCTGCGAGCTGAGCACGTCCATCGCCTGCGCGCGAGTGGTGCGCGGCAAGCGTTCCAGCGGGAACGCCAGCAGGCCGCGGTCGCGGATCGCCGCCGCGCGACCCTCGTCCGCCTGCGGCTGCAGGCTGCCGACCAGCACCGCGCCGGGCTTCAGCCCCGCGAGCACCGGGGTCGCGGGCGGCTGCACGCACAGCACCGCATCGGCCTCCGCGAGCGCGTCCTCGCGCAACTCGGCGCCGGCATCGGCATAGGCCTGGTCCGGGAAATGGGCGCCTTCGCCGATCCCGGGCTGGATGCGCACGCTGGCGCCGGCCGCGACCAGCTTCTTGCAGGTTTCCGGGGTCAGCGCGACGCGCCGCTCGCCCGACGCCGTCTCGCGTGCCACGCCCACGATCACCGCCATCACCCACCCCTGCATCGACCCGTTGCCTGCATCCTAACCAAAGCGACCGCTACCATGGCGAGCCCCACCCCCATCCGATGCCGATGCTGACCCTCGCCGCCCTCGACAGCCGCCGCTCGGTGCCCACCCGCCAGCTGGCCACGCCCGGCCCCGACCCCGACCAGCTGCTGCGCATCCTGCGCAGCGCGTCGCGGGTACCGGATCACGGCAAGCGCGTGCCGTTCCGCTTCCTGCGC
>JAFLEB010000091.1 GCA_017302075.1 Lysobacterales bacterium
CCCGTGGGGACGCCACCTCAAGACCGAAGCACGAGAAGCCGCCGCAAGGCGGTTTTTTCGTATGGTGGCCATGCGTTGCGCGTCGGCGGGATGCACGCCGTCAGCGTTCCGCGCTGGAAGCAGGCGCTGCCGGGATGATTTCCGACATCCGCTTGCGCCTTCGCCCGACAACGCACGCAATGCTTCGCCGAGGGAGTGGGCCGCGCGGATGGGACAGGCTGGTTGCAACCACAATCCAGGTTGCGCCGATGTCGATCGTCCGACTCCTTGCCATTGCATGCCTCGCTGCCGTCGCGCTGTGCCCGCCGGCAGCGGTTGGTGCGGAACTGCATCGCTGCGTCTCACCGACGCAGGTGGTGGGGTATCACGCGACGGCATGTCCGCATGGACATCGCGAACTCGGTATCGTCCATTACGCGCCCGTGCCAGACAGCATCGCGCGTCCGGCCTTGAGCGAACGAACACCGGTACGCACGCCTAGGGCGACGCGAATCGCGCGGTCGAACACCACGGGTCGCGCATCGCGAACCCAAACAAGAAATGATCTGTGCCGCATCGCCAAGCAGCAACGCAGGGCCGCGGAGGACCGCATCGGACTGAAACGGACCTATGGGGATCTCGGCAAGCTCGATGCGCCCGTGCGGTCCGCATGCAACGGGTATTAGCCAAGCGGAGGGCGAGCTGGCGAAGATCGGCCCGTGAACATCGGGATCGTTAATGTTCGCATAATGTCTAAGACGATCCGGGGCGCTCGCCGGGGCAGGATTCCCCGTCGCCCTCGGATTATGTCCGTCACCTCGGCCCAGTTCCGGGAGCTTCGCGAGTTCACTGGCAAGACTCGGGAGGACGTGTCCGATTTCCTCGGCGTCAGCGTTCGAACGGTGGGCAATTGGGAGACCGGGGCCGCCCGCGTTCCGTACGCCGCCTACAAGCTTCTCCGGGTGGTCTTGAAGGGGGACACTCTCCACCCGGGTTGGGAGGCGTATCGCTTCGTTCGTGGTCGTCTGGTGACGCCTGAGGGGCATTCCTTTGGTCAGGGCGATTTGGCTTGGCTGTCGCTTCTGGTGCAGCGCGCCAATTTCGCCAGCTTGACCGGGCTGGCTTCCCGGGTGCAGGCTCAGGTGAACGGCGAAGCCGTGAGCCTTGGGCTTGTCACTTCTGCAACAAGTCAGAAGGTTGCCCGCGATCTGTATACACACCGTATACATCCTGCTACCTTTTCACCGGACGAGCCGGGGGCAAGCCCCCCGGTAGGCCCGGGTAGTAACACGGGCCAAAAGGCTCAGGGTCAGCAGGGAGAACGCCATGGCGGCAGCGCCGAGCGTGCGCATTTCGGAGTCGTTGAAGGTCGAGGCGGCCAGCTACGCGGCCAGCATCGGGGTCAGCCTGAGCGCCTTGGTTGCGGTAGCACTTCGGGACTATCTGGATCGGAGGCGTTGGCCCGACGGGCCGGCGCAGGGGCAGGCGGGCGCAGCCCCTGCCGCGCCGGCCGCGGCGCCTGTGTCGGTACCTCATCGGGTGCAGCCCGTTCCCAAGGTCGGCGCAAATCAGCCGTGTCCATGCGGCAGTCGGAAGCCCTACAAGCGGTGCCACGGCGCGGGGTGAAGTCCGGGGGTGCCGCATGATCCGGCTTGACGCTCCGATGCTGCGTTCCTACCGCGTGGCGCTGCGCCAGGTCATCAAGGCCGTCAACGACAACAAGGCCAGCGAGAACGACCTGGGCATGCTCATGGCCTACGGTGCTTTGCTGGACGATCTTGAGACCCGCTTGGATCGAGTCGAGCGCGATATTCGCCGCCATGACCGCAAGGCGGTGCTTCAGTGAGGTGGCGTGGCCCGCGGTGGGTGTGCCTGCTCATGGCTATGTCCGGCAGCTTTGCGGCTCGTCGTCGCGTCGTCCTGCTTTGGCTTTGGTCTACCTCGCATCCAATCCCGGTTTCGTGTCGATCGCTCGTCTTCTGGCTCCGGCATCCGAAGCTCTTCTTCCAGACTCGCATGCTTCTTCGTCGCGTGCGGCGGTGCCACGAGCAGGGGCGTGCGCTGCTCTTGGTCAATTCGGGGATGGTGTTGTGAGCCGGGATCCGGGTGCAGGGCGGAGCCCTGCGAATAAGGGCCATGGATGGCCCGCTGGTGGGGCCGTCCGCGCCCGCGCGAACGGAGCTTCAGCGACGGTCGCAACGGCGCGGAAGGCCTTAGCGGTCGGACCCGCGTCCGGACAGTCACCAGAGGCGGCAGCAACCGCCCCTGATGACCGCTTTCCGCTTTGCCCGGAAGGGCAACAATTGCCGGCGGCTGCAACCGTCGGCGACACTCAACGCCGCACAGGAGGCGGCCAGACCATGGTAACAAGCCGCAGAAATGTTCGCATAATGTCTATTATGTTCTGAATGCGGGACCACTTGACCGTGTCCGCGGCCTGGGCATTAATCCGGCTGCGGAGATGGCATTCCTCCGGCCGGTTCGCCGGCGAACCGCCTCCCTGGCTGATGATGCCTGCCGACCCACTCCGGGTGTGCAGGCGTGCTTGGCGTTTGGCGCGCACATCCTCGAACGGAGCGACCGCGTGCCCTGGATGTCCCTGATCGCGATCTTCATCGGCGCCGGCTTCGGCGCAATCTCCCGCTGGGGCTTGGGCTTGGCGCTCAATCCGATGTTCCCGACGCTGCCGCTGGGCACGCTGGCGGCGAACGTGGTCGGCGGCTTCCTCATGGGCATCGCGCTGGGCTTGTTCGAACAGTTCCAGGCAATCCCGCCCGCGATGCGCCTGTTGATCGCCACCGGCTTCCTCGGCGGGCTGACCACGTTCTCCACGTTCTCGGCAGAAAGCGTGACTTTGCTGCTGCGCCAGCAGTACGGCTGGGCCGCCGCGCTGGTGGCCGTGCACACCATCGGCTCAATCGTGGCCACGTTCGCTGGCTACGGCCTGTTCCGGTTGCTGGCCAAACCCTGAGGAGCGACGCGATGGAAGGCACCCACCTGCGCCTGTACACCTACGAGAACCGCAAGGTCCACGGTCGGTTGGTCCACGAATGGCTGCTGGAACAGGCGCGCGGACTCGGCATCGCCGGCGGCTCGGCTTATCGCGCGATCGCGGGCTATGGCCGCGCGGGCGAGTTGCACGAGATGCATTTCTACGAATTGGCCGGCGAGCAGCCGGTGCTGGTGGAGTTCTTCGCGCCGTCGGCGGCGATCGACCGCCTGCTGGCGGCCGCCACCGATGCGGGGCTGGCGCTGTTCTGGGTCAGGAACCAGGCCGACTTCGGCCAGCTTCCCCGAGCCTGACGCCACGGGTCAGGTGCCCTCGCGGCGCGCCTTCGCACGCGCGTCGCGCAGGGCGTCCAGCTTTTCCTTGAGCCGTGCTTCCATGCCGCGCGTGGTGGGTTCGTAGTAGACCTGCTCGCCCATCGCGTCGGGGAAGCCGGTCTGGCCAAGCGCGACGCCGCCTTCGACGTCGTGGTCGTACTGGTACGCCTTGCCGTACCCGAGCGACTTCATCAGCCCGGTCGGGGCGTTGCGGATGTGCAGCGGCACCGGCTGCGTGCCGTGCGCCTCGACATCGGCGCGCGCACGTTTCCACGCCACGTAACCGGCGTTGGACTTGGCAGTGCTCGCCAGGTACAGCGTGAGCTGGGCCAGCGCGAGGTCGCCCTCCGGCGACCCCAGCCGGTCGTGGGCCTGCCAGGCCTCGATCGCCATCTGCAGGGCGCGCGGATCGGCCAGGCCGATGTCCTCCACCGCCATCCGGGTCAGCCGCCGGGCGAGGTAGGCCGGGTCCGCGCCGCCATCCAGCATCCGCGCCAGCCAGTACAGCGCGGCATCCGGATTGGAGCTGCGCACGCTCTTGTGCAGCGCCGAGATCTGGTCGTAGAACGCGTCGCCGCCCTTGTCGAAGCGCCGGGTGCGGTCGGCCAGCACCTGTTGCAGGGTGTGCTCGCCGACCACCCCGCCCTCGCCTGCCGCCAGGTCGGCGGCGATCTCGAGCAGGGTCAGCGCGCGTCGCACGTCGCCATCGGCGGCAATGGCGATTTGCCGGAGCAAGACCGGCGCGATCGCGATCCCGCGATCGCCGAGCCCGCGTTCGCGGTCGTCGAGCGCGCGTCGCAAGGCCTGCTCGATGTCCTCCGGCGAGACCGCTTCCAGCACGTGGACGCGGCACCGCGAAAGCAGCGCCGAGTTCAGCTCGAACGACGGGTTTTCAGTGGTGGCGCCGACGAACAGGATCGTCCCGCGTTCGATGTGCGGGAGGAAGGCATCCTGCTGGGTCTTGTTGAAGCGGTGCACCTCGTCGACGAACAGCACGGTGCGGCGTCCGCCCTCGAAGCGCGCCTGCGCCTGGGCCAATACGTCGCGCACCTGCGGAAGGCCGGACAGCACCGCCGAGATCGCGACGAATTCGGCGTCGGCATAGTGCGCCAGCAACAGCGCGAGCGTGGTCTTGCCGCAACCCGGCGGACCCCACAGCACCATCGAATGCAGGCGGCCGGACTCGATCGCGCGACGCAGCGCGGACCCCGGCGCCAACAGCCTCCCCTGCCCCACCATGTCGTCGAGGCCGCGCGGCCGCATCCGCTCGGCGAGCGGGCGCATGGCGAGTGCGTCGGCGGGATCGGTCAACAGGTCGCCGCGGGCGGGCGTGGATCGGGAGGCGGCCACCCGCCGATTCTAGCGCGCGGCTACGGCCTCGCCCGTACCGGCCACCACGTCGAAGTCGTAACTCGGCGCCAGCCAGCGGCCAGCCTCGCGGTCGTACAACGCACGGACGCTGACCGGCACGCGGTCGTGGCCGTCGAAGATCGCGACGGCGTCCGCTGCCACGATGTCGCGACGTCCGTCGCTGCCGATCACCTGCGCCTTGCCGAGGCTGACGTCCACCGCGTTCGACTGGAACTCGGCGTCCAGGGCGGCGTCCAGCGCGCGGACGAGCCCCGGAAGCGGGAGCGCGTCCGCGAGCTTGGCGTCCGCGGTGCGAGCGCCGATCACAATGTTCGGACTTTCGACCACCATGCCGGTGGTGTCGTAGAGCGCGTCGAAGCGGATCGGCATCCACGCTTGCGCGCCCGCGAAGCGGATGCGGGCATCGCCGTGCAGCGCCAGGTCCCGCAGGCTCACGCGCTCGGCCCTTACTTCGCCGAGACGCAGCTCGACCCGCTCGCCCTCGAAACGGGATTGCAGCGCGCCGATCAGCGCGGCTGCGGTCGCGGCGTCGATGGCGTCGCGCGCGCGCACGTCGAGCGTCGGCGCGGTCGACGCTTTCGCATCGGCCCGGCCCTCGACGAACAGGCCCGTTGCATTGCCCGCCGCCACGGTGCCGGCGGCGACGGTGCCGATCAGGGTAGCGAGGAGGATGCGGTGCATGGGCGTGTCCGGTGTCAGGATGCCGCCAGACTCCGCCATTGCGCGTCGAACGCGCGTGAGCAGCGGGCCGGCAGGCTGAACGCCCTCCGACCCGCGATCGTCACCCGCCGATCACATCCACGCCCTTGGCCGGCACGAACACGAAGGTGTTCTTGGCGAAGGCGGGATTGCGCTTCCACGGGCCGAAGCCGATGACCGTGCGCTGGCCCAGCGCATCGACGTATTCCATCCGCGACAAGCCACCCTTGGCGAAGCCCAGGCGCGCGGTCTTGAACGCCGCCTCGCCGGTGCGCGGGGTCAAGGTCATCCACTCCACGCCGTCGCGGGTGCCGTCCTCCTGCACCACGAAGTCGCGGTCGAGCCTGGCGGGATCGAGCAGGATCGCCAGCGGGCTGCTCGCCTCCTCCGCGCCTTGCGGGCGCTTGCTCGCCTGCTGCAGGTCGGGGTCGTAGACCCACACGGTCTTGCCGTCGGCCACGATCACTTGCGGGTACGGCTTGGCGTATTCCCAGCGGAACAGGCGCGGTGCGGACACCGCCACGCGGCCGGTCGAGCGCTCCTTCTGCTTGCCGCGCGGGTCGAACACCTGCTGGGTGAACTGCCCGTCCAGGCCCTTGAGGCCCTTGGTGAAGGCCTGCAACTGGTCGCGCGCGCCCGCTTGTGCGCCCTGGGCTGCCAGCAACAAGGCGACGGCGAGCAAGCTGGATCGAATGCGCATGGGAAGTCTCCGTTCAGCGATGCGCGCAGTCTCCGCCAACCAGGCTGAATGCGCGTACACGGGAGCCTGCGTCGTTGGCGTGCGCTCAGGCGCGCGGCGGTGGCGGTGCGATGACCGTGCGGTCGCCGTTGTGTTCCGGGGTGCTGACGATGCCGGCGGCTTCCATCGCCTCGATCAGGCGGGCTGCGCGGTTGTAGCCGATCTTCAGCCGGCGCTGCACGCCGGAAATCGAGGCACGGCGGGTCTCGGTGACGATCTGCACGGCCTGGTCGTACAGCGGGTCGGCTTCCGGATCATCGCTGTTGCCGGCTTCGGGCAGGCCGGTGGCGCCGACGCTGCTGCCGTCGTACATCGTCTGCGCCTCTTCCAGCACCCCTTCGATGTAATCCGGGCCGCCGGTCTGCTTGAGGTGCTCGACCACGCGGTGCACCTCGTCGTCGGAGACGAAGGCGCCGTGGATGCGTTCCGGCATCGCGGTGCCCGGCGGCAGGTAGAGCATGTCGCCGTGGCCCAGCAGCGTCTCCGCGCCGCTCTGGTCGAGGATGGTGCGGGAATCGATCTTGCTGCTGACCTGGAACGCGATGCGGGTCGGGATGTTGGCCTTGATCAGGCCGGTGATGACGTCGACCGACGGCCGCTGGGTGGCCAGGATCAGGTGGATGCCGGCCGCGCGCGCCTTCTGCGCCAGCCGCGCGATCAGCTCCTCCACCTTCTTGCCGACGATCATCATCATGTCGGCGAATTCGTCGATGAAGATGACGATGAACGGCAGCGTCTCCAGCGGGCGCGGGGCCTCGCCGAGCTCCGGGTTGGGCTTGAACAGCGGATCCATCAACGGCTGCCCGGCGTCGATGGCGTCCTTCACCTTCTTGTTGAAGCCGGCCAGGTTGCGCACGCCGACCGCGCTCATCAGCTTGTAGCGGCGTTCCATCTCCGCCACGCACCAGCGCAGGCCGTTGGCGGCCTCCTTCATGTCGGTGACCACCGGCGCCAGCAGGTGCGGGATGCCCTGGTAGACGCTGAGTTCCAGCATCTTGGGATCGATCATCAGCATCCGCAGGTCTTTCGCGGAGGCCTTGTACAGCAGGCTCAGGACCATCGCGTTGACCGCCACCGACTTGCCCGAGCCGGTGGTACCGGCGACCAGCAGGTGCGGCATGCGCGCAAGGTCGGCCACCGTCGGCCGGCCAGCGATGTCCTTGCCCAAGGCCAGGGTCAGGTGGCTGGCCGACTTGTCGTATTCCTTGGAGCGCAGCAATTCGCTCAGGTAGATCATCTCGCGGTGGGTGTTCGGCGTTTCCAGGCCGATCACCGACTTGCCGGGGATGACGTCCACCACGCGCACCGACTTCACCGACAACCCGCGCGCGATGTCCTTGTCGAGCGAGCTGATCTGGCTGACCTTCACGCCGGGCGCCGGCTGCACCTCGAAGCGGGTGATCACCGGGCCCGGGTAGGCGCCCACCACCTCGGCATCGATGCGGAAGTCCTTGAGCTTGAACTCGATCTGCCGAGACAGGGTTTCCAGCGTCTGCTCGTCGTAGCCCTTCGGCTGCGGCTTGGGATCGTCGAGCAGGGCCAGCGGCGGGATGCCGGAGCCGTCGCCGGCGTTGAACAGCGGGATCTGCTGCTCGCGCTTGGCGCGTTCGCTCTTCTCCACCACCGGTGCCGGCGGCGGCTCGATCTTGACCTTCTCGCGGCGCAGGCGGATCTCGGAATCGACCTTGCGCGCTTCCTCGCGTTCTTCGCGCAGCGCGCGCGCCTCGCTCCATTCGCTGGCCTGCTTCGCGCCCTGGCGGGCACCGCGGCCCAACAGGCCCGGCAGCGCCAGCACGAAACCGCCGATGCGGTCCATCACCGCCAGCCAGGACAGGCCGGTGGCGAGGGTGACCGAAATCAGGAACAGGCTGACCAGGAACAGGTTGGCGCCCAGCGTGCCGAACAGCGACTCCAGCGAGTTGCCGACCAAGCGGCCCAGTACCCCGCCGCTGCCGGCCCACAGGTCGTTGGAACCGGCGACCCGCAGCTTCAGCAGGCCGCAACTGGCGACCAGGAAGCCGACCATGCCCACCAATCGCAATGCCGGGCCGAGGTCGGCCTGGCCGTCGCCATCGGTGTCCATGCCGAACAGCGCGATCCAGGCGATCGCGCCCAGCACCAGCGGCAGCAGGAACGCGACATAGCCGGTGAGGCCCAGCAGCACGTCGGCGATCCACGCGCCGACGCGGCCGCCGGCGTTGTGGATCGGCGCAGTGATGGTGCCGGAATGCGACCAGCCGGGATCGGCCGGGGCATAGGTGACCAGCGCGGCCAGCAGGAACAGCAGCAGCGGCGCGATCGCGATCAGGGCGAGGTCGCGCCACAGCTTCTGCCGGCGGGGATTGGCCGCGGGCTTGCCGGCGGCCGCTTTCGCGACCGCCTTGCGGCTGCCCCGGGCTGTGTCGGTTGCCGACTTCGCCACCTTGCGATCGAACCTCAGGAACGTCCCCTAGGTCCTTGAATATACGTCAAACGTGCATGCCCTGCAGCGCCGGATGCACGATCTTGCCGGCCTCCACGTTGATGCCCTTCACCAGCGCCGCGTTCTGCCGCCAGTCGTTGCCCGAGGCCAGCTTGTTGACCCACGGCAGGATCGCCGCGCAGATCGCCTGCGAGGAGGTCTGCGGCACCGCGCCCGGCATGTTGGTGACGCAGAAGTGGGTGATGCCCTCCTCCACGTAGGTCGGCTCCTTCCAAGTGGTCGGGCGCGAGGTCTCGAAGCAGCCGCCCTGGTCGATGGCGATGTCGACGACCACCGAGCCGTCCTCCATGTCGCGCAGCATCTCGCGGGTCATCACGTGCGGGGCCTTGGCGCCGGTGATCAGCACCGCGCCGATGACCAGGTCGGCCTCGGCGACCTTGCGCGCGACCACGTCGTGGTACGGGTACAGCGCGGTGACGTTGTTGCCGAGGCGGCGCGCCTCGTCCATGCGGTCCTGGCGCATCTCGAACACGGTGACGTTGGCGCCACCCGCGGCGGCCAGCGCGGCGGAGGCGCTGCCGGCCTGGCCGGCGCCGAACACCACCACGTTGCCGCGCTCGGTCGAGGCCATGCCGCCCAGCAGCTTGCCCTTGCCGGCCATCGGCTGGTGCAGCAGGTGGGTGCCGACCTGCACGCCGATCTTGCCGGCGATCACCGACATCGGGGCCAGCAGCGGCAGGTCGCCGTTCGGCAACTCCACGGTCTCGAAGGCGACGCCGGTCAGCCCGATGTCGAGCAACTGGCGGGTCAGCATCGGCTCCGCGGCCAGGTGCAGGTAGCAGAACAGCAGGTGGTCGCGGCGCAGGTGCTGCAGGTCGCCGGCGATCGGCTCCTTCACCTTCACGATCAGCTCGCCCTTTTCGTACAGCGCGGCGGCGTCGGGCGCGATCTTCACCCCGAGCTTGGTGTACTGCTCGTCCTTGAAGCCCGACTTCACGCCGGCATCCTGCTCGATCCACACCTCATGCCCGCGCTTGACGAGGTCGCCGGCCGCGGCCGGCACCAGGGCCACGCGGCCTTCGAGGGTCTTGGTTTCCTTGGGTACACCGATGCGCATCGCGTCGCTCCTGGGCGAAATCCTGGGGATGGGCGACAGCGTTCCGGCGGCCGCGCCTTGTATCGGGACCGCCCCGCCGCCAAGCTATGCGACGGATGCGGATCCGGAATCCGCGGAATTATAGAGCTTCGACTCCAGACACGATGAACCCGACCAAGCACGCAAGCCTCCTGATCCTGGGCTCCGGCCCTGCCGGCTGGACCGCGGCGGTGTACGCCGCCCGCGCCAACCTCAAGCCGGTCGTCGTCACCGGCCTGCAGATGGGCGGCCAGCTGATGACCACCACCGAGGTGGACAACTGGCCGGGCGACGCCCATGGCCTGATGGGCCCGGACCTGATGGCGCGCATGCAGGCCCACGCCGAGCGCTTCGATACCGAGGTCGTGTTCGACCACATCCATACCGCGGAGCTCGGCCAGCGCCCGTTCCGCCTCAAGGGCGACTCGGGCGACTACACCTGCGATGCGCTGGTGATCGCCACCGGTGCGACCGCCAAGTACCTCGGCATCCCGTCCGAAGAGGCCTACAAGGGCCGCGGCGTGTCCGCCTGCGCCACCTGCGACGGCTTCTTCTACAAGGACCAGGACGTGGCGGTGATCGGCGGCGGCAACACCGCGGTCGAGGAAGCCCTGTACCTGTCGAACATCGCCCGCAAGGTCTACCTGGTGCA
>JAFLEB010000092.1 GCA_017302075.1 Lysobacterales bacterium
CGGCCTTGCCGTTGGCCGTGCAGGCTTGCAGGCCCACCTCAAGAGGACAACCCATGAGCGATATCGCCTCCACCGCGGGGCGGCCGGTGAAATCCCGCGCCGCCGTCGCCTTCGCCGCAGGCGAACCGCTGAAGATCGTCGAGATCGACGTCGCCCCGCCGAGCAAGGGCGAAGTGCTGGTGCGCATCACCCACACCGGGGTCTGCCACACCGATGCCTTCACCCTCTCGGGCGAGGATCCGGAGGGCCTGTTCCCGGTGGTGCTGGGGCACGAGGGCGCCGGCATCGTGGTCGAGGTCGGCGAGGGCGTGACCAGCGTGAAGGCGGGCGACCACGTGATCCCGCTGTATACCGCCGAATGCGGCGAGTGCCTGTTCTGCAAGTCCGGCAAGACCAACCTGTGCACCTCGGTGCGCGCGACCCAGGGCAAGGGCGTGATGCCGGACGGCACGTCGCGCTTTTCGTACGAAGGCCAGCCGCTGTACCACTACATGGGATGCTCGACCTTCAGCGAATACACCGTGGTCGCCGAGGTCTCGCTGGCCAAGGTGAACCCCGACGCCAACCCGGAGCATGTCTGCCTGCTCGGCTGCGGCGTGACCACCGGCATCGGCGCCGTGCACAACACCGCAAAGGTGCAGCCGGGCGATTCGGTCGCGGTGTTCGGGCTGGGCGGGATCGGCCTGGCGGTGATCCAGGGCGCGCGCCAGGCCAAAGCGGGGCGCATCATCGCGATCGACACCAACCCGTCCAAGTTCGAGATGGCCAGGCAGTTCGGCGCGACCGACTGCATCAACCCGAAGGACCACGACAAACCGATCCAGCAGGTCGTTGTCGAGATGACCGGCTGGGGCGTGGATCATTCCTTCGAGTGCATCGGCAACGTCAACGTGATGCGCGCGGCGCTGGAATGCGCGCACCGCGGCTGGGGCCAGAGCGTGATCATCGGCGTGGCCGGGGCGGGCCAGGAAATCAGCACGCGGCCGTTCCAGCTGGTGACCGGGCGCAAGTGGATGGGCACCGCGTTCGGCGGGGTGAAGGGGCGCTCGCAACTGCCGGGCATGGTCGAGGATGCGATGCGCGGCGACATCGAGCTCGCCCCGTTCGTGACCCACACCATGGGCCTGGACGAGATCAACACTGCCTTCGACCTGATGCATGAGGGCAAGTCGATCCGCAGCGTCATTCGCTTCTGAGTCGCCGCGGTGGCCACGGCCACCCCCTGACAGGAGTCCCGGGATGTCGCGATGGTGGTCGTTGCTGGTGCTGTGCCTCACGTCCTGGGCCGTCGCGGCCCAGCCTGCCACGCTTCCACTGCCTGCCACGCGCAACGTCGATGAGGTGATCGCCGCGCTGCCCGCGCTGGCGCGCGAGGCAAGCCGCGCCTACGCAGAGCCCGACGAGGCGCGCGCGCTTCCGACGCGGTTCCGGCTGTACAGCCTGTCCAGCGACCACGTGGCTGCGGCCCGCGCACTGCAGGCGGTGGTTGACCTTCGGTCGGCCGTCAACCCCGATTCAGCGGCGCCGCTGCGGTTATTCCAGGTCGTCGAGCACGCGTGGTCGCGCGCGGGGTCGCCTGCGCGGGCCACGCCCGACCACTACCGCGACGCCTCCACCGCCATCATGGCGCCCCTTGCCGATCGCGCCGCCGCACTGGCATGGCCGTGGTTCGAGGGTGACCCTGCGTCGCTCGATCGTGCGGTCCGGGACGCCGCCAAGGCGCATGTGGGCAAGCGCGAGATCCCGCTCATCGATGCCATCGCGCTGATCCGCCTTCGCCACACGCAACTGTCGCTGCAGGGCATCACGCCCCTGCGACCGGAGCTGGTGGCGACCGACGACGCACGCCGCTACCACGTCGAACCCACAGGCCTGGTCAACACACCTGACGGTGCGCAGGTGCATGTCATCGTCGTACGGCCACGGCGCGTGACTGCACCGCTGCCGACGCTGTTCCGTTTCACCATCTATTTCGACGCGTCGATCGGTCTGGCCAACGCGCGGGACGCTGCCGCACGCGGCTACGTGGGCGTGGTGGGGTACACGCGCGGCAAGGGGCGCAGCCCGCAGGCGCCCGTACCCTACGAGCACGATGGCGACGACGCGCGTGCGGTGATCGCCTGGATCGAGCGCCAGCCCTGGAGCGATGGGCGCGTTGGCATGTACGGCGGCAGCTACGACGGGTTCACGCAGTGGTCGGTGGCCAAACGTCCGCCTGCGGCACTGCGCACCATCGTGCCCTGGGCGGCCAACAACCCCGGCAATGGCCTGCCGATGGAGAACAATGTCGTCATCTTCGCCAACTACGCGTGGCCGTTCCATGTCACGAATGACAAGGGAATGGACTTAGTCCTGTATGGCGACCGCGAACGGTGGTCGGCCCTCAACACGCGCTGGTACGCCAGCGGCAAGCCGTTCCGCGACATCGACCGGGTGGATGGCACACCGAATCCGTGGTTCCGCCGGTGGCTTGACCACCCGACATACGACACCTACTGGCAGTCGCTGGTGCCGCATGGCGCGGAGTACGCGGCCATCGACATCCCGGTACTCACCGTCACCGGCTACTTCGACGATGGGCAGCGCTCGGCAGTGGGCTACCTGCGTGAGCACGTCGCGCAGCGGCCGGACGCGCGCCACTACCTGGTGATCGGTCCGTGGGAGCACGGCGCGGCGCAGGCGTCGCGCAAGCCCGCCGTGCACGGCGGCTATGCCATCGACCCGGTGGCGATGGTCGACACGCCGGAGGTGACCTTCCAGTGGATGGACCACGTGTTCCGCGGCGCACCGCTTCCGACGCTGCTGAAGGACCGCATCAACTACCAGGTGATGGGCGCGAACACGTGGAAGCACGCACCCACGCTCTCGGCGATGGGCCCCGACGTGCGCCGGTTCCATCTCAGCGCGGCCTCCCGCGGCGCCCACCACGTACTGGCTGAAGCGCCCGATGCACCCGCTCGTGCGATCGAACAGGTGATCGACTTCACCGACCGCACCACCACGCTGGGCGACCACTACCCGTTCCCCGTGCAGGGCAAGGCGATCGACGACAGCGCCGGCCTTCTCTTCGAGAGCGCCCCACTGCCAGGCGGTGGCGAGGTATCGGGCCTGGTCACGGGTGAGTTGCACGTCACCATCAACCGGCGCGACTTCGACTATAACGTCACGCTATACGAGCGCATGCCATCGGGCGAGCTGTTCCACCTGACCTACATCATCGGTCGCGCCAGTCACGCGGCTGACCCCACCGTTCGCACGCCCCTGACCCCCGGTTCACGCACCGTGATCCGCTTCGACCAGACGCGCCTGACCAGCCGCCGGCTCCAGCCTGGGAGTGCGCTGGTGGCCGTCGTGACCGTCAACAAGAACCCGTATGCCCAGGTCAACCATGGCACCGGTGGCGATGTGAACGACGAGACGCCGACGCCGGGGGAGCCACCCCTGCGCGTGCAGTGGCATACCGACAGCTTCATTTCCGTTCCGTTCGCGACACCCGAGGCCCCATGACGCACGACCACTCGCTCGACCGCATCGAACATCGCGCCTGCTTCGGCGGCTGGCAGGACGTGTACGCGCACGCATCTTCCTCGCTCGGCTGCACGATGCGCTTCGCGATCTACCTGCCGCCGCAGGCAGCCGATGGCCCGGTGCCGGTGCTGTACTGGCTGTCGGGGCTGACCTGCAACGAACAGAATTTCATCACCAAGGCCGGCGCGCAGCGGTATGCGGCCGAGCACGGCATCGCCCTCGTCTGTCCGGACACCAGCCCGCGAGGCGACGACGTGGCGGATGCGGAGGGCTACGACCTCGGCCTGGGCGCGGGCTTCTACGTCAATGCCACGCAGGCGCCGTGGGCCGCGCACTACCGCATGCACGACTACGTGGTCGATGAACTGCCGGCGCTGGTCGAGGCCCACTTCCCCGTCACCGATGCGCGCGCGATCAGCGGGCACTCGATGGGCGGGCATGGCGCGCTGGTGCTCGCGCTGCGCAACCCGGGCCGGTACCGCAGTGTGTCGGCGTTCTCGCCCATCGTCGCGCCGTCGCGGGTGCCGTGGGGCCAGAAGGCCTTTGCCGCCTACCTGGGCGACGATCGCGCCGCGTGGGCGGCCTACGATGCCGTCGAGTTGTTGGCGCAGGCCAGCGACAGGCGGCCAATCCTGGTCGACCAAGGCGACGCCGACGAATTCCTCGAAGGCCAGTTGCAGCCATGGCGCCTGCAGGCCGCCGCAGACGCCACCGGGCACCCGCTCACCCTGCGCATGCAGCCCGGGTACGACCACAGCTACTACTTCATCGCCAGCTTCATCGGCGAGCACATCGCCCACCACGCGGCCGCGCTCAGGCCAGCATGACGTCGGTGTAGGCGAAGCGCCCGTCGCGCAGCACGGTCTCGCCGCGCTGCAGCGCCAGTGGCGCGTCGAACATCGGCCCGGCCGCGACGCAGGTGTGGAATTCGCCGTTCTCGCCGCAGGGATCGATGCCCGCCGGCAAGGCACGCGACAGGTCGTCGTCGAACGCGTGGCCGGCGAAGCGCGGGTCGAGCCGCGCGGTGTCCACGCAGCACAGGTGCGCACGCAGGCCGCCATCGATCATCGCGCGCGCGAGCTGCGTGGTGTCGCGGCCGAACAACGGGTAATGCGGGGTCCAGCCGAAGCGCGCGCACAGCGCGTCGCGGTAGGCCTTGATGTCGGCCAGGAACAGGTCGCCGAAGGCGATGTCGCGCACCCCCGGCCAGCGACGCGAGGCCTCGGCGAGTGCATCGCCGAACGCGGTCTGGTAAATCACGTTGGTGGCGGCTTGCGGGATCCACGCCTCGACCAGCGGCAGTCCGGTGGCGCGCGCCTGCGCATGCAGGACATCGCGGCGAATGCCCTGCATCGACACCCGGTCGTGGCCTTCGGTGAGCGTGGTGAGCAGGCCGACGATCTCCAGCTCGCCGTGCATGCGCGCCGCGTGCAGGGTCCATGCGGCATCCTTGCCGCCGCTCCACGACAGCAGCGCGGGGATCATCGGGGGGAAGCTCAGGCGGCGGTGACGTCGCGCAGCTGCCAGCCGCTGCCCGCCAGCAGTTGCAGTCGCTGGCGCAGCACCGCGGACGGCAACGCGGTCACCACCACCAGGTCGATGTGCAGGTCGTCCTGCATGCCGGTGACGCTGGCGGCGGGATCGGTGGCGCCGAGCGCGGGGTCGACGTCGTCGGGTTCGTCCTGCAGCGCCCGCCAGCGCTCGAACAACGCGTCGGAACGCAGGGCCTGCTGCAGCTCGTCGGCGAAGGCATCGGCGCCGTGCGCGCGGAAGGCGAGGGCCGGGTTCGGCCCGCGCGCGGCCGCGGGGTCCTGCAGGCGGAGGTAGTAACGGGTGGGCATGCGCGGCTCCGGGGGAGGTCCCCGACAGGCTAGCGGAGCCGCGTTAGCGTGGCGTGGTGGCTCAGGACAGCTTGGCGGCGTCGCCGGCGAAGCCCACCACCAGCGCGCCGATGCCCACGTTCACCAGGCCGGACAGGCCCATCACGCTCTCGAACACCTCGACGTTGTGGTCGGCGCAGACCTCGCGCAGGGCCTCGTAGCCGGGCAGCGCGCGCATCTTCTCGAGTTCGCCGCCGTAGCTCAGGCACATCGTCGGTGTCATCAGCCCGGCGCGCACGCGCTGCGCGGCGAACGAGAACAGCTTCTCCGCGGCGGTGTCGAAGCCCTTCACCTTCGCCACCGGGCCAGTCTCGCCCTTGTTGCAGTGGAGGATCGGCTTGATGTCCAGCGCGGTGCCCAGCGCGGCGCTGAGCAGGCTCACGCTGCGGTCGCCGCGCTTGCGGATGCGCGCGCGCAGGTAGTTCAGGTCGGGCGGCACCATGTAGCCCTGCAGGTTCTGGGCCACCGCCTCCAGGCGCGCGCGGATCTTCGGCGGCACCTCGCCGGCGGCGCGCAGTCGCGCGGCCTCGATCGCCAGCACGCCCACCGCGGCGAACACGTTCTGGCTGTCGATCACCCGCAACGAGAACGGCGTGTTGTTGCCCGCCGCCTGCCGCACCGGCTTGTAGTCGTTGAGGATGGTGTAGCTGGCCTGTTGCGCGTTGTCGTGGATGCCGCTGCGGGTGCGGGTGGTGGTGATGCAGAACACGTAGTCGTAGTCGAGCACCAGTTGCGAGATGAACAGGTCGTGGACCTGCTGCACCGTGAACGGCGTGGTCTCGGCGTCGATGCCGTGCTTGGCCACGTGGTCGTGCAGGAAGTTGAGCGTTGCTTCCTCGTCGCGGTGGTCGGCCAGCACGGCCTGCCCGATCTGCACCGTCACCGGCAGGATGGTGACGTTCTCCCGCTCGATGAAATCCGTCGGCACGTCGCATGCCGAGTCCACCACGATCCCGATCCGCATCTCGTTCTCCCGTCCCCCCGGACTGAAGCGCCGAACCTACCGCAAACCGAGGCGGGGCGCATGTGGCAGAGCGGCATGGCCGCCCGGGCGTATCAGTGCCAGAGCCCCAGGATCACCCCGTACAGGGTGAACTGGAGGGTGTGGTAGCCGCCGTCGATCAGCCACAGCCTAAAGCTGCGGCCGGCGAAGGCGTAGTTGATGCCGAAGCTCATCGCCACGTAGGCCAGGCCGGTCAGGAACCCGGCGTGGGCGGCGATGAACAGCGGCGGGTCGGGGCGCAGGATGATGGCGAAGGCGGCGGCCGAGACCAGCGCCGCCAAGAACGCGGTGCCGAAGGTGCGGCCGGGATGCCCGGGCGGCGGCGCATCCGGGTCGATGCCGTTCTCGCGGCACCAGGCGCGCTTGAACAGCGGGCCGTACCACAGCCCGCCGAGCAGGAAGGCGGACATCGCCGCCACCAGCACCGCCCACCAGTTGATGTCGACGAAGTTCGGGCCCATGGCGTGCGCTCCGGGATGGGGACGGGCCGCCAGCTTACGCCGGAGGCCCGTCCGCGCGGTCAGCGCGCGCTGTCGGGGTAGGCGCGCGGCAGGCCGCCCGCTTCCGGAGGCATGGTGCTGTGCAGGTAGCGATCGCGCAGGTCGGTCTGGCGGCTGCGCATCGGCATCGCCCGGCCATCCAGCCACACCTGCTGGGCGACGTGGGCGACGTCCAGCGGGTCGCCGCTCCACAGCACCAGGTCGGCGCGTTGGCCCACCGCGATGCTGCCCATCTCGCCGGCCACGCCGAAGGCCTCCGCCGGCACCCGGGTCAGCCCGGCCAGCGCGTCGTCCCAGCGCATGCCGTTGGCGACCGCATTGCCCGCCAGTTGGCGGATCTTGCGCGCGTAGTGCGACTGGCTGTCGGACTGCGAGAAACCGACCTGCACGCCCGCGGCGCGCAGCAGGGCCGCATTGTCCATCCGCGCGCCGAGCTGGTCGAAGTCGCCCGGCAGGTTGACCAGCGGATCCACGAATACCGGCACGCCGGCGGCGGCGAGTTGCGGCGCCACCTTCCAGGCCTCGGTGGCCCCGACCAGGGCGACCTTCACCCCGTGCTGCTTCGACCAGCGCAGCAGGCGGGTGATGTCGGCGGCGCGGTGGATGTTCACCGCGATACGCCCGCCGCCACCGATGAAGCGCGCCAGCGCGGTGCGCCCGGCCGGGGTCAGCAGGGCGAACTGCGAGTCCTGCGGGATGCGTCCGCGCAGCTCGTCGACCAGCTGGTCGAGGATCATCCACTGCGCCGCGCGCGAGCCGCC
Organism: Lysobacterales bacterium; assembly: GCA_017302075.1. Classification (GTDB taxonomy): domain Bacteria; phylum Pseudomonadota; class Gammaproteobacteria; order Xanthomonadales; family Xanthomonadaceae; genus Thermomonas; species Thermomonas mangrovi. The sequence goes on from JAFLEB010000092.1 coordinate 7,673, forward strand.
GGTGAGGCTGGCGCCATCGCCGCCGAGGGTGATGAACAGCACGCGCCCGCCGACCGGGTCCAGGCTGCCGTCGAAGCGGACCACGCCGCCCTGGCCGCCGATGAAGGAACCGCCGCCGGTCGGGGTGGCCGCCAGCGTGGTCCAGCCCAAGCCTTCCACGCGCGCCACCGGCACCAGCACCGTGTCGGGGTTGTAGGCACGGGTGACGTCGAACTCCGGGCGGACCTGCATGTCCTTGCCCGACTGGCCCAGCGAGACGCTGTGGTCGACGGTGGCGGATTCGCCGCTGACTTCCTCCACGCCGATGTCGGTGATGCCGGCGAACAGGGTGGGCGTCAGCGGCCGGCCCTGCGCATCGACGGTGGCGACGCCGGCGGCCGACAGCCCCTGCCCGACCGCGGCGATGCGCCCGTTGCGCACCAGCACGTCGGCGGATTGCAGGGTGCCGCGCGCGGTCGCGGTGTGCACGGTCGCGTTGCGGATCAGCAGGTCCTGCGCGCATGCGGGGGTGCCGGCGAGCGCCAGCAGCGCCGCCGCGAGCACGCGGCTTGCATGACGGCGGTTCATCGCACACCTCCAGGCGTGCTGCCCTGGCCGAGCATGAAGTCCGAGACCGCCTGCCGCGACGGGTCGCGGCGGTCGTAGAGGCGGGCGCCGTCGACGTAGACCTGGTCGGCCAGCGCGTAGCTGCTGAAGGGATTGCCGTTCCACAGCACCACGTCGGCCTGCTTGCCCGGCTCCAGCGTGCCGGTCATGCCGTCGATGCCCATCGACTTGGCGGGGTTGGCGGTGATCCAGCGGATCGCGTGCTCGGGGGTGACCTCGATGCCGATCCGGCGCGCGTTGGCCATCACCTTCGCGGCCTCCTGGTTGAGCCGCTGGATGCCCTCGGCGGAATCCGAATGCACGATCGCGCAGCCGCCCTTGGCGCGGTCGACCAGCAGGATGTTCTCCTGGATGCCGTCGAAGCTTTCCATCTTGAAGCCCCACCAGTCGGCCCAGAGCGCGCCGCACACGCCTTCCGCGCCCAAACGGTCGGCGATCTTGTACGCCTCCACCCCATGGTGGAAGGCGGCGATCTTGAACCCGAACTCCTTGGCGAGGTCCAGCATGATCGCCATCTCGTCGGCGCGGTAGCAGTGGTTGTGCACGCGGATGTCGCCGTTGATCGCGCCCGCCAGCGAATCCAGCTTGAGGTCGCGCTTGCCCTCCGCGTCCTTGCCGCCGGCGCTGCGCTTCTTCATGTAGTCCGCGGCCTCGATGAACGCCGCGCGGAAGCCGGCGATGTTGCCCATCCGCGTGGAGGGACCGCCCTTGCTGCCGTACACGCGCTTGGGGTTCTCGCCGCAGGCCATCTTCAGGCCCCAGGGCGCGCCCGGGAACTTCATGCCCTGGTAGGTGGTGGCCGGCACGTTCTTCAGCGTGACCCCGCGACCGCCGATCAGGTTGGCGCTGCCCGGCAGGATCTGCATCGCGGTGACGCCGCCGGCGCGCGCGGCGTGGAAGCCCGGGTCCTGCGGCCAGATCGAGTGCTCGGCCCAGACCTGCGCGGTGACCGGCGCGGTGGCTTCGTTGCCGTCGCTGTGCGAGGTGGTGCCGGGGCTGGGGTAGACGCCCAGGTGCGAATGCACGTCGATGATGCCCGGCGTCACCCAGCGCCCGGTGGCGTCGACGCGGACCGCGTCCGCGGGCGCGTCCAGCCCGCTGCCGACCGCCACCACCAGGCCGTCGCGCAGCAGCACGTCGGCATCCTCCAGCCGCGCCCCGGTCCCGGTCAGCACGGTCGCGTGCTGCAGCAGCACCGGCGGCGAGGCCACCCGCTGGTAGGTGCTCGGGTACGGGTTGGCGGTGTAGTCGTAGGACTTGGCGGGCGCGGACGGCTTCTGCGGCGCACTCGCGCAGCCGGCCAGCAACGCCGCCAGCACGGCGGCGGTCAACGGTTTGGACATGCAGGCATTCCCCTTCGCACGGCGTGCGATCCCCGGGAACCCTAGCGCGCCGCCGCCGCGTGCGCCACATGACCCAAGTCACGGGCGCATGGGAGAATCATCGCTAAACGGAGGCGTCATGAAGGACAAGCACGAGATCGTCGACAACTGGCTGCCGCGCTACACCGGCGTTCCCCTGGACCAGTTCGGCCAGCACATCCTGCTGACCAACTTCGGCGGCTACCTCTCGCATTTCTCGGAGATGACCGGCGCGCCGGTGGTCGGCACCGACCGCCCGTTCCCCAGCGCGACCGCCGACGGCATCACCCTGATCAACTTCGGCATGGGCAGCCCCAACGCGGCGACGGTGATGGACCTGCTGTCGGCGATCATGCCGAAGGCGGCGCTGTTCCTCGGCAAGTGCGGCGGGCTCAAGCGCAAGAACAAGCTGGGCGACCTGATCCTGCCGATCGCGGCGATCCGCGGCGAGGGCACCAGCAACGACTACCTGCCGCCGCAGGTGCCGGCGCTGCCGGCGTTCGCGATGCAGCGCGTGATCTCCACCACCATCCGCGACAACGAGCTCGATTACTGGACCGGCA
>JAFLEB010000093.1 GCA_017302075.1 Lysobacterales bacterium
TAAACCGCGCTCAGCAGTGGGCAGTTTCTTCGGCGTATATACCGATCCGCGCGCGTGGGGGGCGCTGCTTTATATGTTGATCCGGGCGTCGGCGTTTCCGCAGGCAGCGCGGCGAAGGCGTCGTGCCAGTCGGCGGGTGCGTCGGGCGGACCCGGCATGCGCGGCTCGAAGCGGCCGGTATCAGGCATGCGCCACCTCCCGCGCCGGTGGCGCGACGTCGACCTGTAGCAGCTGGCGCAGGCGGCGGGGGCCGCGCGCGAGCTGGGATTTCGAGAAACTGGGCGTGCGCTGCATCGCTGCCGCGATCTCCTCGTGGGTGTAGCCCTCGGCGTGGTACAGCCAGAGCACGCTGCGGGTGGTCGCCGGCAGTTGCGCCAGCGCGCGCTGGAGCAGCGCGGCGTCGGCGGCCGCGGGCGGCGGCGGGGCATGGTCCTCGGCGTGCGCGTCGAGGGCGTCGTCGGCCAGCTCGATCGCGTGCCGGCGGTCGCGCCGCAGCCGCATCAGCGCTTCGTTGACCGCGACCTGGCGCAGCCAGCCCCAGAACGGGGTGCCGCGGTCGCCGCGGTACCCGTCCATCTGGCACAGCACCTTGAGCATCGTGTCCTGCAGCACTTCGTCGGCCTCCGCGCGGTCGCCGCAGATGCGCAGCGCCAGGGTGAACACCGGCCGCTCGAACCAGCGGTAGAGCTGCTCGAACGCCGCCCGGTCCCCGGCCCGCGCACGGGCGAGCAGGGAGGCGGGGACCTCGATCGCGAAGCTGGAAGCGGCCATCTGGAAGGAGAGGATGCACCCGCGGGCGAAAGGGTCGCAGCGCCGGCGCGATAGTGCCCGCGGCGGCGCCTGCCTATACTCGACCGCATCCAAGGGAGGAAAGTGCGATGACCTTCATGACGTTGCTCACCCTGATCCTGCTGTTCGCCGGCGTGGTGCTGCTGGCCAAGGCGGTGCGGATGGTCCCGCAGGGCTACGAATGGACGGTGGAGGCGTTCGGCAAGTACACCCACACGCTCTCGCCCGGCCTGCACTTCCTGATGCCGGTCTACCAGGGCATCGGGCGCAAGATCAACATGATGGAACAGGTGATGGACGTGCCCAGCCAGGACGTCATCACCAAGGACAACGCGGTGGTGAAGGTGGACGGCGTCGTCTACTTCCAGGTGCTGGACGCGGCCAAGGCGGCCTACGAGGTCGCGCAGCTGGAGATCGCCATCCTCAACCTGGTGATGACCAACATCCGCACCGCGATCGGGTCGATGGACCTCGACGAGTCGCTGTCCAAGCGCGACGAGATCAACACCAAGGTGCTGCACGCGGTCGACCAGGCCACCCATCCTTGGGGCGTCAAGGTCAACCGCATCGAGCTCAAGGACATCCAGCCGCCGCGCGACCTGGTCGATTCGATGGCCCGGCAGATGAAGGCGGAGCGCGAGAAGCGCGCCAACATCCTCGAGGCCGAGGGCCTGCGCCAGGCCGAGATCCTGCGCGCCGAGGGCGAGAAGCAGTCGGCCATCCTGTCGGCGGAAGGCCAGAAGGAAGCCGCGTTCCGCCAGGCCGAGGCGCGCGAGCGCCTGGCCGAGGCCGAGGCGAACGCGACGCGGATGGTCTCGGACGCGATCGCCGGCGGCAACGTGCAGGCGATCAACTACTTCGTGGCGCAGAAGTACATCGAGGCGTTCAAGGCGCTGGCCGAGGCGCCGAACCAGAAATTCGTGATGATGCCGATGGAGTCGGCCGGCGTGATCGGCTCGCTGGCCGGCATCGCCGAGTTGGCGAAGGACGCGCTCGACCGCAACGGCGGCAAGGCGCCGCCGGCGATCGGCGGCAAGGGCGCGGGAGGCTGAGCCATGCGCTGGGACGTGTTCGCTTGGGCGGCCCTCGCGCTGCTCCTGTTCGCCGCGGAGGCGCTGGCCCCCGGCGCGTTCATGCTGTGGCTGGGCCTGGCCGCCGCGGCGGTGTTCCTGGGCGTGCTGCTGGTGCCCGGCATCCCGATGCTGGCGCAGGCGGCGGCCTTCGTGGTGCTGGGCTTCGTGTCTGTGCAGGTCTACCGCACCTGGTTCCGCGGCCGCGGGCGGGCGAGCGACCAGCCCGCGTTGAACCGGCGCAGCGCGGCGCTGGTCGGGCGCGTGCTGCCGCTGGAGCGCGCCATCGTCGATGGCCGCGGGCGGGTGCAGATCGCCGATGCCTACTGGGAGGTCACCGGGCCGGAGCTGCCGGCCGGCACCCACGTGCGCATCGTCGGCGGCGACGCGATGACCCTGCAGGTGGAGCCGGCCTGAGCCCGCGTACCGGCGCGCATGGCCGCGCCGGTCTGGGATAATCGCGGTCTCCCGACGCCGGAACCGCGCATGAGCCAGAAGACCGTCCTCAACGACACCCATCGCGCGCTCGGCGCCAAGATGGTGGACTTCGGCGGCTGGGACATGCCGATCCACTACGGCTCGCAGATCGACGAGCACCACCAGGTGCGCCGCGACGCAGGCATGTTCGACGTCAGCCACATGACCGTGCTCGACCTGACCGGCGCGCGCATCCGCGAGTTCCTGCGCCACCTGGTCGCCAACTCGGTGGACAAGCTGCAGAAGCCGGGCAAGGCGCTGTACACCACGATGCTCAACCCGCAGGGCGGAGTGATCGACGACCTGATCGTCTATTTCATGTCCGAGGACTGGTTCCGGCTGGTGGTGAACGCGGCCACCCGCGAGAAGGACGTGGCCTGGATCACCGCACAGGCGGCCGCGTTCGCCGTGGAGGTCAAGGAGCGCCCCGAATTCGGCATGGTCGCGGTGCAGGGGCCGAACGCCCGCGAGCGCGTGATCGGCCTGCTGCGCGAGGAAGACCGCGCGCCGGTGTCGAAGCTGGCGCGTTTCGCCGCCCGCGAGGCGCGTACCACCGGTGGCGTCGAGGTGTTCGTCGCGCGCACCGGCTACACCGGTGAGGACGGCTTCGAGGTGATCGTGCCGGAGGCGCAGACCGTCGCGTTCTGGAACGCGCTGCTGGCGGCGGGGGTGAAGCCGGCCGGCCTGGGCGCACGCGACACCCTGCGCCTGGAAGCCGGCATGAACCTGTACGGCCAGGACATGGACGAGGCGGTGTCGCCGTTCGAGGCGGCCCTGGCCTGGACCGTGGTGCTGGACGAGGGTCGCGACTTCATCGGCCGCGCCGCGCTGGAGGCGCAGCAGGCCGCCGGCACCGCGCGGCAGATGGTCGGTCTGGTGATGGACGAGAAGGGCGTGCTCCGCCACGGGCAGAAGGTGGTCACCGCCAATGGCGAGGGCGAGATCCTGTCCGGCACGTTCTCGCCGAGCATCGGCAAGGCGATCGCCTTCGCCCGCATCCCGGCCGGCGCGCCGGGCGACGTCCGGGTCGACATCCGCGGCCGCGAGGTGCCGGTGCGGGTGGTCCGCTTCCCGTTCGTCCGCGACAACACCGTGCAGCCCGGCATCTGAACATTCCGCGCGCGCTTCGCTAGACTTCCCGCACCCCCACCACCGCAACGTTCCCTGGAGCCACCCATGAGCGAGATCCCCGGCGACCTCAAGTTCCTCAAGTCCCACGAATGGGTGCGCGTCGAAGGCGACGGCAAGGCCACGGTGGGCATCTCCGACCACGCCCAGGGCCTGCTCGGCGACCTGGTCTACGTGGAGCTGCCGAACGTCGGCGACACCGTGGAAGCCGGCAACGCCTGCGCCGTGGTCGAGTCGGTGAAGGCCGCGTCCGACGTGTACGCGCCGGTCAGCGGCAAGGTGGTCGAGGTGAACGCCTCGCTCGCCGACAAGCCGGAGACGATCAACGAGGACGCGTACGGCGACGGTTGGCTGTTCGTCCTGCAGATGGACGATGCCGAACAGCTCAACGAGCTGCTGGCGCCGGACGATTACGCAGAGGCGCTGGAAGAAGACGAGCACTGAATCCGGCGACGCGTTGCATCCGGGACCCGCGGCGGCGACGTCGCGGGTCTTTCGTTTCCGGCGCCTGGATCGCGCCCGCGCGGCGTGGTGGACGGTGCCGGAGTTCGCGCATTTTTCGCGCAAGTGTGCTTGTGCGGCGCGAAATCGCCGTCGGCGCGCGCGTTGCGGCGCAGGTCGTCGCTGGCCATGCCGGGGCGCCACGCGCGCACGCTCGATGGCGTTCGACAGGCATGGACAAATTTTCGCCACCACGTGCGAAAGCCGCTCCAATGCTCGCTTTCATGGCGATGGATGATGGCGGATGCAATCCATGATGCAGCCGCCGGACGATCACCATCCGCGGCCTGCGCGCGCATGCGCGCGCATCGCCGCCGCCGTGCCGCGAAAAACTTCGCGCGAAGTTGTTGACACTCGAAAAAACCGTGATTAGGTTTCGCCCAGCAGACGTTCCCTGCGGAAGCGAGTGAGCAGACACGACGCGAGAGCCAGCAACGACGCACGCACCTCCGCCAGCAGCATCGGCCAGGTGTGCGACGGCTTCGCTTCCCCTGCGAAAAGCGCCTCCACGGATACGGAGACGTCCATGATCGAAACCTGCAGCGAACACCGCCGCGGGTTTTTTAATGGGCGCGGGACGTCCCAAGGCGGCAGCGGATTCGCATCGCGTGCCGTCGCCTCATCCGGTCCGGTGCGCCTGGCGCGCCGGCGGTCGATCGCGGGTCCGACTCCCGCGGTGTGTTTCGAAACTGGGCGTTAACCGAGCTGTACCCATTGACGAGGAGCCATCCCATGGCCGTTAAGAAAGCTGCGAAGAAGCCCGCTGCCAAGAAGGCAGTGAAGAAAGCCGCTGCCAAGAAGCCGGCGGCGAAGAAGGTTGCGAAGAAGGCGGTGAAGAAGGCCGCCGCGAAGAAGCCGGCCGCCAAGAAGGCCGCTGCGAAGAAGCCGGCCGCCAAGAAGGCGGTGAAGAAGACTGCTGCGAAGAAGCCGGCCGCCAAGAAGGCGGTGAAGAAGGCTGCTGCGAAGAAGCCGGCCGCCAAGAAGGCTGCTGCGAAGAAGCCGGCCGCCAAGAAGGCTGCTGCCAAGAAGCCGGCGGCGAAGAAGCCGGCTGCCAAGAAGAAGGCCGCGAAGAAGGCCAAGCCGGTTGCGATGCCGGCGATGCCCGCGCCGATGATGTAAGAAGCCTGGCTCGACCAGGCAACGCGTTACACCTGAAGGCCCTTCCCGTTGCCCAGGCGGGAGGGGTTTCTTTTTGGGCGGTGGCCCGGCGGCGCCGGGCGGGCGCGGGTCAGAACGGCGAGGCCTGCGCGGCCGAGGCGTCGGCGCCCGCGCCATTCGCCGGCTTGCCGGCATACAGCGTCTGCGTGGATTCGTCCGGCAGGACATCCTCGTCCAGCCACTGGCCGCCGGAGATCCCGAGCGCGCGGTCGAGGACCGTCGGCAGCAGGCCGGAGGGCAGGGCGCTTTCGCTGTTCCACAGGATGGCGATGCCGAGGTCGCGGTCGGGAAGCATCGCCATCGCGGTGCGATAGCCCTGCACCGCGCCGCCATGGAACACGACCTGGTGGCCGGCGTAGTCGAACACGCGCCAGCCCAGGGCATAACCCGCCGAGCTCAGGCGCGCGCGGCGCCAGCCGGAACCGCGCAACTCGCTCGGCGTCGGCACCAGCGGGGTATGCAGCGTGGCGAGCAGCGGCGCGGGCAGCACGTCGGGGCGGTGCCCGGACTGCGCGATCAGCCATTGCGCCATGTCGCTGATGCTGGCGTTGACGCCGGCCGCCGGCGCGACCCGGTAGTAGTTCGGCTTCGGCGACACCGGTACCCAGCCGCCGCGCCCGCGTACGTGCGGGCGCGCCCAGCGCGCGCTGGCCTCGAGGCCTTCCAGGCCGTAGCTGGCGTCGTGCATCCCGAGCGGCTTGAAGATGCGGCGGGCCACGGTCTCGCTGTAGAACTGGCCGGTGGCGGCGAACACGATGTCGCCGATCAGGCTGAAGGCGACGTTCTGGTAGGCGTAGCACTCGCCCGGCGCGCAGGTCATCGGCGCATTCGCCATGCGCAGGGTCAGGCTGCGGACATCGGCGTTGGCCTCGAGGTCGCGGTCGTAGGCGTTGCGGGTCAGGCCGACCCGGTGGCTCAGCAGGTCGGCGACGGTGACCTGCTCGGCCGCGCCGGGGCGCGACAGCTTGAAGTCGGGAACGTAGTCGACGAGGTGGCTGTCCCAGCGCAGCACGCCATCGTTGACCAGGATGCCGGTGACGGTGCCGGCGAACGACTTGGACAGCGAGGCCAGCCGGAACACCGTGTGCGCATCGACCGGGCTGCCGGCGTGGGCGTCGGTGACGCCGTAGCCACGCGCGCTGAGGACGCGGCCGTCCTGCACGATGGCCACCGCCAGGCCGGGGATGCGGCCATTGGCGACCAGTTGCTGGGCCATCGCCTCGACCTCGGCGATGTTGACCGCCGGGACCAGCGGCCGTGCCGCGAGGGCGGGGGCGTCGGAGGCCGTCGCGGCAGCGGGCGCGCTGGCGGCGGTACCGTTCCAGGTCATCGCGCTCTGCGCCGCGGAACCGACCGCGACCGAGAGCAGGGTGGCCACGAGTGCGATGCGCCAGGCGCGTCGACCGGTGCGATCCATCATCGGCGATCCCCTGTGGTTGTACGGCGACCCGCCGATTCTAGCGCCGGCGGACCGCTTTGCATGAACAGGGGGAGGTTGCGGGCCTAGATACTTGATCGGGCTCGCATTTATGTCCCGTGGCGCGAGCTCAACCCGCCTTGATCAGGTCGGCGGCGCGCTCGGCGATCATGATCGTCGGGGCATTGGTATTGCCGCCCGGCAGGCTGGGCATTACCGAGGCATCGACCACGCGCAGGCCTTCGACGCCGCGCACGCGCAGCGACGCATCCACCACCGCCGCGTCGTCGTCGCCCATCCGGCAGGTACCCACCGGGTGGTACACAGATTCGGCCTTGCGGCGGATGAAGGCGACCAGCTCGGCATCGGACAGGTCGCTGCGTTCGGGGAAGATCGGCGCCCCGCGATAGGGATCGAAGGCCGGCTGGGCGAAGATCTCGCGCGAGACCTTGGCGCACTCGACCATCATCCGCAGGTCGAAGCCCTCGGCATCCGACAGGTAGTTCGCCTCGATCCGCGGCTTGTCGCTGGCGCGGTTGCTCGCCAGCGTCAGCCGGCCGCGGCTGCGCGGGCGCAGGAAGCAGGCGTGCAGGGTGTAGCCGTCGCCCGGGAGGCGGTGGCGGCCATGGTCGTCGAGCATCGCCGGCACGAAGTGGAACTGCACGTCGCAGCGCGCGTCCGGCGCCAGCGGCGAACGCCAGAAGCCGCCGGCCTCGGCGATGTTGCTGCTGCCCGCGCCGCGGTGGCCGCGCAGGAAGTAGTCGAAGGCCATCTTCGGTTCGTTGATGCGGTCGTAGGTGATCCGCTGGCTCGCATGCTGCAGGGTGCAGATGTCGAGGTGGTCCTGCAGGTTCGCGCCGACGCCGGCCACGTCGCGCACCACGTCGATGCCGAGCTTGCGCAGCGCATCGGCCGGGCCGATGCCGGACAGCATCAGCACCTGCGGCGAATTGATCGCGCCGCCGCTCACGATCACCTCGCGCGCGGCGGGCTGGTGGAAAGCCTGCCCGCGCATCGCGTAGGTCACGCCATTCGCGCGTCGCCCGTCGAAGGTGATGCGGCTGACCAGCGCGCCGGTATGCACGGTCAGGTTCGGCCGGCTGCGCACCGGCGCGAGGTAGGCCGCCGCGCTGGAGCAGCGCGCGCCATCGCGCTGGGTGACCTGGTACAGGCCCACGCCGGCCTGCGCCGGGCCGTTGAAGTCGCGGTTCGACGCGATCCCGGCCTGGTTGGCGGCTTCGATGAAGACATGCGAGAGCGGGTTGCTGTGGCGCAGGTCGGACACGCCCAGCGGGCCGTCGCCGCCGTGCAGGGCATCGCCGCCGCGGGTGTTGCCTTCGGCGCGCTTGAAGTAGGGCAGCACGCTGGCCCAGTCCCAGCCTTGCGCGACGCGCGCCCAGTCGTCGTAGTCGGCGGGCACGCCGCGGATGTAGCACATCGCGTTGATCGAGCTGGAGCCCCCGAGCACCTTGCCGCGCGGCCACCACAGGATCCGGTTGTCGAGCTGCGGCTCCGGGGCGGTGTCGTAGTCCCAGTTCACGCCCTTGCGGTTGACCAGCTTGGCCAGGCCGGCGGGCATGTGGATGAAGGGATGCCAGTCGCGCGGGCCGGCTTCCAGCAGCAGCACCTTGACGTTCGGGTCTTCGCTCAGGCGGTTGGCGAGCACGCAGCCGGCCGAACCGGCGCCGATGATGATGTAGTCGTACAAGCGAAGCGGCCGGCATCCAGGGTGGCGCCGACGCTATGCTCGCGGCCTAGAGCAAATGCTCTGCAACCGGGCTGGCGCCATCCGGCGCCTGCGGTTACCGTGGCGCATCGTCGCGCCCAGCCGGCCACAGGATGACGGACGCCCCCACCGCCACCGGACGCATCGCCCGCTTCAGGAGCGCGCTGGCAGACTCCCCGCCGCTGCTGTGGTCGTTCCTGTATTTCTTCAGCCTGCTGTGCGGCTACTACGTGCTGCGCCCGGTGCGCGAGGCGATGGGCGCGTCCGCCGACGTCGCCGCGGTCTTCCCGCCGGCGATGGTGGAGTTCTTCGCGGCGCGCGGGTTGCCGCTGAAGGAGCTGACCCTGCAGGTGCTGTTCACCTGCACCTTCCTGATCATGCTCGCACTGCAGCCGGTCTACGGCGCACTGGTCAGCCGCTATCCGCGGCGCGTGTTCCTGCCCGTGGTGTACGGCTTCTTCATCGTCACCCTGCTGTTGTTCCATGCCGCCTTCGACAGCGGGATGCCGGGCCGCGGGATGGCGTTCTTCCTGTGGATCACGGTGTTCAACCTGTTCGCGGTGGCGGTGTTCTGGAGCTTCATGGCCGACGTCTACGACAACGTCGAGGCGCGCCGCTACTACGGCTACATCGGCGCGGCGGGGACGCTGGGCGCGATCGCCGGGCCGATGCTCACGCGGGTGCTGGTGGAACGCATCGGCATCGCCAACCTGATGCTGGTGTCGGCCGGCTTCCTGCTGCTGTGCATCGGCTGCCTGCTGCGCCTGCGCCGCTACGCGGTGCAGCGCGAGGCCGCGCGCCATCTCGCCAGCGGCGAGGTGCCAATGGGCGGCACCGTGCTCGCGGGCCTGCGGCTGGTGGCGCGCGAGCCGCTGCTGCGCTGGATGGCGGTGTTGACGGTGTTCGGGGTCGGCGTCGGCACCCTGCTGTACAACGAGCAGGCGGCGATCGTGCGCCAGTTCTACCCGGATCCGGAGCGCGCCACCGCGTTCTACGCGAACATCGACCTGGCGGTGAACGGGCTCACCCTGTTCGTGCAGTTGCTCGTCACGCGGGCCTTGCTTTCGCGCTTCGGCATCGGCCCCGCGCTGTTGATCCCGGGCGTGGCGATCATCGCCGGCTATGCCGCGCTGGCGGCCTCGCCGCTGCCGTTGCTGGTGGCGGTGGTGCAGGTGGTGACCCGCGCCAGCGAGTTCTCGCTGGCCAAGCCCGCGCGCGAGACCGTGTACACGCGGGTCGCCCGCGAGTGGCGCTACAAGGCCGGTGCCGCGATCGACACCGTGATCTACCGCGGTGGCGACCTCACCTTCGTCTGGGTGCACAAGCTGCTGTCGGGCTTCGGGTCGCAGGCGGTGTTCGGCGTGGGCCTGTTGGTCGCCTGCGGCATGACCCTGGGCGCGCTCGGCGTGTTGCGCGAGGCGCGCAAGTTGCCCGCGGCACGGCCGGGAGAGCCCAGCGCCGGCACCTGAGCCGCCCCCGGGTCGCGGGGGCAGCAAGGCTTTGGATCAGCGGTTGATGATCACCGGGTTGGAACTGACGTGGGTCTCGCGCCCGGGCATGTCATCCTCGTCGTGCTGCTCGATGCCCTCGCCCTGGGCCTGCGACTGGCTGCTGTCCGGGATGCCGTCCTTGTCCTGGTCGTCCTGGCGGGGCTTGTTCGCGTTGCTCATGGTGCGCTCCTGTGGTGGTGCGGATGGGCCGTGGCATGCACGGAGGTTCAGCGGTTGATGATGACTGGGTTCTTGACGGTGGTGCCCGGGTCGGTGGTGGCGGTGGTGGAGTAGGTCTTGCCGTCGTACAGCACGTGCAACTGGTAGGTCCAGGTGCCGTCGCTGCCGGCATCGGGATGGGTGTCGGTGAC
>JAFLEB010000094.1 GCA_017302075.1 Lysobacterales bacterium
GCCGGTTCGGGTCGCGGCGGCGGTCGTGCGGGCGCGGCCCGCGCTTCTTCGGCGGCGGGGCGGGGACGTCGCGGCCGGGCACCTGCACCACGTGCAGGCCCTCGGCATCCAGCTGCAGTGCAGTGAGCTTGCCGCCCCACACCGCGCCGGTGTCGATCGCGTGCACGCCATGGCCCACGAACAGGCCGAGCGTGCTCCAGTGCCCGCAGACCACCTTGAGGTCGCGCGCCGCGTGGCCCGGCACCGAGTACCACGGGTACAGGCCCGGCGGCTGGCTGCCCGGTTCGCCCTTGTGCTCGAAGGCGATGCGCCCGCGCGGGCTGCAATAGCGCATGCGGGTGAAGATGTTGATGATCGCGCGGTCGCGTTCGCTGCCGTTGAGCCGCGGCGACCAGTCGGGGCCGTCGCCATACATGTTCTTCAGCAACTTGCGGTACTGGTCGCCGCGCAGCTTCGCCTCGATCTCGCGGGCATGCTTCTCCGCCAGTTGCGTGGTCCACTTCGGGGCCAGCCCGGCGTGCACCATCATCCAGCCGAGTTCGCGATCGACGTGCGCCAGCTCCTGCGAGCGCAGCCAGGCCAACAGCATCGGGCCATCCTCGGCGAACAGGACGCCCTGCAGGTCCGGGTTGACCTTGCGCTGCTCGTCCGGCGTGCGTTCGCCGATCGCCAGCAGCGACAGGTCGTGGTTGCCGAGCACCACGTGCGCCGACGCGCGCAGCGAATGCACCAGGCGCAGGGTCTCGATCGACTGCCCGCCGCGGTTCACCAGGTCGCCGCAGAACCAGAGCCGGTCGACCGCCGGGTCGAAGCGGATGCGCTCCAGCAGGCGCTGGGTGACGTCGTGGCAACCCTGCAGGTCGCCGATGGCCCAGACCGCCATCTCAGTGCAGCGTGCGCGGCACGGACAGCGTGAACGGCGGGATCGGCGCGGCGAATCGGGTGCCGTCGTCGGCCAGCACGTCGTAGCTGCCGCGCATGGTGCCGATATCGGTTTCCAGCACCGCCCCCGAGGTGTATTCGAAGCCCTCGCCCGGGCGCAGCCAGGGTTGCTCGCCGACCACGCCCTCGCCGACCACTTCCTGCACCTTCCCGTTGCCGTCGGTGATCAGCCAGCGGCGGCCGAGCAGGCGCGCCGGCACCTTGCCCTCGTTGCGGATGTGGATGGTGTAGGCGAAGACGTAGCGGCCCTCTTCGGGGGCCGACTGGTCGTCGAGGAAGCGGGTGTCGACGTCGATGTCGAACTGGTAGTCGGTGTTGCCCATGCGCGCATTCTAGCGAGCCGGCGCGGGTGCCGGCATCACGCCGCGCGCACGGCGCTCAGCGCGAGGCCAGCAGGTTGGCCAGCCGGATGAAGCCGGTCACCTCGACCTGCTCGGCGCGGGCGTCCGCGCGCAGGCCGGCGGCCTCGATCACTTCCGTGTCGGCTACGCCCTGCAGGGCATTGCGCAGGGTCTTGCGACGCTGCCCGAAGGCCGCGCGGACCACGTGCGCGAACATCGTGCGATCGGCGACCTCGATGCGGTCCGCGGGCTTCGGGACCAACCGGACCACCGCCGAGTCCACCTTCGGCGCCGGCCGGAACGCCCCCGGCGGCACCGTGAACAGCGGCGTCACCGCGCAGTAGGCCTGCAGCATCACGCTCAGGCGCCCGTAGACCTTGCTGCCCGGACCCGCGGCCATGCGTTCGACCACTTCCTTCTGCAACATGAAATGCATGTCGCGGATCGCGCCGGCGTGGTCCAGCGCGTGGAACAGGATCGGCGAGCTGAGGTTGTAGGGCAGGTTGCCGACCAGGCGGATGCGGCCGTCGGCGGGCGCGAGCTCGGCGGCGAGCGCGCTGAAATCAACGCCGAGGACGTCGCCCTCGACCAGGCGCAGGGTCCCGTGCGCGCGGGCCGCGGCCTGCAGCGGTGCATGCAGGTCGCGGTCGAACTCGATCGCGGTCAAGGCGCCATGCCGCTGCAGCAGCGGGAAGGTCAGCGCGCCCTGGCCCGGCCCGATCTCCACGACCACGTCGCCCGGCTTCGGGTCGATCGCCTGCACGATCTTCGCGATCACGCCCTTCTCGTGCAGGAAATTCTGGCCGAGGTGCTTCTTCGCCTCGGTCGCGAAGCCCGCGGCATCGGTGCGCGGCGGGTAGGCGCGGCTCACGGCGCCGGCCTCGGGCGCGCGCGGGCGGTCGCCAGGCGGGCGCAGGTGCGGATGGCGGCGAACAGGCTGGACGGGTCGGCGGTGCCGGTGCCGGCCAGGTCGAGCGCGGTGCCGTGGTCGACCGCGACCCGCGGGTACGGCAGCCCGAGGGTGAGGTTGACCGCATTCGCGAAGTCGCTGTGCTTGAGCACCGGCAGCCCTTGGTCGTGGTACATCGCCAGCACCGCATCGAAGCCCGCGAGCTTGGCTGGCAGGAAGGCGGTATCGGCCGGCAGCGGCCCGACCAGGCGCATCCCTTCGCCGCGCAGGCGCGCGAGGGCGGGTGCGATCACGTCGCGTTCCTCGTGGCCGAGGTGACCGTCCTCGCCTGCATGCGGGTTCAACCCCAGCACCGCGATGGTCGGTTCGGCGATGCCGAAGGCGTGGCGCAGGGATGCGTCGACGATGCGCAGGGTGGATGCCAGCGCATCGGCCGTGATCGCGTCCGGCACGGCGCGCAGCGGCAGGTGCACGGTCTGCAGCGCGACCCGCATGCCCGGATTGGCCAGCATCATCACCACCTCGCAGCCCGCCTGCCGGGCGAGCAGGCCGGTGGTGCCGGTGAACAGGATGCCGGCATCGTTGATGACGCCCTTGTGCACGGGGCCGGTCACCAGCCCGTCGAAATCGCCGTCGAGGCAGCCCCGGGCGGCGCGTTGGAGGGCATCGACGACCATCGGCGCATTGCGCGGGTCGGGCGTGCCGGGGGTCGCGGGAACGGCGTTGGCGATGTCGACCAGCGCCAGGTGCGGCGGCAGCGGCAGGTCCAGCGAACGGGCGGCGGCGACCAGCGACGCGCGGTCGCCGAGTACGGTCAGGTCGGCGTCCCAGTCGCGCTGGAGCGCGCGGACGACGAGTTCCGGACCGATGCCCGCCGGTTCGCCGGGGACCAGCGCGAGCCGGGGGCGCATGGACGGGGCGATCAGCCGCCGCTGGTGGCGGGCGCAGCCGCGGCCTGCGCGCCGCGCACGTCGACGTAGGCCTCTCCGCGCATTTCGCGCAGGAAGCGGTTCCACTCGTCCTCGAGCTTGCGGCGGCCGATGGTGTCGCGCACCTGGGCGCGGCGGGTCTCGTCGCCCGAGGCCACCTGGCGGCTGCCCACGCGCTTTAGGATGACCCAGCCGGCATCGGTCTTGAACGGCGCGGAGGACTGCCCATCCGACAGCGCCGCGACCTGCATCGCGAACGCATTGCCGTAGGTGTCGCTGGTGAACCAGCCGAGGTCGCCGCCACGGCGCTTGGTGGTGGCGTCGTCGGAGTCCTCGGCCGCGAGCTTGGCGAAGTCGGCGCCGCCGGCGATGCGGGCGGCCAGGGTTTCCGCCTTGGCCTTGGCGGCTGCGTCGTCGGTCTTTTCATCGACCTTGACCAGGATCTGGCGCGCCGAGAACTGGGTGACCTGCTCCCCGCCGCCGGCGGCCTGGGTGCGGGTCTCGACCAGCTGCAGCAGCTGGAAGCCGCTCGGGCCGCGGATCGGGCCGATCACCTGCCCGGGCTGCATCTGCTGGATGGTCGCGGCGAACGACGGCGGGATCTCGTTCAGGCCGCGCCAACCCAGGTCGCCGCCCTCCAGCGCGTTCGGGCTGTCCGAGTAGCGCACGGCAGCGGCGGCGAAGGTCATCTCGCCCTTGTCGATCAGCGCCTTCACGCCCTCGATCTTCTTCTGCGCGGTGGCCAGTTGCTCGGGAGTCGCGCCGTCGGGCGTGGCCACCAGCACGTGGGCGAGGTGGAACTGCTGGCTGGCGGCAGCCGACGCGGTGGCGAGCGCGGCATCCACCTCCGCCTCGCTCACGTTGATGCGGCTTTGCGCGAAACTCTGGCGCAGCTTCTGGGTGACGATCTCGTCGCGCAGGTTGTTGCGGAAACTGGTGAACGACATGCCATCCTGCGCCAGCCGCGCGCGCAGCTGGTCGACGTCCATGCTGTTCTGCTGGGCGACGCTGCGAACCGCTTGCTCCAGCTCCTCGTCGCTCACCGTGATGCCGGCGTCGGTGGCCCGCTCGATCTGCAGGCGGGTCAGGATCAGCCGTTCGAGCACCTGGCGCTCCAGCACCTCGGCCGGCGGCAGCTGGTCTTCCTTGCCGGCGTACTGGGCGCGGATGTTGGCGATCGCGCGATCCAGTTCGCTGCGCAGGATGACGTCCTCGTTCACCACCGCGGCGATGCGGTCGACGGACTCCATCCCTGCGTAGGACTGCGCCGAAGCGCCGCCGGCGGCGAGCAGCCCGGCCAGGACGACGGCCAGCATGGAACGGGAAGTGTGCAAGCGGGGGGCGTGGATCATGGGGAGGCGTCGTCGATGTCCGGCGGGGAAGGCTGGCCCGTGGCGGTCTGCGGCGGCACCAGGTACAGGTCGTCCCGATTGTAGCCGAGGACGGAACGGCGCAGGACCCGCTGGGTATCCTGCCCGGCCGATCCCAGCCCCTTCAGTTCGATCTCGAACATGAGGGCGTTGCTCAGGTTGCCGGCGCGATTGTGCACGTAGCGCCTCGCCACAACCCGAACGGCGACACAACAGCTGTCCCACTGCACGCCGGCGACGGTTTCCAGCGCCTTGTTGTCGAACAGCGAGTAGTAGTAGCGACCCACCGCGCTCCAGCTGTCGTTGATCGGGTAGAGGAACGACAGGTCGACCTGTTCGAGCACGTCGCGCCGGTAGCGGTAGCCGAGGTTGAACACGCCGTCGTCCGGCAGCAGGTAGCGTGCGCGCACGCTGGCGAGGTCGGTCCGCTTGAACTTGGGCTCCCATTGGTAGGACGCGCCGAAGGTCCAGCGGTCGGTCGGTGCGTAGTTCGCGTCGGCGACCCATGCCGACCGGCCTTGTTCGGTGATCGGCTCGCCTGGCAGGAATACCCGCGAGGCGTCCAGGTAGTGGATCTGGCCGAGGCTGGCCGAGAAACGCTCGCGCCCGTCCGACTGGCGGATCATGCGGGTGCTCACCGCCACGGTCACCTGGTTCGCATCGGCTTGGCGGTCGGCGCCGGAGTAGCGGTTGTCGCGGAACAGCTGGCCCCAGCTGAAGGTCAGCGGCTGGGTGTCGAACAGCGGCATGTCCGCCTGGTCCGTGTAGGGCACGCGCAGGTAGAAGATGCGCGGTTCGATCGTCTGCAGGTAGTCCTTGCCCTTGACCCGGGTCTCGCGGTCGAAGAACAGGCCGCCATCGACGCTGAAGATCGACTGCCCGCGCGATGGCGAGGAGCCGCCGAGCGACTGCGCCAGCGCATCGTCGAGGTCGTATTGCGTGTAGCGATAGGCGAGGGTGGGGGTCAGGAACCAGGCATCGCCGCGCAAGGGCAGGCTGAGCCAAGGCTTGAGGTCGACGCGCGAGCCCGCGGGCTCTGTCTCGTGCTGGAAGCGCACGGTCTCGGCGTTCACGCCCCAATGCAACAGGCCGACCAGGGGACGGTCCACGCTGAGGTACGCGCGCGGGAGGCGGTCGTAGGGGAGGTCCGACTCGGACAGCGTGTAGTCGGCCAGTTGCCAGTGGTCGGCGGTGATCGCCGCGTCCCAACCGCGCCCGCGTCCGTAGAGGCCGATCTCGCTGAAGGCCGTGTATTGCGACAGGCCGTCCAGGCTGCTGCTGAAGTCTTCGAAATAGCGCGTATCGCTGATCCAGTTGACGTTGGCGCGCGCCTGCCAGTGGCTGGCGACGTTCTGGAACGCGGTATAGCGGAACATGCCCCGATCACGGCCGCGCAGGTCGTCGTCGGGCATGTAGGCGCCTTCCAGCGTGCCCTTGCCGCCCTCCACCAGGTAGCGGAACTGCGCGCCGAGCTGGAAGCCGCGCGAGGTCATGATCCGCGGCGACAGGGTGGCATCGTAGTTCGGTGCCAGGTTCAGGTAGATCGGTTGCCGCCAGTCGAAACCGTTGCGGCTGGAATTGGAGATCGAGGGGAACAGCAGGCCGGTGCGCCGGCGTTCGTCGGTGGGGAACATGAACCAGGGCATGTACAACACCGGGACCTTGCCGACCCGCAGGGTGGCGCCGCGTGCGACCGCGAAGCCCTTGTCCGTGTCGATGTCGATCTGGCGCGCGCTCAATTGCCATTGGCGCTGGTCCGGCGCGCAGGTCGTATACGTGGCGCCCTTGAGGCTGCCCTGGTTGCCCACCAGGGTCACGCTGTCCGCGCCGCCATTGCCCCGCCGGTCCAGTAGCTGGTAATCGAGCTGCTCGATGGTGTGCGTGTCGCTGGCTTGGTCACCCTGCGCCCGAGCCGCGACCACGCGCAGGCCGGATCCCTGGAAGCGGATGCTGCCTTCGGCGACATACCGCTCCTGCTGCTTGTCGTAGGTCAGCTGGTCGGCCCCCATGAACTGGGAGCCGCGGCGCAGGGTCACGTTGCCGTTGAACACCGGGTTCTCCTCGGTGCCGCTCAGCGCATCGCCCTCGATCTCGGTTTCCTGCCGGGTGTTGTCGATCTTCAACCCGTCCGGCAACGATTGCGCGTCGACGAAGGGTTTGACCGCGTCGACGGTGGGGCACAGGCCCCAGTCGGGCGGCATGCCGTCGGCGGCATGGGCCTGGAGCGACAGTGCGATGCACAGGGGCAGGGGAAGCAGGCGCAGGACTGGGCGCACGGGGAATCCAGAGGCGAAATTCAGGCGGCTAGCTTGCCGGAAGCCCGCCGGGCCGGCAAACCGCGTGGCGGGTTCAGGCGCCGAGCGCGCGCAGGTGGGCGACGCTGCATTCGGCCAGGGCGTCGAGGTCGTAGCCGCCTTCGAGCGCCGATACGACGCGCCCCTGGCAATGGCGGTCGGCGAGCGCCACCAACGCCTCGCTCAGCCAGCCGAAATCGGCGGCATCGAGCTGCAGTTCCGCCAGCGGGTCGCGGCGATGGCCGTCGAAACCGGCCGAGATCAGCAGCAGTTGCGGGGCGAAATCGTCGATCGCCGGCAGCAGGCGGTCGCCCCAGATGCGCCGGAACAGGGCGCCATCGCTGCCCGGGGGCAGGGTCGCGTTGAAGATGTTGCCGGCGCCGGTCTCGCTGCGGTCGCCGGTCCAGGGATAGAGCGGGGCCTGGTGCGAACTGGCGTACAGCACGCGCCGGTCGTGCTCGAAGATCGCCTGGGTGCCGTTGCCGTGGTGGACGTCGAAATCGACCACCGCCACGCGCTCGAGGCCATGCGCGTCGATCGCGTGGCGCGCGGCCACCGCGATGCTGTTGAACAGGCAGAAGCCCATCGCCGCGTCGCTGGTGGCGTGGTGGCCGGGCGGGCGCACCGCGCAGAACGCGCGCCGGGCAGCCCCGATCATGACCGCATCCACCGCTGCGACCGCCGCCCCGGCGGCGCGCAGGGCGGCCTCCGCGGACCGCGGCGAGAGTACGGTGTCGGGGTCGAGTTGCATCAGCTCGGCGGGATTGCTTTCCAGCACCGCCTCCAGCAGGTGCTCGCTGTGCACCCGCAGCAGCTGGCCGCGGGTCGCGATCGGCGCCTGCCGCCAGTCGAGGTGGGGATAGGCTTCGCGCAAGGCATCGACGACGACCCGCAGGCGCTCCGGGCGCTCGGCGTGGGCGGGCCCGGTGTCGTGCAGCAGGCAAGCCTCGTGGGTGTAGACGCGCAGCGGCATGTGCATCGTCCCCTCGGCGCCCTACTTGCGGCGGTCGTGGTCCCAGAGGACCTCGCCATGCCCGCTGGCGCGGGCCAGCACGCGGGCCAGCACGAACAGCAGGTCCGAGAGCCGGTTCAGGTAGCGGATCGCCTGCGGACGCACGGCGTCGTGCCGGGACAGGGTGACGGTGTCGCGTTCGGCCCGGCGCACCACGGTGCGGGCGACATGGCAGCGCGCCGCGGCCTCGCCGCCGCCCGGCAGGATGAAATCCTTGAGCGGCGGCAGCGCGTCGTTGTAGTGGTCCAGCCGGGCTTCGAGCGCGTCGATGTCGGCATCGTGGATCGCCGCGTGGCCGGGGATGCAGAGTTCGCCGCCGAGGTCGAACAACTGGTGTTGCACGCGGGTCAGCAGGACGCGGATGTCGTCGGGGACATCCGCGGCCAGCAGCAGGCCGATGCAGGAATTGGCCTCGTCGACCGTGCCGTACGCGTTGACCCGCGCCGAATCCTTGGCCACGCGGGTGCCGTCGCCGAGGCCGGTGGTGCCGTCGTCGCCGGTGCGGGTGTAGATCTTCGAAAGACGGTTGCCCACCGCCGGGCTCAGACGGTGCGGGCGTGCAGGGCCGGCAGCCGTTGGCGCAGCAGCGCGAACCCGCCGAACAGCAGCGCGGCGTACGCCAGGGTCCCGAGCACGGTCCACTGGAAGAACGGGATCCCGGCGACGTAGGCCGCGGCCAGTCCCGCCGGCGTCTGCGGGTACATCGGGCTGCCCAGCCAGGCGCCGAAGTTGGTCACCACGAAGAAGAGCACCGAGCCCGCCAGCGAGTAGCCCAGCACGCGGCTGCCGTTCACCTTGCCGCGCAGGCCGAAGCCGAGCAGGGTCGACAGCGCGATGCAGGCGTAGACCAGCAGGTAGCCGGCGCTCGCGAAGTAGTCCCAGTAGATGCCGCCATTGGCGAGACCCAACGCCAGGTCGGAGGCGAACATCGCCACCAGCGGCACGATCAGGGCCCAGCGCCGGCTCGCGAAATACGCGCCGCCGAACAGCGCCACCGCCTCGATCGGCGAGAAGTTCGGCGGATGCGGCAGCACCCGGCTGAGCGCGGCGATGAAGATCAGCGCGGCGAGGACCAGCGGGCCGGGGGCGGGAAGCGAAGCGGGGCGATTCATGCGGTCGTGATGCGGGCGGCGGAGCGGAGCCGGTAGCATAACGCAATGCCCCCGATCGCCCCGGATGCCCCGCGCGTGCACGACGTCCTCATCGTCGGCGGCGGGCTGGTGGGCGCCAGCCTGGCGATCGCGCTGGCGCCGCTGGGCCTGGACGTGGGCTTGGTCGAGGCCAGCCCGCCCGGCGCGCTGCCCGCGGTGTTCGACCAGCGCAACCTCAGCTTCGCCGAAGCCACCGTGCACGCGCTCGACGCGCTCGGCGTGCTGCCCCTGCTGCGTGCGCCGACCGGCCGCATCCGCCGCATCCACGCCAGCCGCGCCGGCGACTTCGGGCGCATCCGCCTCGATGCCGCGACGCATGGCCGCCAGGAATTCGGGCAGGTGGTGGTGGCGCGCGATTTCGGCGAGGCCCTGGAAGCACGGCTGGCGCAGTTGCGCAGCCTGAGCCGTTACCGCCCGGCACGGTTCCTCAGCCTGGAGGTTTCCGATGCCGCCTATCGCAGTGTGCGCATCGCCGACGCCCACGGCGAGCGCGTGCTGCATGCCCGCCTGCTGGTCGCCGCGGATGGCGCGCGCAGCAGCGTGCGCGACGCGCTGGGCATCGCCGCGCGGGAACACGATTACCAGCAGACCCTTTTCGTCGCCCGGCTGCGCACGCAGGCGCCGCCGGACGGCACCGCCTACGAGCGGCTGACGGCGAGCGGCCCGACCGCCCTGCTGCCGCGCGGCGACGGGCACTACGGGCTTGTGCATGGCGTCGCGGGCGCGGAGGCCGCGGCGGTCGCGGCGCTGGACGATGCCGGCTTCCTCGCCCGCGTGCAGGCGGCGTTCGGCTGGCGCGCGGGGCGTTTCCTCATGGTCGGTCCGCGCAGCGCGTACCCGATCGTCGGCAGCGTGGCGGAGGCGCTGGTCGCGCCGCGCGCGGTGCTGGTCGGCAACGCCGCGCAGTCGCTGCATCCGCTGGGCGCGCAGGGCTT
>JAFLEB010000095.1 GCA_017302075.1 Lysobacterales bacterium
GGGAGGGGGCGCTGCGGCAGGGAGGGCCCCGGCGGCGTTGCCGCCCGGCATCGTCGGCGGGGCGGGGGCGGGCGAACACGCCGCCAGCGGCAGGCTGGCCAGCAACAGGGCGCTCAAGGCATGGGGTCGCATGTCGGCCTCCGGGGACGGTCATCGGCGACAATAGCGCTTTCCCCGGCCCGCCTGTCGCCATGTCCACCCACGCCATCTCGCTGACCCGCTTCCTGATCGAGGAACAACGCGCCGGACGCATCAACCCCGACCTGCGACTGCTGGTCGAGGTGGTCGCGCGCGCCTGCAAGTCGATCTCCATCGCGGTCGGCAAGGGCGCGCTGGGCGGCGTGCTGGGCGACGCACTGAGCGCCGGCGAAGCCAGCATCAACGTGCAGGGCGAGGCGCAGAAGAAGCTGGACGTGCTGAGCAACGAGATCCTTCTCGAAGCCAACGCCTGGGGCGGGCACCTGGCCGGGCTGGCCTCGGAGGAAATGGACACCTCGCATCCGATCCCCGACGTCTACCCGCGCGGCAACTACCTGCTGCTGTTCGACCCGCTGGATGGCTCGTCGAACATCGACGTCAACATCTCGGTGGGCACCATCTTCTCGGTGCTGCGCTGCCCGGACGGCGTCACCCATCCGGGCGACGAGCATTTCCTGCAGCCGGGCACCGCGCAGGTCGCCGCCGGCTACTGCACCTATGGCCCCAGCACGATGCTGGTGCTGACCGTCGGCCACGGCACCCACGCCTTCACCCTCGACCGCGAGATCGGCAGCTTCGTGCTGACCACGCGCGGCATGCGGATCCCCGAGGAAACGAAGGAATTCGCGGTCAACATGTCGAACCAGCGCTTCTGGGAACCGCCGATGCAGGCCTACGTCGGCGACCTGCTGGCCGGCCAGGAAGGCCCGCGCGGCAAGGACTTCAACATGCGCTGGGTCGCCAGCATGGTGGCCGACGTGCATCGCATCCTGACCCGCGGCGGCATCTTCAGCTATCCGCTGGACAGCAAGTGCGCGCCCAAGGGCGGCAAGCTGCGGCTGATGTACGAGGCCAACCCGATGAGCTTCCTGGTCGAGCAGGCCGGCGGCGCCGCCAGCACCGGCCGCCAGCGCATGCTGGAAGTGCAGCCGACCGGCCTGCACATGCGGGTGCCTGTGTTCCTGGGCTCGAAGGCCGAAGTCGAGGCCGCGGTCCGCTACCACCACGCACACGACGCGGGCTGACCCGCCTCAGGGATTGCCCGGCGCCTGGTTGAGGGTCAGCCAGTACAGCCCGATCTGCCGCACCGCATCGACGAAGCGCTCGAATTCCACCGGCTTCTGGATATAGCTGTTGGCGCCTAGTTCGTAGACGGCGTCGACATCGAAGGGCTCGGCGCTGGTGGTCAGCACCACCACCGGCAGGCTGCGGGTCGCGGGGTCGCTGCGGATCGCCTGCAGCACCTCGCGGCCATTGAGCTTGGGCAGGTTGAGGTCCAGCAGCACCACCGCCGGCAGGTCCGTCGCGGCGCGTCCCGCGTGCGCGCCGCGGGCGAACAGGTAATCCAGCGCCTCGGCGCCATCGCTGACCACGGTGAGCCGGTGTGCGCTCCCCGCCTCGGCGAACGCGATGCGGGTCAGCTCGACGTCGTCCGGGTTGTCCTCGATCAGCAGGATGTCCCTGTTGCCATTCATGCCTTCGCGTCCTTCCTCGTCATTGCAGATCGCGCAGCACCACGTGGAACGTGGCGCCTTCGCCCGGCCGTGCCTCGGCCTCGATCCCGCCGCCGTGGCGCACCGCCACCCGCTGCGCGATCGCCAGCCCGAGCCCGTCGCCGGCGCCCTCGTCGCGCCCGTGCAGGCGCTGGAACGGCTGGAACAGTTTCCCTGCATGCGCCATGTCGAAACCGATACCGTGGTCACGGACGCGCAGGCGCAGGGTGTCGCCCTCGCGCTCGCCGCCGACCTCGACCCGGGCCGGGCCGTCGCCCGCGAATTGGCGTGCATTGCGCAGCACCTGCTGCAGCAGGGTCTTGAGCAGGCGCTCGTCGCCGGTGACGCCGAGCCCGTCCTGCACCTCGAGCTGCAACGGCGGCTCGGGCTGCGCATCCTGCAGCTCGGCGGCCACCCACTCGGCGAGCAGGGCCAGGTCGACCGGCCCCGGCCGCAGCGGCAGGCCGTCGATGCGCATCAGCTCCACCAGCCCGTCGATCAACCCACCCATGCGCGCCGCGGCCTGGCGGATCCGCTCCAGCTGGGCCTGGGCCTCGGGCGCGGCGGGATCGCGCGCCACCTGCCGGGCGAAGCCCTCGATCGCCCGCAATGGCGCACGCAGGTCGTGCGACATGCCACGTGCAAGGGCTTCCAGGCGCGCATGCACGGCCTGCAGCTCCACGGCGGCGTGGTCCGGTGCGGCGTCGGTGGCTGCTGCGCTTGCGCCCGCTTCGGTGGCGCCGGGCGACGATGGCTGCATCCGCGCAGTCTACCGGTGGCAAATGTAAAGCCCGCGTGCATGCGCGGCGTGGCGGTCGCGCCGCCGGGATTTGCCACAATGCCCGCATGCTCGCCGCCTATCCCCTGCTGTGGTCGCAGATCGCGTTCGGCCTGATCCTGGCCGGCGCGCTGTACCTGTTTATCACCGAGAAGCTGCGGGTCGACGTGACCGCCATGCTGATCCTGCTGGCGCTGGTGCTGACCGGCGTGCTCGACAGCAAGCAGGCGCTGTCCGGGTTCGCCAGCGAGCCCGCCATCATCGTCGCCGCGGTGTTCGTGATCTCCGGCGCGTTGGCGGCCACCGGGGTGAGCGAGCACATCGGCGCCTGGATTGGTCGCGCCGGCGGCCGTCATGAGTGGCGCACGATCGCGGTGGTGATGCCGGTGGTGGCGTTGCTCGCCGCCTTCACCCACCACGTGATGGTCACCGCGATGATGCTGCCGCTGCTGCTGCGGCACGCGCGCGATCGCCACATGCCGGCCTCGCGGCTGCTGATGCCGATGTCGCTGGCGGCCTCGCTCGGCACCACCCTGACCCTGGTCAGCGCGCCGGCGTTCCTGCTCGCCAACGACCAGCTGCAGCGCGCCGGCGCCGAAGGGCTGGGGATCTTCTCGATCACCCCGATCGGCATCGCATTGGTGCTGGTCGGCACCGCCTACATGCTCGCCACCCGCTGGCTGTTGCCCAAGCGCAGCGGCGAGGGCGGCGACGACGACTACCTGCGCCTCGGGCGCTTCCGCACCGAGCTGCTGGTGGTGCCGGGCGGGCAGTGGGCCACCCGCAGCCTGGCCGACATGCAGAAGGCCATCGGCAAGTCGGTGCAGGTGCTGGGCTGGTTGCGCGACGGCGCCTCGCGCACCGACCTGACCGCCGGCAGCGCCCTGCTCGGGGGCGACATCCTGCTGATCGAAGCCGGCGCCGACGAGTTGATGTCGCTGCACGACGACCCCGGCCTGGACCTCAACGCGATCGTCCGCTACGGCGACACCCTGTCCGGGGACGGCACGCCGCAGCTGGTGCAGACGGTGGTCGCGCCGGGCTCGGAGTTCATCGGCCGCAGCATCCGCGAGCTGGATTTCTCGCGCCAGTTCCACGCGGTGGTGGTCGGCCTGTGGCGGCACGCCGGGCAGGTCGCCGAACGCCTGTCCGACGCACGCCTGCGCGAAGGCGACCTGCTGGTGCTGTGGGGCCGGCCCTCGCGCTTCGCCGAACTCGCCACCCACCACGGGTTCCTGCTGCTGGCACCGTTCGCCGGCGAAGCCAAGCGCCGGCTGCGCGCGCCGCTGGCGCTGGCGATCCTCGGCGCCACCATCCTCGCCGCGGCCACCGAATGGCTGCCCGCGCCGCTGGCCTTCCTGCTGGGCGCGGTGGCGATGGTCGCCACCCGCTGCATCGACATCCAGCAGGCCTACCGCGAGATCGACGTGCGCATCTTCGTGATGATCGCCGGGGTGATCCCGCTCGGCATCGCGATGGAACAGACCGGCACCGCCGACCTGCTGGCCACGCACCTGTCGGGGGTGGTCGCGCACTGGCCGCCGCTGGCGGTGCTGCTGGTGATGTTCACCGTCGCCGCGCTGCTCACCCAGGTGATGTCCGATGCCGCCACCACCGCGCTGCTGGGGCCGATCGCGATCGCGCTGGCGCAGGTGCTGGACCAGCCGCCGACGCCGTACGTGGTGTGCACCGCGCTGGGCGCGGTGGTCGCGTTCCTGACCCCGATCGGCCACCACGGCAACCTGCTGATCCTTGGCCCGGGCCAGTACCGGTTCAGCGATTTCACCCGCATCGGCCTGCCGCTGACCGTGCTGATCGGCCTGGTCAGTGCGTGGATGGCACGCTGGCTGTGGCTGGGCGGCCCGATGCTGCCGCATTTCGGATGAGGCCCGACCCATGACCCAGCTGGTGAGCCCGCGCACCCACGACCTCGGCGGCGGCTTCGAAGTGCGCCGCGCCGTGCCCACCCTGCAGGCGCGCAGCGTCGGCCCGTTCGTGTTCGTCGACCACATGGGGCCGGCGCTGTTCGAACCCGGCCGCGGCATCGACGTGCGCCCGCATCCGCACATCGGGCTGGCCACCGTAACCTACCTGTGGGCCGGCGCGATCCGCCATCGCGACACCCTGGGCAGCCTGCAGGACATCCTGCCCGGCGACGTGAACTGGATGACCGCCGGCCGCGGCATCGCCCATTCCGAACGCACCCCGCCCGACCCCCGCGCCGACGGGCATGCGCTGCACGGAATGCAGACCTGGGTGGCGCTGCCGCGCAGCCACGAGGAGACTGCGCCGTTCTTCCACCACCATCCCGCGGCCACCCTGCCGGAACGCCGGCATGCCGGGGCGCACCTGCGGGTGGTGGCCGGGCGCGGCTTCGGGATGGAATCGCCGGTGCGGGTGTTCGCCGATACCTTCAACGTCGCGCTGGACCTGCTGCCCGATGCCGAACTGGCGATCGATCCCGAGGCGCCGGAACGCGCGCTCTACGTGCTGGAGGGCGAGGCCCAGCTCGACGGCGCCGACCTCCCCGCCAAGCACTTGGTCCTACTCGACCGCGGCACGCGCCACGTACTGCGGGCGAAGACCCCGCTCAAGGCGATGCTGTTCGGCGGCGAGCCGCTGGATGCGCCGCGGCACATGTGGTGGAACTTCGTGTCGTCGTCGCAGGAGCGGATCGAACAGGCCAAGCGCGACTGGGAGGCCGGCGCGTTCGGCCTGATCCCCGGCGACGACCTCGAGCGGATCCCGCTGCCGCCGCGTTGAAGGATTCCTTCAATCCGACGGAGCGGTTGGCGGCGGGCAGGCTCCGCCGCTCAGGCTTCGCGTCCGGCTTCGATTCGCGGCCGCAGGCCCTCCATGGCCTGCTCTGAGCCTGCCCGCCGCCGCCGCTCCGGCACCGAGGCTCGCCGGCAGCCGGAAGCAACGCGTCAGAACAGCTCGCCCTGCGGCGTCGGTATCCGCGGCGGCAGGAACAGGTCCGTGCGCAACGCCGGCAGGCCTTCGAACCCCAGCCGCTTGCGGGTCTTGGCGAAACGCATCGCCACCAGGTCGGCGAACGGGCCCTCGCCGCGCTGGCGGGTCCCGAACCGGCTGTCGTAGTCCTTGCCGCCGCGCATCTGCCGGACCAGGCTCATCACGTGGGCCGCGCGCGCCGGCACGTGCAGCTGCAGCCATTCGCGCCAGATGTCCTTGAGCTCGTGCGGCAGCCGCAGCATCACGTAGCCGGCCGCCTGCGCACCCGCGTCCCGCGCCGCTTCCAGGATGCGCTCGAGGTCGGCGTCGGTGACCATCGGGATCACCGGCGCCACCAGCACCCCGACCGGCACGCCCGCCTCGCGTAGCGCGGCGATCATCTTCAGGCGCGTGTGCGGGGCAGCCGCGCGCGGTTCCAGTTTCGACGACAAGGCGTTGTCGAGGCTGGTCACCGACACGAACACGCTGGCCAGGCCCTGGCGGGTGAGGGCCGCCAGCAGATCGAGGTCGCGGGTGATCGCGCTGCCCTTGGTGACGATGGACACCGGATGCCGCGCCTCCAGCAGCACCTCGAGGCAGGCGCGGCTGATCCCGCGTTCGCGCTCGATCGGCTGCCAGCCGTCGGTGTTGATGCCCAGCGCGATCGGGGCGGGGACGTAGCCCGGCTTGGCCAGCTCGGTGCGCAGCAAGTCCGCCGCATTCGTTTTAGCGAACAGGCGGGTCTCGAAATCCAGCCCGGGCGAGAGGTCGAGGTAGGCGTGCGAGGGCCGCGCGAAGCAGTAGACGCAGCCGTGCTCGCAGCCGCGGTACGGGTTCACCGACTGCGAGAACGCGATGTCCGGCGAGCGGTTGCGGCTGATGATGCTGCGCGCGCGTTCCTCGGCGACCGTCGTCGCCGGCTTCGGCACGCCTTCGAGGTCGGCGTAGACCGATCCCCAGCCATCGTCCTCGCCGCGCAACTCGCGCCGCTCGAAACGGCCGGCCACCCGCGACGCCGCCCCGCGCCCGCGGATCGGCGCGGTGGCCTGGCGGGCGTCCTCGTCACGCGACATTTCCATTCGCGCACCCTACCCTGTGCCGGTCGCAACGGCCGCGACGACGGAGCCCCGATGATCGACCTGGTGCACCAGGCCTGGGACGCCCTGTGGGCGATCCCGCACATCCGCCTGTACCTGTCGCTGGGCTGGATCGCCTACCTGGTCGGGCTGGGCGTGTGGATCGTGCTGCAGAAGCGCGAGCCGGTGGCCACGCTCAGCTGGCTGCTGGGGCTGGCCGCGCTGCCCTATGTCGGCCTGGTGGTGTACCAGCTGTTCGGCCCGCTGCGGATCCGGCGCCACCGGCTGCGCCGCGCGCGTGCGCGGGTGCAGGCGGGGGAGGTGCCGACGCTGGACGACCCCGATGCCCGCGAGCTGGCACGGCTGGGCAAGGCCACCACCGGCCTGCCGCCGAGCACCGCGCGCCGCGTCGACCTGCTGGTGGATGGAGCGGCGACCTACGAAGCCCTGCTGGAGGCGGTGCGCGGCGCCCGCGACCATGTCCACCTCGAGTACTACATCTACCACCCGGACCAGAGCGGCACCGCCTTGCGCGATGCCCTGGTCGAGCGCGCCCGCGCCGGGGTGAAGGTGCGCCTGCTGCTGGACGCGGTCGGCAGCAGCAAGGCGCCGCAGCGCTTCTTCGCCCCGCTGCTGGAGGCCGGCGGCGAACTCGCGTGGTTCCACCCGATCCGCTTCGGGCGCGTGTGGGAACGCTCGTGGATGAACCTGCGCACGCACCGCAAGATCGTGGTGGTGGATGGCCGGGTCGGCTTCGCCGGCGGCATCAACATCACAGACGAGGAGAACGACCGGCTGCGCGCCGATGCCTATCGCGACCTGCACCTGCGCCTCGAGGGTGAGGTCGTCGCCATCCTGCAGCTGGTGTTCGTCGAGGATTGGGCCTACGCCACCGACGACCGCAGCGTGCTGGCCAGCCTGCCGCGCAGCGAGGTCGCGGCCAGCGAGGACCCGATCCACGCGCAGGTGCTCACCTCCGGCCCGGATTCGGATTGGGAAGCGATCCACCGGTTGCATGTCGCCGCGATCCACGCGGCGCGCCATCGGGTCTGGCTGGTCACGCCCTACTTCGTGCCCGGCGAGGCGGCGATGATGGCGCTGACGTCCGCCGCCTTCGGCGGGCTCGACGTGCGCCTGCTGGTGCCGCGCCAGAGCGACAGCCGGCTGGTGACGCTGGCCGCGCGCTCCTATTTCGACACCCTGCTGGCGGCGGGGGTCAAGGTCTACGAATACGGCCCGCGCATGCTGCACACCAAGGCCCTGCTGGTGGACGACGACCTCGCGATGGTTGGCAGCGCCAACTTCGACCACCGCAGTTTCCGCCTCAACTTCGAGGTGAGCGTGCTGTTGCGCGATGCGGGGCTTGCGACCGCGCTGGCCAAGCTCATCGAGGGCGAATTCGCCAACGCCCCGCGGGTACGGGTGGACCGGGCGCGCCCGCTATGGCGCGCGCGCCTGCCCGAGGCCTTCGCCCGCCTGCTCTCGCCCCTGCTCTGAACGCTGCGCAGGCGCGGCGGCGCGGCGTACACTGCGCGCTTCTCCCTGCCGGAACCCGCGCATGCACTGGCTGTTCCTCCTGCTCGGCTTCGCTGCATTGGCGTTCGCGGTCAAGACCACGTCGAGCATCCTGATGGTGCTTGGCATGCTGGCTGCACTCGGCCTCTGGATCCTATGGCTCGCCGGCCTGTACTCGGCGCGGATGGCGGGCGGCAGCCGGGACCCGTCGAGCATGATCGATCCCGCCGAACTCCGCCGCCTGCGCGAGCAGGCCGAAGCGCGCAAGGCGGCCGCCCGCGACACCGAACCGCCCGCGCCTTGAGCACCGCGCTCAGCGTCAACCTCAACAAGATCGCGGTCCTGCGCAACTCGCGCGGCGGCGACGAGCCCGATGTCGTGCGCGCCGGAACCGCCTGCCTCGACGCCGGTGCCCATGGCCTGACCGTGCATCCGCGCCCCGATGCGCGCCACATCCGGGCCGACGACGTGCTGGCGCTCGCCGCGCTCTGCCGCGCGCGTGGCGTCGAATACAACATCGAAGGCAACCCGTTCGCCCCGCCCCGCCCCGGCTACCCGGGCCTGCTGGCGTTGTGCGAAGCCGCCCGGCCCGCGCAGGTCACCTTCGTCCCCGATGGCGACGGCCAATTGACCTCGGACCACGGGTTCGATTTCGCGCGCGATGCCGCCGGCCTGCGCCCGCTGGTCGCCGCGTACAAGGCGCTCGGCGCGCGGGTCAGCCTGTTCGTCGACGTCGGCGATCCCGCCGTGGCGCGCGCCGCCGACTGCGGCGCCGACCGGGTCGAGCTGTACACAGGCCCCTATGCCGAGGCCTTCGCCGTCGGCGACGCACAGGCCGCGCTGGCAGCAGCCGCGGAGACGGCACGCCGCGCGCAGGCCGCCGGCGTGGCGGTGAATGCCGGCCATGACCTGAGCCAAGCCAACCTCGCCACCTTCCTGGCCCGTGTGCCCGACGTGCGCGAGGTCTCGATCGGCCACGCGCTGATCGGCGAGGCCCTGTATGCCGGCCTCGACGCGACGGTCCGTGCGTACCGCCGCATCGTGGACGCCGCGAGCGCTATCGCCTGATCGCGATCTCGCGGTAACCTGCCGCGCGTGCCGCGGCGAGCGCCAGCGCGAAGGCGCGGTACTCGGCGGCCTCGCTGCTGTGCAACGACACGATTGCGCTCGGCGCCTGGGCATGCTGGGCGCGCAGCTCGGCGGGCAGCACAGCGAGCTCCAGGCGCACCCCGTCGAGCATGACGCCACCATCGGCGAGCACGTCGAGCCGCACCGGCTCGGGCCTGGGCGTCGGCGGTTGCGGTGGCCCGACCTGCGGGATATCGAGCGCCAGCACCTCGCTGCGGATCGGCATGGTGACCATGAAGATCACCAGCAGGACCAGCATCACGTCGACGAGGGGGGTGATGTTGATGCCGGCGATCGCGGCCGGCACGGCACGCGACGACGGGAATGCGGAAGCGGCCATCGTGAACCTCCTTCCAGGGGCGGGATGCCCGCCTCCACGCTGCGCCCGTCCGCTTGGCGCGTCAAGCGCGCAAGAAAAAAGCGCCGCCCGTTGCGGGGCGGCGCCGTCATCCACGACGTGCTCCGGAAGCCGGAGCCTATGAAAGTCTGGTTCAGTTCTGGACGAAACCGATCTTCACCATCTGCGCGTTCTTGGCGGCGGCCAACACCTTGGCCAGCACGCCGTACTCGGCATTGTCGTTGGTGTCGATCTGCAGCTCAGGCTGGTTGGTCGGATCGCGCTCGACTTCGGTTTCCATCATCTTCTGCAGCGCGGGAACCGGGGTCGGGCTGTCGTTCCAGAACACCTGGCCGGAGCCGTCGATGCGCAGGCTGATCGGTTCCGGCGGCTCCTTCGGATTCTCCGGCGGCTTGTCCGTCTTCTGCGGCAGGTCGACATCGACC
>JAFLEB010000096.1 GCA_017302075.1 Lysobacterales bacterium
CGCTACCTCATCCCGACCTCGGAAGTCCCGCTCACCAACATCGTGCGCGACGAGATCCTGGATGCCGAGCGCCTGCCGCTGCGCATGACCGCGCATTCCATGTGCTTCCGCGCCGAGGCCGGCGCCGCCGGTCGCGACACCCGCGGGATGATCCGCCAGCACCAGTTCGAGAAGGTCGAACTGGTCTCCATCGCGAAGCCCGACGAGAGCGACGCCGAGCACGAGCGCATGACCCGTTGCGCCGAGGCGGTGCTGGAACGGCTGGGCCTGCCGTACCGCCGGATGCTCCTGTGCGCCGGCGACATGGGGTTCGGGGCCACCAAGACCTTCGACCTGGAGGTCTGGCTGCCCTCGCAGGGGACCTACCGCGAGATTTCGTCCTGCTCCAACTGCGGCGACTTCCAGGCCCGGCGCATGCAGGCGCGCTGGCGCAACCCGGCCACCGGCAAGCCGGAACTGGTGCACACCCTCAACGGTTCGGGGGTCGCGGTCGGTCGCGCGCTGATCGCGGTGATGGAGAACTACCAGCAGGCCGACGGCAGCATCGAGGTGCCGGCGGCGCTGCGTCCCTACATGGGCGGTGCCGAACGCATCGCCTGAGCCGGCGCGCTCAGGCCGCGCGCGCGGGCAGGGCGTCGATCGCCGCCTGCGCGCTTTCCAGCGCCTGCGTGCGCTGCTCCGGCGAGACGTTCAGGGCCTCGGCGCTGACGAACTCGACCGCGTCGATGCCGAGGAAGCCGAACACCTGGCGCAGGTAGGGCTCGACGAAATTGCGCCCGCTCTCCACCGGATGCCGTCCGCCGTAGGTCGCGGCGACGATCACCCGCTTGCCGCGGACCAGGCCTTCCGGGCCGTTGGCGGTGTAGCGGAAGGTCGTGCCTGCCACCGCGATGCGGTCGATCCACGCCTTGAGCTGGCTGGGGATGCCGAAGTTGTACATCGGCGCGCCGATCACCACGACGTCGGCGGCGAGGAAGTCGGCGAGCGCGCGCGCCGAGCGCGCGGCCTCGGCGGGATCCGCCTTGGCCAGCGACGCGGCATCCAGGTGCGGCAGCGCATGCAGGCCGGCGAGGTCGCGGTGGATCACCTCCAGGCCGGGGACATCGCGTTGCCAGCGCGCGACGATGGCGGCGGAGACGGCGCGGCTGGCGGAGCGCTCGCCAAGGATGCTGGTGTCGAGGTGCAGGAGTTTCATGGGGTGTCCCGAGGGATGCGGCGATGCCGCGGTCGAGACAGGGTGGGGTGTTGCCATTTTGGAATAAACATAGTCGAATATCACGAATCGTTCCAAACATGGAATTATCGACGTGAACGACCTGAATGACCTGTACTACTTCGCCGCAGTCGTCGACCACGGCGGGTTCGCGGCCGCGGAACGCGCGCTCGGCATCCCCAAGTCGCGCCTCAGCCGGCGCATCAGCGCGCTCGAGGACGAGCTCGGCGTGCGCCTGCTGCAACGCTCCACCCGGCGTTTCGCGGTCACGGACGTCGGCATGAGCGTGCACCGCCACACCCAGTCGATGCTCGCCGAGGCGCAGGCCGCGCGCGAAGTGGTGGAGCGCCTGAGCGCCGAGCCGCGCGGCGCGGTGCGGGTCAGCGTGCCGGTGTCGATGGCGCAGCAGCAGTTCCCGAAGCTGCTGCCCGAGTTCATGGCGCTGTACCCGAAGGTGCGCATCCAGCTGGTGGTCAGCAATCGCCGGATCGACGTGATCAACGAGGGCGTGGACGTGGCCCTGCGGGTGCGCAGCAAGCTGGACGACGATGGCAGCCTGGTGATGCGCAGCTTCGGCCAGATCCAGGAGCTGCTGGTCGCCAGCCCCGCCTACCTCGACCGCGCCGGGCGGCCGACCATGCCCGAGCAACTCGCCGACCATGTCACCCTGAGCATCAGCGAGGACGAGGCGCGCCAGCGCTGGGAACTGCACGGCCCCGATGGCGAAGTGCGGCGCATCGACCTGCAGCCGCGGGTGACCGGCTTCGACTTCCCGATGATGCAGGCGATGGCCCGCGACGGCATCGGCATCACACTGCTGCCGGAAACCGTGTGCGCCGACGCGGTGCGTCGCGGCGAGCTGGAGGTGGTGCTGCCGCAATGGCGGCTTCCGCAGGGTATCGCGCACGCGGTGTTCGCCTCGCGCCGCGGCATGCTGCCGGCGGTGCGGGTGTTCATCGACTTCCTCGCGGAGAAGCTGCCGCCGTTGTTGGAGGCGGCACGCCTGCAATGTAGCGAGACCGGTTGCGACGGGACGGGCAAGAAGCCGAAGAAGGGCTGAGGTGGCGGAAGCGGTGAGATTCGAACTCACGGATGGTTTGACCCATCGGCGGTTTTCAAGACCGCTGCCTTAAACCACTCGGCCACGCTTCCGTAGTCGCGATTGTGGCATGGCGCTCTGGTTCGACAAATCGGCAGGACTGCCGATGTGGACAGCCGGAGGCTGCCCGCGTAGCGGGTGAGGGCCAGGGAGGGCCCGAATCCATCCCACTCTCTCCGCCACCTCGTAGGACTTTTCCTACCCGACGATGTGGAATTCCCGCGTTGGCGGCCGCCCGCGGCGGGCGTAGCGTTCCCCCATCGAGCAGAGGGGAGCTGCCATGAGCATCAAGGTTTTCCTGGTCGACGACCATGCGCTGGTGCGCACCGGGTTCCGCATGATCCTGGGGCGCGAGGTGGACATCGAGGTGGTGGGCGAGGCCGAGACCGGCGAGGACGCCCTGCAGCAGATCCGCCGGCTCAAGCCCGACGTGGTGCTCTGCGACCTCAACCTGCCGGGAATCAGCGGATTGGAGGTGATCGAGCGGGTCGCCCGCGCCGACTTCGGCACCCGGGTGATCGCGGTCACCGTGCTGGAGGACGGGCCGATGCCCAAGCGCGCGCTGGAAGCGGGCGCATCGGGGTACGTCGGCAAGGCCTGCGAGGCGACCGAACTCCTGCGTGCGGTGCGCGATGTCGCCCGTGGCAAGAAATACCTGGCCAGCGCGATCGCACAGGGACTGGCGTTATCGACCTTGCGTGGCGATGCCGCATCGCCGTTCGATGCGCTGACCCCGCGCGAGCTCGAGGTCGCGCTGCTGCTGAACCAGGGCATGCGCCAGGAGGCGATCGCGCGCCGGCTCAGCCTGTCGGCGAAGACGGTGAACACCCACAAGTCGCGGTTGTTCGAGAAACTGGGGATCCGCGACAGCATCGCGCTGGCGCGGATGGTCGGGCACTACGGCCTGGCCGACCCCGCGCGCGCCGTCGGCTGACGGCGCGCGGGCCTCGCGACGTCAGGCGCTGCGAGGCGCCTGGTCGTCGCCGGCGGACGGCGCAGGCGGGGCGGCGTTGGTCGTGGTCGCGACGTCGGGGTCGCTCTCGCGCGCCTGGTCGAACAGGCTGCGCAGGCGTTCGGCGCGGTCGACCTCGGCGGCGGGCGCCGTAGATGCCTCCACCGCAGCCGCAGTCGCGGGGACGTCTTCGACGTCGGCGACCGTCTCGACTACCGCTTCAACAGGCGCCGACGGAGCGGCTGCCTCGTCCGCGATCACGGCAACGGCGGGAGCTTCGGGCTCGCTGGTCGGCGCCTGCGTGGCCTCGACCATCGGGGTCGCAGCCTCGACGGCGACGACGACCTGTTCCGGTGCCTTCGGCTCGCTGGCCAACGCTTCCTGGGCCAGGTCGGGTTGGCCGACGGGCGGCGCGGTGGAATCCAGGGTCATCGCCGCTTCGGCGGCGGGCGCCTGCACCTCGTCGATGATCGGGTCTGCGCTCTCGATCGCGTCTGCCGGCGGAATGGCGGCCAGGGTCGGCGTGATCGCCTCGGCCGCGACCGGTGCGGCGGGTGCGATGTCGTCGAAATCAAACTCGGGCTGCGAGCCATCGGCCGCCAGCGGTGCGTCGTCGCCGGTGTCCTGGCCGTCGATCGCCTCGCCCGCGAGCGCACCACCCTCGGCACCCCCGCGACGACGACGGCGGCCACCACGACGCCCACGACGGCGCTTGCTTCCGCCGTCGCCTTGCGCATCGTCGCCGGCCAGCTCGTCGCCATCGGCCGTGGCCTCGA
Source organism: Lysobacterales bacterium (assembly GCA_017302075.1). GTDB lineage: Bacteria > Pseudomonadota > Gammaproteobacteria > Xanthomonadales > Xanthomonadaceae > Thermomonas > Thermomonas mangrovi. The sequence continues at coordinate 4,041 of JAFLEB010000096.1, forward strand.
CCTGGGCCGCGGGCTCGCGGATCGGAGGAGCATCGGCAGCCGCGACCGGTGCGCCGGCCTCGAGCGTGGCCACCGCGAGGGCGGCCGTCGCCTGCAACTCGTCCGGCTTCTCCGTCTTTTCCGGCTGCGGCTTGTCCTGCCGCGGCTTCTGCGCCTGCGCTTGCTGGGCCTGTTTTTGCGGCTTGTCCTGCGGGGCTGCGCGCTCCTGCTGCGGCTTGTCCTGGCGCGGTTGCTGCTGTTGCTGCGGCTTGTCGCCGCGGGGCTGCTTCTGCTGGCGATTGTCCTGCGCCTGCTTCTGCTGGCCGTCGCCGCCCTTGCCGCGCTGTTCGCCCTGCGGATTGCGGCGCTGCTCGTCGCGACGGCCGCGGTTGTCGCGATCGTTGCGGTCGTTGCGCCGTCCGCCACGCTCATCGCGACGGCCATCGCCGTCCTTGCGCGTCGGTTGCGGGGCCGGCGCGGGTGCGGCCGGGGCCCCCGCGAACAGGCCGCGCAGCCAGCCGATCACGCCACCGGTCGCGGGGACCGGCTGCGGCGCGGGGACCTGGGCCGCCGGCTGCGGGGCAGGGGCCTCGACCGGCATCGGCTTGGGTTCGCGCAGCGGCGCGGGCTGGGCCGGCTTGACCTTGGTCACCGCCGGCGCCGGCGGGATGTTGAGCTGGGCCTTGGTCAGCGAGATCGTCGCCAGCTTGCGCGGCGTGCCGCGCTGGTAGCTGGGCTTGCTGGTCTCCTCGCCGAGCTCGTTCTCGCGGATGCGGGTCACTTCGTAGTGCGGGGTGTGCAGCTGCTCGTCGGCGACGATCACGATCGGCGCGTCGTGCCGCTGCTCGATCTCGCGCAACGCACTGCGCTTCTCGTTGAGCAGGAAGTTGGCGATCTCGACCGGCGCCTGCACCAGCACCTGGCCGGTGTTGTCCTTCATCGCATGCTCCTCGGCGACGCGGATGATCGACAGCGACAGCGACTCGACGCTGCGCATGCGGCCATGGCCTTCGCAGGTCGGGCAGACGATCTGGCTGGCCTCGCCGAGCGACGGGCGCAGGCGCTGGCGGCTCATCTCGAGCAGGCCGAAGCGCGAGATGCGGCCCAGCTGCACGCGCGCGCGGTCGTACTTGAGCGCGTTCTGCAGGCGATTCTCGACTTCGCGCTGGTGCTTGTTCGACGACATGTCGATGAAGTCGATCACCACCAGGCCGCCGAGGTCGCGCAGGCGCAGCTGGCGGGCCACTTCCTCCGCCGCCTCGAGGTTGGTGTTGAACGCGGTCTCCTCGATATCGCCGCCCTTGGTGGCGCGCGCCGAGTTCACGTCGACTGCGGTCAGCGCCTCGGTCTGGTCGATCACCAGCGCGCCGCCGGACGGCAGGCGGATGGTGCGCTCGTAGGCGTTCTCGATCTGCGATTCGATCTGGAAGCGGTTGAACAGCGGCGTGTCGTCGGTGTAGTGCTTCAGCTTGCGCTTGTTGTGCGGCATCACCTGCTCGACGAACTCCAGCGCCTCGGCATACATCTCCGGCGTGTCGACGAGGATCTCGCCGATGTCGCTGCGCATGTAGTCGCGCAGGGCGCGCACGATCAGGCGCGACTCCTGGTAGATCAGGAACGGGGCCGGCTTGCTCAGCGCGGCCTCGGCGATCGCGCGCCAGATGCTGAGCAGGTAGTCGAGGTCCCACTGCAGCTCTTCGGCGTCGCGGCCGACGCCGGCGGTGCGGATGATCACGCCCATGTCGTCGGGGATGCTCAGCGCGTCCATCGCCTTCTTCAGCTCGGCGCGGTCGTCACCCTCGATCCGGCGCGAGACGCCGCCGGCGGTGGGCGAGTTCGGCATCAGCACCATGTAGCGGCCGGCCAGCGAGATGAACGTGGTGAGGGCGGCGCCCTTGTTGCCGCGCTCTTCCTTGTCGACCTGGACCACCACTTCCTGGCCTTCGCGGAGCAGTTCGCGGATCGTGCCCTTGTTCGGGTCGACGCCGGCCTGGAAGTAGTCGCGGGAGATCTCCTTCATCGGCAGGAAGCCGTGGCGTTCGGCGCCGTATTCGACGAAGGCGGCCTCGAGCGAGGGCTCCAGGCGGGTGATGCGGCCCTTGTAGATGTTGGACTTCTTGTTGTCCTTGGCCGGCTGCTCGATGTCGACGTCGTACAAGGTCTGGCCGTCGACGATGGCCACGCGCAGTTCTTCCGCCTGCGTGGCATTGATAAGCATTCGCTTCATTGTTGCGTTCCTCGCGCGCTACCGCGCGCATGGGCGATGGGTCGCCGCTGCGCGCATTGCGCGGAACGCCTGGGGCGTTTCGCCTCTGGATACCGCAGGCGCCGCAGCCGCGCATCGCGCGCCGCGTCGCCCCGAGTGTTCCAGCGCTACGACACCACGGCGGGCCGCGGGAGCGCTCTTCCATTGTGTTGTTGCGGGCCGGCGACGCATCCGGTGCCTGGGCACCCGGGGCATCGCACGGGACATGTTCAGCGTCCACCGGACCTGGGGTCCGGCGATGCGCGGGCCTGCCGCGCAGCCGTTAACATGTCCGCCCCGGGGGCGGTGGCCACGACACTGCAGCGGGATCGCGCGGAAGACAGGCTTTCGGCCGATCGACTTCCCAGCGAAATCAAACCCTTACATCGCCCGCCGAGTGTACCAGATCACATCCCCATGAGACAGCCGGACACATCGGCGCCGGCGACCGGCGCGCGCACCGTCACCGTTCCCGCGGATCGGGCCGGCCAGCGCCTCGACAATTTCCTGCTGGGGCAGCTCAAGGGCGCGCCGCGCTCGCTGGTCTACAAGCTGGTGCGCAGCGGGCAGGTCCGGGTGAACGGGGGGCGGGCCAAGGCCGAGCGCAAGCTGGATGCCGGCGATGAAGTCAGGATCCCGCCCGTTCGGCTGCAGATGCCGGACGAAGACGGCAAATCGCCGCCACCAAAGGGGCTGCTGTCGGCGCTTGACGCGGCCATCGTGTTCGAGGACGCGCGGCTGCTGGCGATCAGCAAGCCGTCGGGGATGGCGAGCCACGGGGGCAGTGGGGTGTCCTTCGGGGTGATCGAAACCCTGCGTGCGCTGCGCCCGAACGAGTCCTTCGAGCTGGTCCACCGGCTGGACCGCGACACCTCCGGGTTGATGGTCATCGCCAAGAAGCGCGCGGCGCTGGTGGAATTGCAGGCGCTGCTGCGCGAGGACCACGGGGCCGGCATCGAGAAGCGCTACCTGGCCCTGCTAGCCGGGCGCATGCCGGACGGGGTCATGTCGGTCGACGCGCCCCTGCACGTCGGCCTGCGCCAGGGCGGCGAGCGGCACGTGCAGGTCAACCCCGCCGGCAAGCCCTCGCTCAGCCATTTCCGCGTGTTGGAACGGCGCGGCGGCCAGAGCTACTGCGAGGTCCGCATCGAGACCGGCCGCACCCACCAGATCCGCGTGCATGCGCAGCACATTGGACACCCGGTGGCCGGCGACGACAAGTATGGCGATGCCGCGGCGAACAAGCGCCTGCGCGAACAGGTCGGGTTGAAGCGGCTGTTCCTGCACGCCTCGACCCTCGACTTCGCGCTGGAGGGCGGCAAGGCCCCGTACTCGCTCAGCGCGCCGCTCGCGCCGGAACTGCTGGACGTGCTGGATCGGCTGGGCTGAGCCGGCTCAGGCGGCCAGCGCGTCGGTCTTCGCCGCGCAGATGAAGTCGTTCTCGCTGAGGCCGCCGACGTCGTGCGTCGACCAGCGCACCTCGCAGCGGTCGTAGTGCACCGACAGGTCGGGATGGTGGTCCTCGCGGTTGGCGACGTGCGCGAGCGCGTTGACGAAGGCGATCGTCCGGTAGTAATCGGCGAACCGGAAGGTCTTGGCCAGCGCATGCCCGCCCTCCACCAGCGACCAACCCGGCAGCTGCGGCATCAACTCGCGGATGCTGGCCTCGGTGAGGCGGTGCTCCTGGCCGCGGCGCGGGGCGCAACGGGCGTGGGCGAGCGGGACGAGGTCGGTCATGGCGGGGCTCGACGGCTGAACGGGGAGGGGCGGGCCGCGCATCGCGCCGGACCGGCGCCTGCGGCTATGCCTAGAATAGCGGCATGATCGAGATCACCGAAGCCGCGCAATCGCATTTCCGCAAGCTGATCGAACGCGAGGGCCTGCCCGGCCTGGGCGTGCGCCTGTCCGCGCGCGACCCAGGCACGCCGCGCGCCGACGTGCGCCTGGAGTTCGCCGAACCCGCCGACCTGGGCGGCGACGAATGGGCGGTCGATTGCGAGGGCTTCACCCTGTGGCTGGACGCGCCCAGCGTGCCCTTCCTGGAAGGCGCCCGCATCGATTACCAGACGCTGCAGACCGGCGGGCAACTGCAGATCCGCGCGCCGCGGATCAAGGGCACGACCCCGGATGCCGAGGCATCGCTGGTCGAGCGCGTGCGCTGGACGCTGGAACACGAGGTCAATCCGCAGCTCGCCCAGCACCGCGGCCACGTGAGCCTGCAGGAAGTCACCGCCGAGGGCGTGGTCGTGCTGCGCTTCGGCGGCGGCTGCCATGGCTGCGGCATGGCCAACGTCACCCTCAAGGAAGGCATCGAGAAGACGCTGCTGGAGAAGGTGGCCGGGGTCACCGCGGTCCGCGACGCCACCGACCACGCCAGCGGCGACGCCCCCTACCTGCCGCGCGACGCGGCCTGATTCCGGGGCCGGCGCGTGACGACAGCCGCTGACGTCATCGCCGCGCTCAACCAGCGGCGCCAGCGCAAGAGCCTGCGACCCGAGGTGCCCGGGCAGTTGCCGCCGGGCTGGCAGGGCTGGCTCGACGCGCAGCCCCGCATCGACGGCCACGCCGCCGGTGCGCCCGCGCCCGCGCTGGTCGACGCCCTGGCGCAGCGTCCCTTGCGTGCCATTCCCCGCAGCCCGGCGATGCTCGGCCGCTGGGCTGCCTTGGGCAGCCTGCTGCGGCAGGAATGGACGCCCGACCTGCGCGAGGAACGGCGGCTGAGGATCGGCGTGTCGGTGGCCGACATCGTGCTCCACACCGTGTTGGTCGGGCTGTTGCTGTGGCTGATGTACCTGCGGTTCATGGCGTTGTCCCAGGTGCCGGAAGAGGACGAGGCGGTCCAGGTCGAATTCATCGGTCGCGGCAACGTGGCCGAAGGCGGGGGCGCGCTGGCCACCGCCGGAGCGCCCTCGGCCGAAGCCTCCGCGGCGCCGGCCCGTCGTTCACCGACGCCCACGCCGACCAGCGGGCGCCCCGACGCCGCCGCGATCGACGCGGTGGCGACCCCGCCGCCGGCGCAGGTGGTCGCCGACACCCCGGTCCCGCCGCGCGTGCGCGAGATCGCCCCGCCGGTCGCGGCGGAGGCCGTGCAGCCCTTGCAGGTCACCGAGGTGCCGACGCCGGAACCCGAGGCCACGTTCCGCCTGCCGCCGCCGCGCGAGCGCACGGTGACGCTGCCGCAGGCGGTGTTGCGCGAGGTCCGCCCGACCCAGCAGGTGGAGGACATCCCGACTGCGCCCGTGCAGCAGGTCCGCACGTTGCAGGCACGCGAGGCGCAGGCGCAGGTGCGGGTCCCGGAATTGCAGGCGCAACCGACCGCGCTGGACGTCCCGCAGGCCCAACGCATGCGCGAGATCGCGGCGCGCGCGACGCCGGACGTGGCCAGTCGCCAGGCGCAGGTGCGGGTGCCGGAATTCCGCGGCGAGCTGCGCGACATCCCGATGCCGCCCGGGGGCTCGCCCACGCCGGCGGCGCAAGCCGGCACCGGCAGTGCGCCTGCTGCCGCCGCGCGCGCGGATGGCCTGCAAACCGTCATCCTCCGGCCGGGGCTCATATACGGGCCGGGCTCGGAGCAATGGACGGGCCGGATCGGCCGGCTTCTCCGCTGGTCACGGCTGGGTGATCTC
>JAFLEB010000097.1 GCA_017302075.1 Lysobacterales bacterium
GCCTGCGCCAGGCGGGCGTCGCGCATCGCGGCCAGGCGCGCGCGGATCTGCGGCAGCGCGGCCTGCGCGGCGCGCTCGCCTTCCAGGATCGCGCGGTTGCGCTGGGCGAAGTCGGCGGCGCCGATGTCGTTGACCTTCGGCCGGATCACGATGTCGGCACGCGCCAGTTCCTGCGCGCCGAGCTTCTGGCCCATGATCTTGATGCTCTGGTTGACGTTGCCGACCATGCTCGCCGGGCTGGCGATGCCGTCGGCCTTGCTGCCGATGTCGACCGCGATGACGAAGTCGGCGCCGAGTTCGCGCGCGGCATCGACCGGCACCGGGCTGACCACCCCGCCATCGACGTAATGCGCCTTGCCGATCGCGACCGCCTCGAACACGCCCGGGATCGAGCTCGAGGCGCGCACCGCCTGCCCGGTGTTGCCGCGCACGAACACCGTGCGCTGGCCGTCCTCCAGCCGGGTGGCGACCGCCGCGAACGGCTTGCGCATCTGCTCCATGCGGCGCCCGTCGACCAGTTCGTTGACGTAGTCCTGCAGCTTCTGGCCCTTCACGACGCCGCCCGAAAACAGGCTGACGTCGCGGATCCGCGATTCGTCCAGCGCGAACGCCTTCTGCTGCATCGCGTAGGCATCCATCCCGCTGGCGTAGAGCGCGCCGACCACGCTGCCGGCGCTGGTGCCGGACACCACCACCGGCGTGATGCCGTTGGCCTCCAGGATCTTGATCACCCCGATGTGGGCGAAGCCCTTGGCCGCGCCACCGCCGAGGGCGATGCCGACCTTGACCGGCGGCGGCGTGCTGGCGACCACGCTGACCGGCGCGCGCACCTCGGGGGCACTGGCGCAGGCGGCGAGCAGGCTGGCGAGCAGGGCGGCGGCGAAGGCGCGGGGCATCGGGGGCGGTCTCGGAGCGAAGGCGGGACGGGGTCGCCGGCGGGCGAGGGCGCAGCTTAATGCGCGCTTCCGCAACGGCGGCCCAATGCAGGCGCTAGCATCGCGCGATGGACACCGCCCGCATCGCCGTCCCGCCCACCCGCCGCGAGCGCTGGCTGCTGGCCGGCGCGACCGTGCTCGCGCTGGCCGCCTCCTTCGCCATCGCCGGCGATCGCCTGACCTGGCTGCTGGAAACCGTGTGGGCGATGGCCGGATTGGCGCTGGTCGCATGGAAGTGGGATCGCTTCCCGCTGACCCGCCTGCTGTGCTGGCTGCTGTTCCTGCACGCGCTGGTGCTGGTCCACGGCGGCGCGCATACCTACGCGCAAACCCCGCTGGGGTTCTGGCTGCAGGACCTGCTGGGCACCGCGCGCAATCCGTGGGACCGGTTGGGGCACTGGATGCAGGGCTTCGTGCCGGCGATCCTCGCCCGCGAGCTGCTACTGCGCCTGACCCCGCTGCGCCGCGGCGGCTGGCTGGCGTACCTGGTGCTGGCCGCCGCGCTGAGCTTCTCCGCGTTCTTCGAACTGATCGAATGGTGGGCGGCGCTGGTCTACGGCGCGGATGCCGACGCCTTCCTCGCCACCCAGGGCGACCCGTGGGACACGCAGTGGGACATGTTCCTGTGCCTGTGCGGCGCGGCGACATCGCTGCTCCTGCTGTCGCGTTGGCACGACCGCCAGCTGGGCGCGGCGGTGCTGGCCGGCAAGTAGTTCATTCGCCAGGGCGGCGGAACGGCAGCACCTTGCCGCGGGGTTCTTCCCCTGCGTCGCGCTGCCACAGCACCGGCACCTCGCGCGGGGCATCGGGTTCGTACATGTCGCGCTCGCGCGCCGCCTGTTCGCGCGCGAGTTCCTCCTCGATCTCCCAGCTGTACTTGCGGCGCGGCGGCGCGGGGTCGCTGCGGCGGAACAGGAAGGCGGCCAGCACCCCCGCGAGCGCGCCGCCGAGGTGCGATTCCCAGGACACCCCGGCCTCGCGCGGGAGGATGGTCATCAGCATCCCGCCGTAGAACGCGAACGCGAGCATGCCGGCGGCGATCGCCGCGCGGTCGCGGCGCAGCAGGCCGAGCACGAACACCAGGAACATGAGCCCATGGGTGACGCCGCTGGCGCCGAGGTGGTGCGAGCCGGGTTGGCCGAGCAGCCAGGCGCCGAGCCCGGAGCCGAGCCACAGCAGCGGGACGGCGCGCACCGTGGCCTTGGGAAAGGCGGTCAGCGCCAGCGTGCCCAGCATCAACAAGGCCGAGCTGTTGGCCAGCAGGTGTCCCGCCGAGCCGTGCAGCAGCGGTGCACCGAGCAGGCCCAGCAACCCGGCTGCCGAGCCCGGGGTGACGCTCAGGAAGGTCCAGTCGAAGGTGTGCTGGGCGGCGAAGCAGGCCGCCAGCAGCAGCACGAAGCCGAGGCTGGCGTTGAACGCGCCACGCAACCGGCGCCGGTCCTGCTGCGATTGCGTGTCGGGGGTCGCGGGCGGTGGCATGCAGCCGAGGTGGGGCGCCGTGCCTGCGAATGCAAGGCGCCCCGCGCGGTCAGCCGTGGCCGGCGGGCGGCGACGCCTGCGGCCGCAGCATGCTCAGCGCGATGGTCGCGCCGATGGTCGCCGCGACCACGCCCAGCGACAGCGTGATCGGGATCTTGTAGATGTCGATGAGCAGCATCTTCGCGCCGATGAACATCAGCACCAGGGCCAGGCCGTACGGCAGCAGGTGGAAGCGGTCGGCCATGCCCTGCAGCAGGAAGAACATCGCGCGCAGGCCGAGCACCGCGAACACGTTCGAGGTCAGCACGATGAACGGGTCGTCGGTGATCGCGAAGATCGCCGGGATCGAATCCACCGCGAAGATCACGTCGGTGATGCCGATCATCACGATCACGATGAACAGCGGGGTGAACTTGCGGCGCGGACCCTTGCCGAGCCACAGCGCGCCACCGTGGTAACGGCGCACGAAAGGCACGTGCCCGGTCAACCAGCGCAGCACTGGATTCTTGTCGAGGTCAGGCGCCTTGCCGGCGGCCATGATCATCTTGATGCCGGTCAGCAGCAGGAACGCGCCGAACACGTAGAGGATCCAGTGGAACTTCGCCAGCAGCAGCGCGCCCGCGAAGATCAGGATCGCGCGCAGCACGATGGCGGCGATGATCCCGATCACCAGCACGCGCTGCTTCTGCTCCTCCGGCACCGCGAAGTAGCTGAAGATCATCAGGAACACGAAGATGTTGTCGACCGCGAGCGATTTCTCGACCAGGTAGCCGGTCAGGAACTCCATGCCGATGCGGTTGCCGGCCTCGGGTCCGAATTGCTGGCCGGCGTACCACCACAGCCAGAGGTTGAAGGCCATCGCCAGCGCGACCCAGCCCACGCTCCACCAGGCCGCTTCCTTGAACGTCACCTTGTGCGGGCCGCCATGGCGCATCAGCACCAGGTCGACCAGCAGCGCGGCGGCGACTACCACGCCGAACACCAGCCACAGGAGGGGAGAACCGATCGTTTCCATGCGCAATCCACCGTCGTCGGCCGGCGGGCGCGTCCTTGCGGGATGCAAAGAGGGTGAGCGCGCTTCGCCTGGCGGCGAAGGTCTCACTCACAGGCGGTTGGCCTGCCACGGCGCCGGGGCTGTGCGCTGCTGGCAGCGGGCCCGTAATGACGACGACGTGCGCGGAGTTACTCCCCTTCTTGGGCGACAATGATGGGCCAGGCGTGAAGGCGCCGTCAATGCGAACCGCTCGCAACCGTCATGACCGAACCCCTGCCCGTCGTCCGCCTGAAGAATGCGTGGCACTCCACCCATCCGTGGATCTTCCAGCGCCTGGTCGAGAAGCCCGCGCAGCGCCCCAAGCCGGGCAGCATCGTCGAGGTGGTTGGCGTGGACGGCGCCTGGATCGGCCGCGGCTTCTACAACGGGCACTCGCGGATCGCCCTGCGTATGCTGGAGCGCGACCCCGACGTGGCGGTCGACGGCGGCTGGTTCGTGCGCAAGATCGGCGAGGCCGTGCGCCTGCGCCGCGAGATCCTCAAGCTGGACGAGGTGTCCAACGCCTGGCGGGTGGTGCACAGCGAGGGCGACGGCATCAGCGGCCTGGTCGTGGACCGCTACGACGACCTGCTGGTGGTCGAGTTCTTCAGCGCCGGCGCGTGGCGGCATCGCGCGGTGATCTTCGACGCGCTGCGCGAGCATTTCCCCGGCTGCCGCTTCCACAGCTTCGCCGACGAGCACGTGCAGAAGCAGGAGAGCTTCGACTACAAGGACACCCAGGGCACCGCGCCGGCGATCGTCACCGAGCACGGGCTGCGCTTCCGCGCCGACCCGGCCGGCGCGCACAAGACCGGTTTCTTCGCCGACCAGCGCGAGAACCGCGAATGGCTGTCGCGGCAGTGCGCCGGCAAGCGCGTGCTCGACCTGTGCTGCAACACCGGCGGCTTCGGCGTGTACGCCGCGGCGCGCGGCGCCAGCGAGGTGGTCGGCATCGACATCGACGCGGCGGTGATCGAGATCGCGAAGGAGAACGCCTACCTCAACGCGGCGCTGATCGGCGGCCGCAAGCCGCGCTTCGTGCAGGCCGACATCTTCCCGTGGCTGCGCGATGCCGGGAACAACGGCGAGCGCTTCGACGTGGTGATCCTGGACCCGGCGAAGATGACGCGCGACCGCGAGCAGGTGATCAACGCGCTGAAGAAGTACCTCGACATGAACAAGCTGGCGCTGGGCGTGGTGAAGCCCGGCGGGCTGTTCGCCACTTTCAGCTGCACCGGGCTGGTCAGCGAGGACCAGTTCCTCGACATGCTGCGCCGCGCCGCGTTCTACGCCGGCCGCACGGTGCAGGTGCTGAAGGTCGCCGGCGCCGGCCCGGACCACCCGTGGCTGGCGCAGGTGCCGGAATCGCGCTATCTGAAGGCTGTCTTCTGCCGGGTGCTCGACTGATGGACGCATTGCACGAACACATCGAATCGCATCGCAGCCAGCGCGCCGGCTGGTTGCGCGCCGCGGTGCTGGGCGCCAACGACGGCCTGATCTCGACCGGCAGCCTGGTGCTGGGCATGGCCACCGCGCAGGCGGCGCCGGGCGCGATCCTGCTCAGCGGCGTCGCCGGCCTGGCCGCGGGTGCGTTCTCGATGGCCGCGGGCGAGTACGTGTCGGTGAGCTCGCAGTCCGATGCGGAAGCGGCCGATGCCCGGCGCGAGGCGGATGCGCTGCGCGACCATCCGGAAACCGAGCTTGCGGAGCTTGCCGAGATCTACGAACGCCGCGGGCTGGAGCCTTCGCTCGCGCGCGAGGTGGCGGTGCAGCTCACCCGCCACGACAGCCTGGCCACCCACCTGCGCGACGAGCTCGGCATCCAGGACCACTTGCGGGCACGCCCGGTGCAGGCCGCGCTGGCCTCGGCCGCGGCGTTCACCGCGGGCGCATTGCCGCCGGTGCTGCTGGCCTGGCTTTGGCCGGGGCCCGGACTGGCCGCGGGCATCGTCGCGTGCACGCTGGTGTTGCTCGCGGTGCTCGGTTACATCGCCGAGCGCATCGCCGGTGGCGGCGGCGTCAAGGGCGCCTTGCGCGTGCTCTTTTGGGGGGCGTTGGCGCAGGGTGCGACTGCGCTGATCGGCCATCTGTTCGGGGTGGCCACCGCCTGACCCGGGCCCGCCTAGCGGGCGCGGCCGTCGTAATGGGTGACCGGGACGGCCTCAAGGTCGATGCCCTCGATGCAGCGCAGGTTGATCGCGGCCATCGCGGTGCCATCCGGGCCGACGCCCTCGCCGAACGGGTGGACCCCGCAGGTCGGGCAGAAGCGGTGGCGCACCACGTGCTTGTTGAAGGTGTAGGTGGCCATCGCGTCCTCGCCGGTGGTGACCCGCAGGGCCGTGCGCGGCACGAACCACAGCAGCGAGCCCTTGCGCTGGCACATCGAGCAGTTGCAGGCCACCCCGCCCGTGATCTCGCCCTCGACCTCGAACGCGACCTGTCCGCAATGGCAGCTGCCGGAATGGGTCGTCATCGCGTCGCGCCTGTTGGTGGGGAGCCGCGAGCATACGCCGGGAGGCCGCTGCGTCGTGGTCGCAGCGCCTGCGACGGCGCTCGCTACACTGGCGGGATGGAGACGAACACCCTGTTGCTGGTCCTGTTGCTGCTGGCGGCGCTGGCGATCCTCGGCCTGCAGTTTGCGGCGCTGCGTCGTCGCCCCGGCGATGCGCTTGCGGACGTGCTTCGCGACGAGCAGCGCGCGGGCCGCGGTGAATTGCGCGAGCAGCTGGAAGGCCTGTCGCGGCAGCAGGAACACCGCATCGACGGCTTCGGCCGGCACCTCGTCGACCTCACCCAGCGCACCGACGCGCGGCTCGACGAACTGCGGAGCGCCTTGAACGATGATGCGCACAAGGCGCGGCTGGAGCTGGCGACCCGACAGCAGCAGTTCGCCGACAGCCTCGGCCAGCAGGTGCGCGAGCTCGCGCAGCGCAACGAGCTCGGCCTGGCCCAGGTGCGCGCCACCCTGGAGCAGCAGCTGCAGGCGCTGCAGGCCGACAATGCGGCGAAGCTCGAGCAGATGCGCGCAACCGTCGACGAAAAGCTGCATGCCACCTTGGAGACGCGCCTCGGCCAGTCCTTCAAGCTGGTGTCCGAGCGCCTGGAGGCGGTGCAACGCGGCCTCGGCGAAATGCAGTCGCTGGCTGCCGGCGTCGGCGACCTCAAGCGCGTGCTGACCAACGTCAAGGACCGCGGCGGCTGGGGCGAAGTGCAGCTGGAGGGCATCCTCGACCAGGTGCTCACCGGCGAGCAATTCGCGCGCGGCGTGCGGGTGCGCCCGGGCAGCAACGAGGCGGTGGATTTCGCGGTGCGCCTGCCCGGTCGCGGCGAGGACGACGTGCACGTGTGGCTGCCGATCGACGCCAAGTTCCCGCGCGAGGACTACGAGCGCCTGCTGGATGCGCAGGAACGCAGCGACGTGGACGGCGTGCGCAGCGCCGGCGCGCAACTGGAGCGCGCGATCCGGATCCAGGCCAAGTCGATCAGCGAGAAATACGTGGTGCCGCCGCATACCACCGACTTCGCGCTGATGTTCCTGCCGACCGAAGGCCTGTACGCGGAAACCATCCGCCGCCCGGGCCTGATCGATGCGTTGCAGCGCGAACACCGCGTGGTCATCGCCGGGCCGACCACCTTCACCGCCTTGCTCAACAGCCTGCAGATGGGCTTCCGCACGCTGGCCATCGAGCAACGCTCGAGCGAGGTGTGGCGCCTGCTCGGCGCAGTCAAGAACGAGTTCGGCAAGTTCGCCACGGTGCTGGAGAAGGCGCATGGCCAGCTCGACACCGTGCAGAACAGCCTCAAGCAGGCCGGCGTGCGCACGCGCCAGATCGAGAAGAAGCTGAAGGGCGTGGAATCGCTGCCCGGCACCGACGCCCAGCACTTGCTCGGCGCCACCGACGGCGACGCCGACGAGGCGTGATCGAACGCCACGCGCGCATTCACCTGACTGACGCGTTCATGAGTGCGAAGACCGCCTGCACGCATCCTTGACCCGGCGCAAACGCCGCGGCGCGCAAGGTGGGCACGTCCCGGACACGAAGTCCCGGATCAATCCCACACAAGGAGCAGGACATGAGCGACATCAAGAAGGATCACAGCATCGGTGAAGGCACGGGCGCGGTCGCGGGTGCGGTCGCGGGCGCCGCGGTGGGGTCGATGGCCGGTCCGGTCGGTACCGTGGTCGGCGCGATCGCCGGCGGCGCGCTCGGCGCCAAGGGCGGCGGCGCGGTGGCCGAAGCGATCAACCCGACCGAGTACAACAACCACTTCGAGAAGAACTACACCTCCGCCCCGTACTACGTCGGCGGCAGCGAGTGGCGCGATTACAAGCCGGCCTACCAGTACGGCTACGACACCTACGGACAGTACCGCGGCCAGCGCTTCGAGGACGTCGAGAACACCCTGGAGCGCAACTGGAACGAAGTCAAGGCCGACTCCCGCCTGGCGTGGAGCGAAGCCAAGGGCGCGGTGCGCGATGGCTGGCACCACATCGAGCGCGCGATGCCGGGCGACGCTGACGGCGACGGCCGCTAAGCAAGCCGCGCTACGGGACGGCGATTCGCCGCGCCCGACCCTCCGTGGCCTGCGGTGGCACGCCGCACACGTGGCGACACGGCCAATCGCATCCAACGGGCCACTCCGAAGGCCGCCGCAAGGCGGCCTTCGTCTTTGTCGCGCGCCGCGCGGGCGGCGGTCTCCAATCCTGCGACCGGGCTCCGGCACAATGCGGCACCGATGAGCGCCGCGCCCGACTTCCGCCTTTACCACTCGAACGCGCTCGACGTGCTCGCGGGGTTGCTGGCCGAAGCCCTGCGCGACAGCGTGCCCGGGCAGTCGCTGCTGCAGCCGGACATCGTGCTGATCCCGCAGGTGGCGATGCGGCGCTGGTTGCAGGCGACACTGGCCGCGCGCCACGGGATCGCCGCCAACATCGCGTTCCTCACCCCCGGCGAATTCGTCGCCCGCGCGCTGGACGCGAACCTCGGCAAGGCCGATGTCGAACTCGACGCCGCCGGGCTGCGCTGGCGGCTGTACGCCGCGCTGGCCGATGCACGGCTGATGGCACTGCCGGCGATGGCGACGCTCGCGGGCTATCTCCACGACGACGATGCCGCACGGCGCTGGACGCTGGCCGGCGAACTCGCCGGCGTCTTCGAGAAATACCAGGCCTGGCGACGCGACTGGCTGCTGCGCTGGGACGGCGGCGCCGACCCCGAGGATCCGCAGGCGATCCTGTGGCGCGCGGTCGCGGGCGGCCGCGGCCATCGCGCACGGCGGATCCAGGCCTACCTCGCGCGCTTCGGCGACGGCGACGCGCTGCCCGCCGGCCTGCCGGCGCGGCTGTTCGCCTTCGCCACCCTCAACATCTCGCCCGACGTGCTGCGCGTGCTCGCCACCCAGGCGAGCGTCGGCGCCCTGCATTTCTACCTGCCCACCCCGAGCCGCGCGTACTGGGGCGACCTGCAATCGCTCGGCGCGCGCTTGCGCGCGGGCGAGGATCCGTTCGCCGGCGATGCCGACGAGAACCCGCTGCTGCGCGACTGGGGCGCGGCGGGCCGCGATTTCATGGCCCTGCTCGGCAGCTACGAGGTGGTGCATCCCTCGGGCGAGTTCGCCGCCTACATCGACCCCCAGGACAGCAGGCACGACGACCGCCCGGACTTGATGCGGCACAGCCTGCTGCGCCGCCTCCAGGGCGACCTGTTCCATCGCCGTGCAACGCCGGGCGCGCCGCTGCGCGCCGAGGTCCAGGCCGACGACGCCAGCCTGCAGTTCCACGCCTGCCATACCCGGTTGCGCGAACTGCAGGTGCTGCACGACCGCCTGCGCGGGCTGCTCGAGGACACGCGCTTCGACCCGCCGCTGCAGCCGCGCGAGATCGCGGTGCTGGCCCCGGACATCGATCCCTACGTGCCCTACCTGGATGCGGTGTTCGGCGGGCAGGGCGAACGCCATCCGATTCCCTACGCGCTGGCCGACGCGAGTCCGCTCGCCGACGAACCGCTGGCCGACGTGTTCCTGCGCCTGCTCGGGCTGCCGCTGTCGCGCTTCGGGCTGGAGGAGACCCTCGACCTGCTCGCCAGCCCGCCGCTGGCCGAGGCCAACGGCCTGCAGGCCGCCGACATCGAACGCCTGCGCGGCTGGCTGCGCGAGGCCGGCGCCCGCTGGGGGCTGGATGCCGCGCACCGCGC
>JAFLEB010000098.1 GCA_017302075.1 Lysobacterales bacterium
CTCCGTGACCACTGAGGTGCATACCCACGGCTGGCGCGAGTGGGTCGTCTGGGCTTTGCCCGGAGCGCTGCTGCTGATCACCGGAATATGGTTTGCCGTTCGGCGTCACAAACGCGCCAAGAAGGGGATTTGATGATGCGCAAGATCGATTTGCATGTACTGGTGACCGCGCTGGCATTAAGTATGGTCACGGAGGCAGCCTTGGCTCACGGGGACGAAGATCACAGTCAGGACGCCAAGAAGAAGGCGCCGGCCGCTGTGTCGGCGGTAGGCACAACCGGGGTGACTGCAGCGCTGCAGCGGTTGGCCGACGGCAGTCTGTTCGTGCCGAAGCCGGTGCAACGCCAGCTCGGCTTGCGTACCCAGCCGGTGCGTATCGCCGAACTGGCGGCGACGGTCGAATTGAATGGCCAGATTATTCCCGATCCGGAAACCAGCGGTCGGGTGCAGGCCATGTTCGCCGGCAGCGTCATCCCTGGCCCAAAGGGCATGCCGACGGCCGGAAGAAAGGTCGCCAAGGGCGAAGTCCTGGTCTACCTGCGACCGATCAGCGGTGCCATCGAGCGTGGCAACCAGAAAGCCAGCCTCGCAGAACTCGAAGCGCAACTGGCCATCGCCAAGGGCAAGATGAAGCGCTTCGAGCAACTCGAAGGCGCCGTGCCGCAGAAGGAGATCGAGGCGGCGCGCATCGAGCATGCCGCCTTGCAGCAACGGCGGGCCTATGTCCGGGCCAGCATCGACTCCGCCGAACCCCTCGTGGCACCGGCAGCCGGCATCATCAGCGCCTCGCATCACTTGCTGGCCGGGCAGGTGGTCGACGCCAAGGAAGTGCTGTTTGAAATCGTCGATCCCGCCCGCCTCGCCGTGGAGGCGCTGGCTTACGATGTCGGCATCGCCAAGACACTGGTTTCCGCCAGCGCCTTGGCAGATCAAACGGCGCTGGACCTCAAGTTTGTCGGCGGCGGTCAGCAACTGCGCGAGCAGGCTTTGCCCCTGCTGTTTCGCATCACAAACCGCAACGCGGCAGTGGCCGTCGGTCAGCCGGTCAAGGTGTTCGCCCGCACCGAGCAAGGCGTCAAGGGTGCGACTGCGCCGAGGACGGCACTGACACAAGTCGGTGCTGGCGAGACGGCGGTCTGGGTGCATATCGAGGCTGAGCGCTTCGTTGCCCGCCGGATTCGCCACCAGTCGCTCGATGCGGCCAACGTCGCCATC
The DNA here is from genome assembly GCA_017302075.1 of Lysobacterales bacterium. Taxonomy (GTDB): domain Bacteria; phylum Pseudomonadota; class Gammaproteobacteria; order Xanthomonadales; family Xanthomonadaceae; genus Thermomonas; species Thermomonas mangrovi. The sequence goes on from JAFLEB010000098.1 coordinate 1,216, forward strand.
CTCGACGGCCTGCATGACGGCGACCGCGTGGTGACCGTCGGCGCCGGGCTGCTCTCGCAGGTGCGCTGATATGTTCGACTACATCGTTCACACCGCGCTCAAGCAGCGGTTGATCGTCCTCGGCATCTCACTGCTGCTGATCATCTACGGTGCGATCACCCTGCGGCAGATGCCGGTCGACGTCTTCCCCGACCTCAACAAGCCAACGGTGACGCTGATGACCGAGGCCGGCGGCATGGCCCCTGAGGAGGTCGAGCAACTGGTGACCTTCCCGGTCGAATCGAGCATGAACGGCATGCCGGGCGTGACGCGCGTCCGCTCGGTGTCAGGCATCGGTCTGTCGATCATCTATGTCGAATTCGAATGGGGTTCGGACATTTATCGCAACCGTCAGCAGATTGCCGAGCGGCTGAATCTGGTGCGCGAGGCCCTGCCGCCCGGCATCGTGCCGCAGCTCGGGCCGATCTCGTCGATCATGGGCGAGATTTTGCTGATCGCGCTCCCGGCCGATCCCGACAAGATCAGTCCGATGACCGTCCGCGAATACGCAGACTGGGTGATGCGTCCGCGTCTGCTGACGATTCCCGGTGTCGCCCAGGTCATCCCGATCGGTGGCGAGGTGCGGCAATACCGGGTGGAGATCAAGCCGGCACAGTTGCAGGCGCTGGGTATCGAGCGCGAGAAGCTGGAGGCCGCCCTGAAGGACTTCGGCGCCAACACCAGCGGCGGCTTTCTTGAAGCCCAGGGCCGCGAATACCTGATCCGCCAGATCGGCCGCAGCTCGCGCATTGAAAACCTGCAAAATCTCGTTGTGGCGACCAAGAATGGCCAGCCGATCCTGCTCCGGCAAGTGGCGGACGTGAAACTCGCCCCGGCCGTCAAGCGCGGCGACGGCAGTTACAAGGGCAAGCCGGCAGTGATTTTGTCGGTGCAGAAACAGCCGGCTGCCGACAGCGTCCAGCTGACCCGCGAAGTCGAGAAAGCAATGGCCGAGCTCGGCAAGAGCCTGCCCAAGGGATTCGATACGCCGTCCTTCCTGTTCAAGCAGGCCGACTTCATCGAGCATTCGGTAAACAACGTTGAAGAGGCACTACGCGACGGCGCCATCCTGGTGGCCGTGATCCTCTTCGTGTTCCTGCTCAATGTGCGCACCACGCTGATTTCGTTGATGGCGATTCCGGTGTCGCTGCTCGTTACGGCGCTGGTGTTCCATTACTTCGGCCTGTCGATCAACACCATGACGCTGGGCGGTTTGGCCATCGCCATCGGCGAGCTGGTGGATGACGCGGTGGTCGGCGTGGAGAACGTGTTGCGACGTCTGAAGCTGAACCGGGCCACTGATTCGCCGCGCCCGGTGGCGGAAGTCATCGCCGCCGCGACGCTGGAAGTGCGCTCCGCCATCGTCTATGCGACCGTGATCATCGTCCTGGTGTTCGTGCCGCTGTTCGTGCTGCCGGGCATCGAGGGCCGGCTGTTTACCCCGCTCGGCGTCGCCTACATCGTCTCGATTCTCGCCAGCATGATCGTTTCGGTAACGCTGACGCCGGTGATGGCCTACTACCTGCTGCCGCAGATGAAGCAGCTCCACGCCGGGGACAGCCCGTTGGTGATCTGGCTCAAGCGCTGGGATGCCAAGCTTCTGCATTGGTCGTTCGGTCATGCACGCCGCCTGCTGGCCGGGGCCGCGGCGCTGGTCATCATCGTCGCGGCGAGCGTGCCCTTCTTTCCGCGCTCCTTCCTGCCGCCTTTCAACGAGGGCACGCTGACGGTCAATGTCCTGCTCAATCCCGGTACCTCGCTCGCCGAATCCAACAGCATCGGCACTTTGGCCGAGCAACTGGTGATGCAAGTGCCCGAGGTCACGCAGCTCGGACGCCGCACCGGCCGCGCGGAGCTCGATGAGCATGCGGAAGGCGTGCACTACACCGAAATGGACGTCGACCTGAAAGCCTCGGCGCGCAGCCGTGAAGAGATCATTGCCGACATCCGGCAGCGTCTTGCCAGCCTGCCGGCCGCCTCCAACGTCGGCCAGCCAATTTCGCACCGGCTTGATCACCTCCTTTCCGGTGTGCGCGCCCAGATTGCGCTGAAGATCTACGGCGACGATCTCGATACCCTGCGCGGCCTGGCGGCCGAGATGCGCGACCGGCTGGCACGGATTCCCGGCGTCGCCGATCTGCAGATCGAAAAGCAGGTGCTGATCCCGCAGATCAAGATTCGCCTCGACTACGAGCAGGCAGCTCGCTACGGCGTGGCGCCCGGCAGTTTGTTGCGTGGGCTGGAACAGATGATCGAGGGCGAGAAAATCACCCAGATCATCGAAGGCAACCGCCGCTTCGATCTATTGGTGCGCCTGCCGGAATCCGCGCGCGGGCCGCAGGCGCTGGCCGACCTGTTGATCGAGACGCCAACGGGCTACGTCCCACTGTCCAAGATTGCCAGCGTCGAGGAAAGCGATGGTCCCAACCAGGTCAGCCGCGAAAACTCACGTCGCCGTATCGTGCTCTCGGCCAACACCGACGGCCGCGACATGTCAAAGGTGATCGCCGACATCCGCGCCGAGCTGGCCGCGAAGCCGCTCCCGGAGGGCTATTTCACCGCGCTCGAAGGACAGTTCCAGGCGCAGGAGCAGGCTGCCAAACTCATCACCTTGCTGGCGCTGGTGTCGCTGACGATGATCTTCATGGTGCTCTACAGCCGCTACCGCTCGATGGCGCTGACACTGATCATCATGGGCAACATCCCGCTGGCGTTGATCGGCAGCGTGATCGCCTTGTGGATTTCCGGCCAGCCGCTGTCGGTCGCTGCGCTGGTCGGCTTCATCACCTTAACCGGCATCGCCACGCGCAATGGCATCCTCAAGATCAGTCATTACATCAATCTGTGCGCCTTCGAAGGCGAAACCTTCGGTCAGCACATGATCGTGCGCGGGTCGCTGGAGCGGCTCACCCCGGTGCTGATGACCGCGCTGGTCGCCGCCTTCGCGCTGATGCCGCTGCTGCTCTCGGCCGATGCTCCGGGCAAAGAAGTGCTGCATCCGGTGGCGGTAGTGATCTTCGGTGGCCTTATCAGCTCCACTTTGCTCGATACGCTGCTGACCCCGGTGATGTTCTGGCTATGGGGACAACGTCCCCTGGATAGCCTGTTGGCCAGTCAGGAAAAAGAGAGTTTCTGACCCTTTCAACCCGCCCAAGGAGATGTTTGCCATGAAGAAAGCCCTGTTCCTGATTGCTGCCGCCAGTGCATTTGCTCTGGCGAGCCCGACGTTGCTTGCCCACACCGACGAAGCCCTGGATACCCAGAAAGCGCCCAACGGCGGCCAGTTGCGCATGGCCGGCGCCTATCACTACGAACTGGTAGTCGCCAAGGACAGCAAGGAAGCGAAGGACAACCCGGTGGTCGTGTATGTCACCGACCATGCCGGTACAAAGGTGCCGACGGCAGGTGCAAAAGGTACGGTAACCATCCTTTCCGGAAAAGCCAAGGTCACCGTCAGCCTGATACCGGATGGCGACAACCGACTAAAGGGTTCGGGCGCCTACGCCTCAGCGCCGGATATGAAGGCTATCGTTTCGGTCACGCTCCCGAACAAGTCTCCAGAACAAGCTCGCTTCACGCCACTGGACAAACCGATGCTCTCTACTCAGGACGGGCACGCCGGGCACTCGCACTGAACGGAACGCGCCGTTGAACACTTCGGGAGCGAAAACTTGGACATCGTTGCACATGGTCTTTGGGCTGGCCTCGGCATTGCTTGGGCCGGAAAATATCATCGCATAAACACAAAGACGAAGATGGCGACGATCGGGCTGGCGGTTGCCCCCGATCTCATACATTTGCTCCCCCTGATGATCGCGGCGCCATTCGCGGCAAATGGGCTGGAAATATTCACTGCCTATGTCAATGCTTCACCGGGCTTTGAGCCTCCGTTGTCCCCCAACCTCAATCAACTTACCCATCATCTGCATTGCGTGATGCACAGTGCCTTGGTGGCCGGCGCGATTACTGCTGCCGTTTGGTTGTGGCTGGGGCGCCTCTGGGTTCCACTATTGGGTTGGTGGTCGCATATTCTGATAGATGTATTTACGCATTCGGCGGAGTTCTACCCTTCCCCCGTCTTATATCCACTGACCTACTGGGGATTCGATGGCATCGCATGGAATGCGCCGTGGTTTATGTCTATCAACTACGCTGTGATGACCATCGTTGCCTACATCATCTTCTTGCGACGAAATTGATCGATACCACCGATTTCAAATGATGCCTACTTGCGCCGCAGAATGACAGAAATGTAATCCCGCGGTCAGGCTGGTGTTGGTGTCCGCAGTTCATACTGAACCCATCGAATCACAAAGGAGTCCCACATGAAACCCGCTATCCGCACCACAGTCCTGCTTGCCCTGTTCGCGCCTGCCGTATGGGCGGCCGAAGCGCTGCCGACCGTCAAGGTTTACAAGACACCGACCTGCGGCTGCTGCAGCAATTGGGTGGATCACATGAAGGCCAGCGGGTTCAAGGTCGTCACGCAGGACATGAACGACGTCACCCCGCACAAGCAGCGACTGGGCGTCCCACCGGCGATGGGCTCCTGCCACACCGCCGAGGTTGCCGGCTACCTGATCGAGGGCCACGTGCCGGCCGCCGACGTCAAGCGCCTGCTCGCCGAGAAGCCGCAGGCCAAGGGCCTCGTCTCCCCGGGAATGCCGCAGAGCGCACCCGGCATGGACGCGCCCGGCAAGCAGCCCTACGAGATTTTCCTCGTGCGCCAGGACGGCAGTACCGCAACTTACGCACGTCATTAACCCCGGGAGGATTAATTGATGCGACACAGCGGATTTTCTCTCGTCCTTCCGGCGAAGCGCGCTGGGTGGCGGGCCTGCACTTCTGGCTTTGAAGTCGTTTCACAACATCGATCAAAGAGAATTTTTTGAGAACCGTCGCCCTTTCAGCAATTGCTGTTTCACTTGCCCTTGCCATGCCGGCATTCGCTGAGGAATCGCATCACCCGGCGCAACCCGGCGGGGCGCCAACTACCCAGGCGCAGGCGGATGGCAAGACCGTGCAAAAGATGCAGGACAACCTGGGCCGAATGCACACCCAGCTCCAGCGGCTGGCGAAAGCGAAGACCGCCGACAAACGCCAGAAACTCATGGACGAGCATATGAAGACGATGCAGGAGAACATGGGCATGGCCACGGGGATGCAATCGGGCATGATGGACTGTCCGATGATGCAGGGGGGCATGGGAATGATGGGACAAGGCAAGGTTTCCCAGCACGACATGATGTCCAAACGCATGGAGATGATGATGCAGGGCCGCATGGGCATGCCGCTGGGCGAGCCCCCGAAACCAGCCTGACCACATTCATGGAGGCATTGCCATGTGGGGATACGATCACGGAGGAGGCCTGATGGGCATCGGCATGATTCTGCTCTGGTTGATACCGATCGCCTTGCTGGTCTGGCTGTTCGCCAAAGCGGCGGCCGGTCGCACCAGCAAGGACGAAACGCATCGACCCCCGCCACCTAAGTCATTACCAGCAGGTGAATACGATGCAAACCCATGACCATTCCCCACACGGGACACTGCATGCGACAACCGCCAGGATAAGCCGGCGCTCCCGCTGGGTCTTGGGAGGCTTCGCACTCCTCGCCGTTCTGCTCCTGGCTTTTGAGCACTGGATGCACCTCTCCGGCCTGATTGGCTGGCTGCCCTACCTGGTCCTGCTAGCCTGCCCGCTGATGCACCTGTTCATGCACGGCGGCCATGGCCATGGTGGAGGCGACGGCAGATCCAACGATGGAGCAGGATAATGACAGAAACTGCTCCCGCCTATGGTTTGTGGTCGCTGGTGCTGATCAACTCGGTGCTGTTCATCTTCTTTGCCTTCAGCTTCTTCAAACCTCAAAGCGCTCGCGACTGGCGCACTCTGGGCATGTTTTCGGCCTTCGTGCTTGCGTTGTTCACGGAGATGTATGGCTTTCCGCTCACCATCTATCTGCTCTCGGGCTGGCTGACCAAGCAGTTCCCCGGCGTGGACTTCCTCGCCCATGACTCGGGGCATCTTCTGGAAGTGATGTTCGGCTGGCGCGCCAATCCGCACTTCGGGCCGTTCCACCTGTTGTCAGCGGCGTTGATCGGCGGCGGCTTCTGGTCGCTCGCGGCCGCATGGCGCGTGCTCTATGCGGCGCAGGCAAGCGGTCGGCTGGCGACCAGCGGCCCTTACGCGCGTGTGCGTCATCCGCAGTACGTCGCCTTCGTCCTGATCATGGTCGGGTTCCTGCTTCAATGGCCAACGCTGATTACGCTGGTGATGTTCCCCATCCTGCTCGTCGTGTATGTGCGTCTCGCCCGGCGCGAGGAGCGCGATTCCGCTGCTGCCTTTGGCGAGGCATGGATACGCTATGCCAGCATGACGCCGGCCTTCTTTCCACGTTGGAACGACGGACAGAACCCGGCGTCGCCAAGGAGTTGACCGCATGAGTCACGATCACGCTATTCATGGCCACACCCACCATGCCACGAGCGCGAGAGATCCGGTATGCGGCATGGATGTGTCGCTGGATGCCGGTAAGCCGACTGCAGAACACGCGGGCACGGTTTTTCACTTCTGCTCGCAGAAATGCCACGACAAGTTCGTTGCCGACCCGCAGCGCTATCTGTCTCCCGCGCCGACGAAAGCAGAGGCAGAGTCGGCGGGCACCGAATATGTCTGCCCAATGCACCCGGAAGTCCGCCAGTTCGGGCCGGGCACCTGCCCGAAGTGCGGCATGGCCCTGGAACCCGCCGTGCCCGAACTGGAACGTGAGGAAGACGATGGTGAGTTTCGGGATTTCCGGCGACGCTTCTGGGGCAGTCTGCCGCTCACCGTCGCCGTAGTCCTGCTGGCCATGGCCGGGCACCTCGTCGCCGGATTGACCCCGGCAGCGCGTACCTGGGCCGAGTTGTTACTCAGCACTCCGGTCGTTCTTTGGGCGGGAGGGCCGTTCTTCGTGCGCGGCTGGCAGTCCATCGTCCGGCGCAGCCCGAACATGTGGACACTGATCGGCATCGGCACCGGCGCCGCTTTTGTCTACAGTGTCGTGGCGGCCTTGGCGCCCGGCCTGTTCCCGGACTCGTTCGAAGCCCACGGCCGCATCGGCGTCTATTTCGAGGCGGCAGCAGTGATCATCTCGCTGACCCTGCTCGGGCAGATGCTGGAACTGCGCGCCCGCTCGAAAACCTCGGCGGCGATCAAGTCCCTGCTCGGCCTCGCACCCAAGACCGCCCGACGCATCCGGCCGGACGGCAGCGAGGAAGACGTGCCGCTGACGCATGTTCACGTCGGTGACATCCTGCGCGTGCGGCCGGGCGAGAAGGTGCCGGTGGATGGCGAAGTCACGGAAGGCGCCAGTGCGGTTGACGAATCCATGCTGACCGGCGAACCCCTGCCCGTGACAAAGTGGCCCGGCGACAAGGTGATCGGCGCTACGCTCAACACCTCAGGCAGCCTGGTGATCCGCTCCGAAAAGGTCGGTGCTCAGACCGTGCTCGCCCAGATCGTCCAGATGGTCGCCCAGGCACAGCGTTCCAAAGCGCCGATGCAGCGTCTGGCCGACGTCGTGGCCGGCTATTTCGTGGTGGCGGTGGTCGGGATCGCACTGCTCTCCTTCTTCGGCTGGGGGATCTTCGGCGGCGAGCGCGGCTGGCTGTTCGGCCTCATCAACGCCGTCTCAGTCCTGATCATCGCCTGCCCCTGCGCGCTGGGCCTGGCCACGCCTATGTCGATCATGGTCGCCACCGGCAAGGCCGCGACGCAGGGGATATTGTTCCGCGATGCGGCGGCCATCGAGCGCCTGCGCGAGATCGACACCCTGATCGTGGACAAGACCGGCACGCTGACGGAAGGCCGCCCGGCCTTCGAGCGCGCGGTCGCGGCGCCGGGGCTTGCCGAAGACGAGGTGCTGCGGCTGGCGGCCAGTCTCGATCAGGGCAGCGAGCATCCGCTCGCCGACGCCATCGTCCGGGCGGCCCGGGAAAAGGGGCTGACGCTGGACAAGGCCGAGGGCTTCGAGTCCTCCAGCGGCATCGGCGTGCGCGGCAGCGTCGGCGGACGCCGCCTTGCGCTGGGCAATACCGTGCTGATGGAACAGGAAGGCGCGGACGTGTCGCCCTTGGCGGCTCAGGCCGAGGAACTGCGGCGCGAGGGGGCGAGCGTCATGCACCTGGCCGCCG
>JAFLEB010000099.1:0-3722 GCA_017302075.1 Lysobacterales bacterium
CGAAGGCCGAGGCCGCCAAGGCCCAGGCCGCCGCGCCCGCCAGCACCACGCCCGCCCCCGTGGGTGGAGATCTGCCGCCGGGCGCGCGCTTCGCCGCCGCGACCAGCGGCGTGAATCCCGCCGAGGTCGCCGGCACCGGTCGCCGCGGGATGGTCACCAAGGAAGACATCGTCAACTACGCGAGCGGCAAGACCGCGGGCGTGGGCGGCGGCGCCCGCCCGGAGGAGCGCGTGCCGATGACCCGCATGCGCACCCGCATCGCCGAGCGCCTGATGCAATCCAAGAACAGCATCGCCATGCTGACCTCGTTCAACGAGGTCAACCTGGGCAAGGTGATGGCCATGCGCAAGGAGCTGGGCGAGTCCTTCGAGAAGGCCAACGGGATCAAGCTCGGCTTCATGAGCTTCTTCGCCAAGGCCGCGGCCAACGCGCTGCAGCGCCACCCGATCATCAACGCCTCGGTGGACGGCAACGACATCATCTACCACGGCTACGCCGACATCAGCGTCGCGGTGTCCACCGACAAGGGCCTGGTCACCCCGGTGCTGCGCAACGTCGAGCGCATGTCGTTCGCCGACATCGAGGGCGGCATCGCCGGCTTCGCCAAGGCGGCGCGCGAGGGCGGGCTGAAGCTCGAGGACCTGCAGGGCGGCACCTTCACCATCACCAACGGCGGCACCTTCGGCTCGCTGATGAGCACGCCGATCGTCAACCCGCCGCAGAGCGCGATCCTGGGCATGCACGCCATCAAGGAGCGCGCCATCGTCGAGAACGGCCAAGTCGTCGCCGCGCCGATGATGTACATCGCGCTGAGCTACGACCACCGCATCATCGACGGCAAGGATGCGGTGCTGTTCCTGGTCGACATCAAGAACCAGCTCGAGAACCCGCACCGCATGCTGCTCGGCATGTGATCGCGCGAAGCCCCGCCCAGCGGGGCTTCCTGTTCGCAACGAAGGGACATCCGCAATGAGCGAAGCACAGAAGTTCGACGTCGTCGTGATCGGCGCCGGCCCGGCCGGCTACCACGCGGCGATCCGCGCCGCGCAGCTCGGGCTGAAGACCGCCTGCATCGACGCCGCCCTCGGCAAGGACGGCAAGCCGGCGCTGGGCGGCACCTGCCTGCGCGTGGGCTGCATCCCGTCCAAGGCGCTGCTGGATTCCAGCCGCCAGTTCTGGAACATGGGCCACCTCTTCGACCAGCACGGCATCAGCTTCGACAAGCCGGCGATCGACGTGAAGAAGATGGTCGCCCGCAAGGACGGCATCGTGAAGCAGTTCACCGGCGGCATCGCGGCGCTGTTCAAGGCCAACAAGGTCGCGGCGTTCTACGGCGACGGCCAGCTGCAGCCGGGCAACGTGGTCAAGGTGAAGCAGCACGACGGTTCCGAGGTCGAACTGCACGGCACCAACGTGATCATCGCGGCGGGTTCGGATTCGATCGAACTGCCGTTCGCCAGGTTCGGCGAGCACATCATCGACAACGTGGGCGCGCTGGACCTGGACGCGGTGCCGAAGCGCCTGGGCGTGATCGGCGCCGGCGTGATCGGCCTGGAGCTGGGCAGCGTGTGGAAGCGCCTCGGCGCCGAGGTCACCATCCTCGAGGGCATGCCGACCTTCCTCGCCGCCGCCGACGCCGAAGTGGGCAAGGTCGCCGCGCGCGAGTTCAAGAAGCAGGGCCTGGACATCAAGCTGGGCTGCAAGGTGTCCAACACCGAGGTCAAGAAGGACGGCGTGCACGTCAGCTACACCGACGACAAGGGCGCCGAACAGTCGCTGGTGGTCGACAAGCTGCTGGTGGCCGTCGGCCGCCGCGCCGCCACCAAGGGCCTGCTGGCCGAGGGCACTGGGGTGCAGCTCAACGAACGCGGCCAGGTCGTGGTCGACGAGCACTGCCATACCGGCGTGGACGGCGTGTGGGCGATCGGCGATTGCGTGCGCGGCCCGATGCTGGCGCACAAGGGCTTCGAGGAAGGCATCGCGGTGGCCGAGCTGATCGCCGGCCTGCCGGGCCACGTCAACTTCGACACCATCCCGTGGGTGATCTACACCGAGCCGGAAATCGCCTGGGTCGGCAAGACCGAGGAACAGCTGAAGGCCGAAGGCGTTCCGTACAAGGCCGGCAGCTTCCCGTTCGCCGCGGTCGGCCGCGCGGTGGCGATGGCCGAGCCGGCGGGCTTCGTGAAGGTGCTGGCGCACGCTGAGACCGACACCATCCTCGGCATGCACCTGGTCGGCGCCAACGTCTCCGAGCTGGTCCACGAGGGCGTGCTGGCGATGGAGTTCAAGGGCAGCGCCGACGACCTGGCGCGCATCTGCCACGCGCACCCGTCGCTGAGCGAGGCCGTGCACGACGCCGCGATGGCGGTGCACAAGCGGGCGATCCACAAGGCGAACTGATCTTGCACCACTCGCACCGCGAGTGAGCCTGCGGCGTGGCGCGAGGGTTTTCGCGACTTTCGGCGGCACGGATGCCGCCGAAAAGCCTACATGGACGTACTTGCGGCGTGTCGCGAAGGCCCCTGCGCCGCGACGCGGCCGGCATGGCAGTGACGCAACACGACGGCGCACTTCGGTGCGCCGTTTTCGCTTGCATCGCGCGATAATCGGCGCATGAAGATACTCTGCGTGTACTGCGGCTCCAACACCGGCAACGACCCTGCCTACGCCGACGTGGCGCGCGCCCTCGGCGCACGGATGGCCGCGGACGGGATCGCGCTGGTCTATGGCGGCGGCAACGTCGGCCTGATGGGCATCGTCGCCGATGCCGTGCTCGCGCACGGCGGTAAGGCGATCGGCGTGATCCCGCAGCAACTGGTGGATTGGGAGGTCGCGCATCGCGGCCTGACGCGCCTGGAGGTGGTCGATTCCATGCATGCGCGCAAGGCGCGGATGTTCGACCTGGCCGACGGGTTCGTCGCCCTGCCAGGCGGCTTCGGCACGCTCGACGAGATGTTCGAGATGCTCACCTGGCGCCAGCTCGGCCTCGGCAAGAAGCCTTGCGCCTTCCTTGACGTGGACGACTTCTGGCAGCCGCTGATGGCGATGCTGGATCGCATGGTGGCCGCCCGCTTCCTGCATCCCGAGCAACGCCAGGACATGTGGCACGGCGACGACATGGACGCCCTGCTCGCGTGGATGCGCGGCTACCTGCCGGCGCAGGCGGACAAGTGGCTGGACGAGAAGCGGCGCTCGCAACTGGCCTTGACGACGGAGGATGTATGACCCTCCCGGCGGCCTTCCGCGCATTCCGCATCCACAACGACGGCGACGGCTATCGCAGCGGCATCGAGGCCGTCTCCATCGACGACCTCAACCCCGGCGAGGTCGTCATCAAGACCGCGTACTCCTCGGTCAACTACAAGGACGCGCTGGCCGGCACCGGCCAGGGCAAGATCCTGCGCCGCTTTCCGCTGGTCGGCGGGATCGACGTCGCCGGCCACGTGGTGGCGTCCACGGACCCGGCGTTCAAGGAAGGCGACCCGGTCCTGGTCACCGGCAGCGGCCTGTCGGAGACGCGCGATGGCGGCTACGCGGAGTACGCGCGGCTCGAATCGCGCTGGGTGATCCTCTTGCCCACCGGGCTGAGCCTGCGCGAATCGATGATCCTCGGCACCGCCGGCTTCACCGCCGCGCTGGCCCTGCTGCGCATGACCGAGAACCGGCAATCCCCCGCACTCGGCCCGCTGGCGGTCACCGGCGCCACCGGCGGGGTCGGCTCG
>JAFLEB010000099.1:3822-9411 GCA_017302075.1 Lysobacterales bacterium
CGGCATCCCCGGGGACCACCTGCATGGCACGCATCCTGATCGTCGACGACTCCCCTTCCCAGTTGATGGGCATCCGCCGCATCGTCGAGAAACTGGGCCATGAGGCGCTGACCGCCGAGGATGGCGCGGCCGGGGTGGAGGCCGCCAAGCGCGACCTGCCCGACCTGATCCTGATGGACGTGGTGATGCCGAACCTCAACGGCTTCCAGGCCACGCGCTCGATCACCCGCGATGCGACGACCAAGCACATCCCGGTGGTGCTGGTGACCACCAAGGACCAGGACACCGACCGCGTATGGGGCATGCGCCAGGGTGCGAAGGCCTACATCACCAAGCCGTTCAGCGAGACCGAATTGTCCGAGCTGATCGTCCAGCAGCTCGGCGGCGCGCCCGCAGCCTGATCGCGCGACGCGTGCGGCGATGCCGCGCGCGTGCCCTGCCTGTCACCCGCGTCGCCAGTCGTCCCCGAACGCATCGCGCATGCGTGCATAGGCCTCGCGCTGCGCATCGTTGTGCGCCCGCGGCGCCAGCACTTCCAATTCGACGATCTGGTCGCCGTCCGCGGCACCTCCCGTCCCCGGCAGGCCACGCCCGCGCAGGCGCAACTTGCGGCCGGATTCGGAATCGGCCGGGATCTTGAGCTCGACCGGCCCGCCGAGGGTCGGCACGCTGATCGTGGCGCCGAGCGCGGCTTCCCATGGCGCGACCGGGAGCACGTGGATCACGTTGCGCCCGTCGACCTCGAACTGCGGGTCGGCGGCGTATTCGACCTCCAGCAGCAAGTCGCCACCGCCATTGCCCAGCCTGGACAGGCGGATCGCCTGTCCCGGCCGGATGCCCCTGGGCACGCGCACGTCGAGGGTGCGCCCGCCCACCGAAATGCGCACGCTGCTGCCGGCATGCACCGCCGACAGCGGCACCGCGAGCTTGGCCCGGCTCTCGCCCGGCGCCTGCGGCCCGCGCGGACCCGCGCCGGCACGCCCGCGCCCGAACAGGCTCTCGAAGAAATCCGAGAACCCACCACCCGCCCCGCCACCGGCGAAGATCTCGTCGAAGTCCACGTCGGGCTGCCCGCCCGGGCCGCGGTGGAAGCCACCCGGCGGTGGCCGCACCTGGTCGCCTGGCCGGTAGCCGCCGGCGCGCAACTGGTCGTAGGCCTTGCGCCGGGCGGGATCGCGCAGCGCCTCGTACGCCTCGTTCACCGCCTTGAACTTGTCCTCGGCCCCGGCTTCCTTGCTGACGTCGGGGTGGTACTTGCGCGCCAGGCGCCGGTAGGCGGTCTTAATCTCGGCATCGCCCGCGCTGGGCTCGACGCCGAGGATCCCGTAGTAATCCTTGAATTCCATGCTTGCTACGTCCTGCTGGCCCGTGGGTGCCGCAGGCCGTAGTCTAATCGCCGCGACGTGGCGCGCGACCGGGTGTTGACGTGCAACGAATGCGCGTCAGGTTACAACACCTTCCAACCCCACCGAGGCAAGCACGATGACCATCCAGATCGGCGACCGCATCCCCGAGGCCGTGCTCCAGCACATCGACGAGGGGGTCAAGAAGATCGACACGCCCACCCTGTTCGAGGGACGCAAGATGGTCCTGTTCGCCGTCCCCGGCGCCTTCACCCCCACCTGCTCCGAACGCCACCTTCCCGGCTTCGTCGAACACTTCGATGCGTTCCGCGAGCGCGGCATCGAAGTCGCCTGCATGGCGGTCAACGATCCGTTCGTGATGCAGGCCTGGGGCGAGAGCCAGCACGTGCCGCCGGGCCTGCGCATGCTGGCCGACGGCAACGGCGACTTCACCCGCGCGCTCGGCCTGCAGATGGATGCCAGCGGCTACGGCATGGGCCTGCGCAGCAAGCGCTTCGCCCTGTATGCCGAGAACGGCGTGGTCCGGCAGTTGTTCGTCGAGGCCCCGGGCGAGTTCAGGGTTTCGTCGGCGGAACACGTGCTCGAGGCCCTGCCGGCCGACTGACATCTTGGCCCGCAAAACGAAACGCCCGGCTTGCGCCGGGCGTTTTCGCCAATAGCGATCGGCGACTCAGGCCTGCGGCGGGCTGGCAGCCTCGTCGCCTTCGACCGCCACCGCAGCATCGGCGCCGGCGTCTTCCGCCTCGCGATCCAGGGTGGCATCCAGCCGCTCGATCGCCTGCAGGGTTTCATCCGCAGCCAGGCGCATCAGGGTCACGCCCTGCGTGTTGCGGCCGACCTGGGCGATGTCCGCCGCCGGCGTGCGCACCAGGGTGCCGCCGTCGGAGATCAGCAGCACGTCGTGGTGGTCGGACAGCTGGATCGCGCCGACCAACTGGCCGTTGCGCTCGGTGGTCTTCAACGCGATGACGCCCTGCGTGCCGCGGCCCTTCTTTGGGAACTCGGCCACCTCGGTGCGCTTGCCGAAGCCGCGCTCGCTGGCGGTGAGGATGTCGCCCTGGCCGTCGATCACGATCAGGCTGCGCACCTCCTCGCCCTGCGCCAGGCGCATGCCGCGCACGCCGGTGGCGGTGCGGCCCATGGCGCGCACGCTGCCCTCGTCGAAGCGCACCGCCTTGCCGTTGCTGGCGAACAGCATGATGTCGCACTCGCCGTCGGTGAGCGCGGCGCCGACCAGCGCATCGTCTTCGTCCAGGTTGATCGCAATCTTGCCGCGCGACAGTCGGAATGCGAACTCAGTCAACGCGGTCTTCTTCACCGTGCCGTGGGCGGTGGCGAAGAACACGAACTTGCCCTCTTCGTAGGCGCGCACCGGCAGCACCGCCTGCACCTTCTCGCCCTCGGTCAGCGGGATCCAGTTGATGATCGGGCGGCCGCGCGCGTTCGGGCCGGCGTCGGGCAGCTGGTGCACCGGCAACCAGAACACGCGCCCGGCGCTGGTGAAGGTCAGCAGGGTGTCGTGGGTGTTGACCAGCCACAGCTGGTCGATGAAATCCTCGTCCTTGGTCGCGGCCGCATTGCGGCCCTTGCCGCCACGGCGCTGCGCGCGGTAGGTCGTCGCCGGCTGGCGCTTGGCATAACCGGCGTGCGACAGCGTGACCACCACGTCTTCCGGCGCGATCAGGTCGAGGATGTCGAGGTCTTCCTCGCTGGCGCGGATTTCCGAACGCCTCGCGTCGCCGAATTCTTCCTTGAGGTTGCGCAGCTCGGTGCGGATCACGTCGAGCAGGACGTCCGGCTCCTCCAGGATGCGGATCAGGCCGCGGATCTCCTCCAGCAGCTGGCGGTATTCCTCGGTCAGCTTCTCCTGCTCCAGGCCGGTCAGGCGGTGCAGGCGCATCTCCAGGATCTGCTGGGCCTGCACCTCGGTCAGCTGGTAGCCGCCCTCGACCAGGCCCACGCCCGCCGGCAGGTCCTCGGGGCGCGAGGCCTCCGCGCCCGCCGCGGCGAGCAGGCTGCCGACCAGGCCCGGCTCCCAGGTCCGCGCCAGCATGCGCTCGCGCGCCTCGTTCGGGTTGGCCGAGGTCTTGATCAGCTCGATCATCGCGTCGATGTTGGCCAGCGCGACGGTCAGGCCCTCGAGGATGTGGGCGCGGTTGCGGGCCTTGCGCAGTTCGAAGATCGTGCGGCGGGTCACCACCTCGCGGCGGTGGCGGACGAAGGCCTCCAGGATCTGCTTGAGGTTCAGCAGCTGCGGGCGGCCATCGA
Source organism: Lysobacterales bacterium (assembly GCA_017302075.1). GTDB lineage: Bacteria > Pseudomonadota > Gammaproteobacteria > Xanthomonadales > Xanthomonadaceae > Thermomonas > Thermomonas mangrovi. Next base: position 7,455 of record JAFLEB010000099.1, read on the forward strand.
CCAGCGCCACCATGTTGATGCCGAACACCGACTCCATCTGCGTCTGCGCGTACAGGTTGTTGAGCACGACCTCGGCCGACTCGCCGCGCTTGACCTCGATGTAGATGCGCATGCCGTCCTTGTCGGACTCGTCGCGCAGCTCGCTGATGCCCTCGAGCTTCTTCTCCTTTACCAGCTCGGCGATCTTCTCGATCAGCCGCGCCTTGTTGACCTGGTACGGGATCTCGGTGACGACGATCGCCTCGCGGCCGTTGTCGGCCACCTCGACGTCCGCCTTCGCGCGCATGCGCACGCGGCCGCGCCCGGTCCGGTAGGCCAGCTGGATGCCGCCCACGCCATTGATGATGCCGGCGGTGGGGAAATCCGGGCCCGGGATGTGCTCCATCAGGCCGTCGATGTCGATCTGCGGGTCGTCGATCAGCGCCAGCAGCGCCTCGACCACCTCGTTGAGGTTGTGCGGCGGGATGTTGGTGGCCATGCCCACCGCGATGCCGGCCGAGCCGTTCACCAGCAGGTTCGGGACCCGGGTCGGCATGACCGTGGGCTCGAGTTCCTTCTCGTCGTAATTCGGTTGGAAGTCGACCGTGTCCTTGTCGATGTCGGCCATCAGCTCGTGGCTGATGCGCGACATGCGCGCCTCGGTGTAACGCATCGCCGCGGCATTGTCGCCGTCGATCGAACCGAAGTTGCCCTGCCCGTCCACCAGCAGGTAGCGCAGCGAGAACGGCTGCGCCATGCGCACCAGGGTGTCGTACACCGCGTTGTCGCCGTGCGGGTGGTACTTGCCGATCACGTCGCCGACGATGCGCGCCGACTTGTAGTAAGGCTTGTTGCTGTGCGCGCCAAGCTCGTTCATCGCGAACAGGACGCGCCGATGGACCGGCTTGAGGCCGTCGCGGACATCCGGGAGCGCGCGTCCCACGATCACGCTCATCGCGTAATCGAGGTAGCTGCGCCGCATCTCGTCTTCCAGGTTGACGGGGATGATTTCCTTGGCGAGGTCGGCCATCAGGTGTCCATGTCGATGCGGTGTTCGATGCCCGCGCAGGCCGCGCGGACGGGCGTCCGCGACGGCATTTACGGGGGAGTTTCAGCAACATGAAATTGTAGCATCCGGCACACCTTCCCGCACCCCGGATTCCGACCAAGAAACAACGGGTTACGTGGCTTTTCCGGGGCCTTCGCCGGCGCGCTTCCGCGATCCGTCCGCAGGCGGGAACCGAGCGCCCGGAATTTCGTCCCCGAGCACGCGTCATCGAGGCCTCGATGACGCGGTGGACGAGCGCCGCGTCAGCGGCCGAACACCGCCCGCATGCGGTCCACGTCCGGGCGCTCGACCACGCCCCGCTCGGTGACGATCGCGTCGATCAGCGCGTGCGGGGTGACGTCGAACACCGGGTTCCAGGCGTCGACGCCTTCGGCCACCGTGCGCGTGCCGCGGAAGGCCAGCAGCTCGGCGGGATCACGCTCCTCGATCTCGATCAGCTCGCCGCTGGCGGTGTCCATGTCCACCGTGGACGAGGGCGCGACCACCATGAATTTCACGCCGTGGTGGCGCGCGGCGATCGCCAGCTGGTAGGTGCCGATCTTGTTGGCGGTGTCACCGTTCGCGCAGATGCGGTCGGCGCCGACCACCACCCATTGCACGCGGCCGGTCTTCATCAGGTGCGCCGCGGCGGAGTCGGCGATCAGGGTGGCCTCGATGCCGTCCTGGTGCAGCTCCCACACCGTCAGGCGCGCGCCCTGGTTCCACGGCCGCGTCTCGCCGGCGAAGACCCGCGCGATCCTGCCCTGTGCCACGCCGGCGCGGATCACCCCGAGCGCGGTCCCGAAGCCCGCCGTCGCCAGCGAGCCGGTGTTGCAGTGGGTCAGCACGCCGCTGCCGGGCGCGATCAGCGCGGCGCCCGCCGCACCCATGCGCCGGTTGGCCGCGAGGTCCTCCGCCTCGATCGCGCGC